>CAZRTG010000067.1:0-16318 GCA_964602895.1 uncultured Wenzhouxiangellaceae bacterium
CAGCGTGGCTGCCATTGTGCAGGGATGCACCGGTGCCGCGAAGGGCAGGATGCCCGGGAGCGGCCTCCTACATGTGGGAGCGACCCATGGTCGCGATTCAGCCTTATTTGTCGGCAGCGTGGCTGCCTCCTACATCTCAGACGTTGAGCAGCAGGAATTCCCTTTCCCAGGAACTGATCACTTTCTGGAACTCGGCGTACTCTGCCATTTTCACTGCTTTGTAGCACTGCACAAAACGTGGGCCCAGAATATCGATCAGTTCTTCACAGGCATCCAGGTAGCGGAAGCCCTCTTCAATCGTCAAGGGCAAACCATAAGGCAGGTTATGAGCACTGCCAATGACTTCCTCAGTCGGCTGCACCTGATTCTTGATGCCCAAATAGCCCGTGGCCAGCATGGCCGCAATGGCGATATACGGGTTCACATCTGCGCCACTGACCCTGTGCTCAATCCGGCGGTTTTCCGGATCGGAACCGGGAACACGCAATCCCACCGTTCGGTTGTCCTCAGCCCAATGCGGATTGATGGGTGCCGAACCACCCGGCTGCAGTCTACGATAGGAGTTGATATTCGGAGCAAAAAACGGCACTGCGGCGTTCATGTACTTCTGTTGCCCGCCAATAAACCAATAGAATTTTTCTGAAGGCGTGCCATCTTCATTGCTGAAAATATTCGTACCATCAGCGATACGGACCACACTCTGGTGCACATGCATTGCACTGCCAGGCTCATTCTCATGAGGCTTGGCCATGAAGGTAGCGAAACAGTTGTGATGCAGTGCAGCTTCGCGCACCGTGCGCTTGAATACGAACACCTGATCCGCCAGATCCAGCGCATCGCCATGATGAAAGTTGATCTCCATCTGTGCCGCGCCTTCCTCGTGTATCAACGTATCAATGCCCAATTCCTGTGCTTCGCTGTAGTCGTACATCAATTCAAACAACGGATCGAACTCGTTCACCGCGTCGATACCGTAGGATTTCCGGGCCGTTTCCCTGCGACCACTGCGACCGATCGGCGGTTCCAGTGGATAGTCCGGATCCTTGTTCATTTCAGTCAGGAAGAATTCCAGCTCCGGCGCAACTACCGGTGCCCAGCCTTCATCGCTATACAGCTTGAGTACGGCCTTCAATACATTCCGCGGCGCCATTTGCACCGGTGTGCCATCACGGTAATAACAGTCATGGATGATCTGGGCGGTGGGCTCGTGCGCCCAGGGCACCAGCCGTACCGTTGCCGGATCAGGAAGAACGTGCATATCCCGCTCGGCCGGATCGACTATGGTTTCGTACAACTCATCTTCCGGCCAGTCACCGGTCACCGTCTGGCCAAACAGACTTTCCGGTAAGCGTATGCTTTCCTCACGCAGGTACTTGTTGGCCGGAGTGATCTTGCCACGTGCAATACCCGCAATGTCAGGCACCAGGCATTCAATCTCGGTAATCTGCTTTTCTTTCAACCAGGTTTTTAAATCTTCGAAATTCATGATGTATTTACTCGTTTTTGCCCACCAGGGGCACTGGGCGCTGAGTCTGATTTTGCAGCTGCGAATTCAGGTATTCATCGGTCGCTGACGCTGTATGCTCAGGCGCGGATGTAAAGCATTTCCAAGGCCAATGTCGCAGCCGCCAGGGCTGTAACTTCAGCGTTATCATAAGCTGGGGCAACTTCGACTACGTCCATGCCCCTGATGTCCAGTCCTTTCAGCCCGCGGACAATCTGCAAGGCCCGGTCCGAAGTCAGCCCACCTGCCACGGGCGTACCGGTACCTGGCGCAAAAGCCGGGTCCAGGCAATCGATATCGAAACTCAGGTATACCGGCTGATCGCCAATCACTTCGCGAATACGGCTGATAACCGCAGCTGCCGATTGTTCGTTGACCCAGGACGCATCCAGAACGGTGAATGGATGATCCTGATAAGTATAACTGGTTCGAATTCCTACCTGTACGGAATATTCCGGCAACAGCAAGCCTTCCTGCACCGCATGATAAAACATGGCGCCATGATCGAAAGCAGTGCCATCGCTGGCGGTATCGGTATGTGCATCGAAATGCAGCAGGGCTAACGGGCCGTGCTTTTTTGCATGCGCCCGTAGCAGCGGCAGACTGACATAATGATCGCCACCAAAACTCAATACGGTTTTACCCTTGTCCAGCAATTCCTCGGCACGTGTCTGAATGGCGTCACTGGCGGCTTGTGGCTCGCTGTAAGGAAAATCCACATCACCGCCGTCAGCCAGTTGCAGGCGATCACCCAACACAAAATCCCAGGGCCAGCGCGGGCAATCCCACACCAGGTTGGCGGAAGCCTGACGAATGGCACCCGGTCCGGAACGTGTTCCGGCACGACCGGATGTACCCATGTCGAAGGGAATGCCGATTACCACCACATCGGCTTGCGGGCATTCACGAAACCACGGTGCCTCCATGAAGCTGAACGGGTTTCGGTATATCGCGGTGCTCATCGGTTTGATTCCTTGATCATATGGTCGGTGGCGAATTGGCACTGATCAGTCGTGCCGGCACATCGCCGGTGTTACGAAATCGATGCGGCAAATGACTCTCAAAATAATAGGAATCGCCAACACCGAGCGTCCAGGTTTTACCGGCAACGGTCAGCTCCAATTCACCAGCGATGATCACCCCACCCTCTTCGCCAACATGCGTCAGCAGGTCCTCGCCGGTATCTGCTCCAGGTGCATAAACTTCGTTGAGTATGGACATGGCACGATCAGGCCGGGTGGCTGCTACCAGTCGAAACTCGATTCCGCCTGTGCCCATGTCCGGTTGTTCCGAGGCACGAAAAACCACTTCTTCCTGATGGCTCAGGTCGCGCGTGAAGAATTCTGCCAGGGTTAAGGGAAACGCGCTCAGGATTTTTTGCAGCGAGCCCACCGACGGGCTAGCACGGCCTTGTTCGATCAACGACACCATGCCATTGGTTACACCGGCACGCTTGGCCAGCTCGCGTTGACTCAATCCAAAAGCCGTGCGAGCAGCCTTCAGCCTTTTGCCAACGTCTTCACTCATCAATCCACCTACCTTGAAAGCTCTGTTCAATAAAATAAACAGCTGGGTGGCACTTTAAACCAAGTCAGCAGATGTCAGCAAGGTCTGGATGAACCTGTAATGCTGTCAGCGCCTGCTTCTGTCGCTTATTGTGCCAGTGCCGCCAATGGCGGAACGTAGTCATAACCCAGGTCACGGGCAACATCGGGGTAGGTAACCATGCCGCGACATACATTCAATCCCGCCAGCAAATGCGGGTTATCCAGCATGGCTTGCCGGGCACCTTTATCTGCAATGGCCTGGACAAAAGGCAAGGTGGCATTGTTCAGGGCAAAAGTGGATGTACGTGGCACTGCACCCGGCATATTGGCCACACAATAGTGCAAAATCCCGTCCACCACGAAAGTCGGTTCGGCGTGTGTGGTCGCATGCGAGGTCTCGAAGCAACCACCCTGATCAATGGCAACGTCAACCAGCACCGAGCCCGGCTTCATAATGGAAAGATGCGCTCGTGTCACCAGTTTGGGTGCTGCAGCGCCAGGTACCAGCACACCTCCGATCACCAGGTCTGCATCCTTCAGGTGACGCTCAATGGCATCTGCGTTGGAATGTACGGTTTCAATCGAGTTGGAGAAAATGGAATCCAGAAAGCGTATCGCGCGGGTGCTACGGTCCAGCACAACAACGCGAGCACCCAGGCCCACTGCCATTTTTGCAGCATTCAAACCCACTGTGCCACCACCAATGATAACCACTTTGGCTGGCTCAACACCGGGTACACCACCCAGCAGAATGCCCGATCCGCCATGGGCTGTTTCGAGACACCAGGCCCCGGCCTGAACGGACAAGCGCCCGGCCACTTCAGACATGGGTGCCAACAAGGGCAATCCACCCTGTGTGTCGGTAACGGTTTCATAGGCGATGCAGGTGGCACCGCTGTTAACCAGGTCTACGGCTTGAGGAGCATCGGCAGCCAGATGCAAATAGGTGAACAGCGTGTGGTCTGACTTCAGCATGGCGCGTTCGGCCGCTTGCGGTTCCTTGACCTTGACGACCAATTCGACGGTATCAAAAATGCTGGCAGCATCGGGCAGAATGGTCGCACCGGCTACTGCGTAATCCTCATCCAGCATGCCTATGCCTTCACCCGCCGTGGACTCCACGAATACCTCGTGCCCTCGCAATGAAAGTTCGCGCACTGAAGCCGGCTCAAGACCTACACGATACTCATGATTCTTGATTTCCTTGGGCACACCGATTTTCATTCGGAAACTCCAGTTAGGCTGTTTCGCTGATTTTAAATATATACTTATGCTATTGCACGTAAAGTAAACCTGACCCCAACACCGTGTCTGGAGCGGGTCAAGCGCCTGGAGCACGACGGATACATCACGGGTTATCACGCCCATTTGTCGCCTGAACGGATGGGAGCCTGCTTGATAACAGATAGTGCTTGACCAGCCCGACCCCGGAGATCTAGCCTGTGCCCCCTATGACCACTCTGATTCTGCATCACGATGAATGCCTGAACCACGATCCGGGCACCATGCACCCGGAATCCACTCAGCGCTTACGTACCGTATTGGAAGCACTGGAAAACCTGCCTGGAACAGAAAAATTACCAGCCCCACTGGCCAGTACCGGGCAAATAACCCTCGTTCACCCATTGGACTATTGGCAAGGCATTGTTGAAGCCGAGCCGGAGGACGGGCGGGTGATGCTGGACCAGGATACGATTCTTTCACCCGGATCGGTAAATGCGGCCTTGCGTGCCAGCGGAGCTGCCTGTTTTGCAGTAGACCAGATCTTTACCGGGCAGGCACGCAATGCATTTTGTGCGGTCAGGCCACCCGGCCACCATGCAGAGGCCAGTCGGGCGATGGGATTTTGTCTGTTGAATCATGTGGCCATTGCAGCCAGACACGCACAGGCCACGCACGGCGCCGGCAAAGTGGCGATTCTGGACTTTGATGTACATCACGGTAATGGCACACAGGCCATTTTTGAGGCTGACCCAAGCGTTTTCTATATTTCCAGCCACCAGGATCCGCTTTGGCCAGGTACTGGCCATAGCGATGAAACCGGCTGTGGCAATATCCTCAACCTGCCACTGCCAGAAGGCTCGGGCAGCACCGAATTCCGACACGCCTGGACAACGCTGGGTCTTCCCGCATTGCGTGCATTTGCCCCGGACCTGATTCTGATCTCTGCAGGTTTCGATGCACATGAGGCTGATCCACTGGCGAACCTGAATCTGCAATTCGATGATTACTACTGGATCACTCGTGAAATTTGCGATTACGCCGCGCAGGCCTGTGGAGGTCGTGTGGTTTCGGTATTGGAAGGTGGTTACAACCTGGATGCGTTGGGGCCCTCTGCCCGGGCTCATGTGTTGGCACTTACAGCATGATCTCAACCTGCGGGTGACCCAATAAATTCATTCACCATGAAGCCATACCCAGCTACTGGCACCAGGATTTTTACTTTACAGGCACAGGAAAGCAGCGATCTGTTACGGGTCGACACCGTGGCAGTCATGCAGGCGCTGCGGGAATCAGGGGCCGTATTGCTGCGTGGTTTCAGCACTAGCCTGTCCGGGTTTCAGCAATTTACCGAAAAGTTCTGTGACAGATTTCACCAGGTGGGCACTCGAAGGGCAGTAGACGACCGGAACAGCGATGGCCACACCTCCGAAGTGCCACGTCGCAACTTCAACCTGTTCGTCCACAGCGAGGGCACCTATCGCCCCAATCCACCACCTCCCGAACTGTGCTTTTTCAACTGTGTTCTGCCCGCAGCTACCGGTGGCGGCGAGACCCTGCTGGCAGATGGTGTTCATTTTCTTGGGATGTTGCCTGACGATTTATGCCAGCGTTTTGAACAACAAGGCATCATTTACCAGGCGCTGTGGGATACAGCACGCTGGCAGACTGAATTCCAGTTGCAGCGACGGGAGCAGCTGAATGAGTTTCTGCGCAAATTTCCTGGCTGCAGTTACCGGATGCAAGATGATGAAATAGCGATACGGTGCCGGGTGGCTGCAATACAAACCAGTCTCGGCGGATTACCTGCCTTCGCCAATGGTCTTTTGGCACATTTGCCCGCCATCACTCATCCGCGTTGGCAGAACACCCTCACTTACAGCAAGTCTACCAACCGGATATTTTTCGGCGACGGAGAAGAAATTGGCACAGCAGTGATCGATTCGTTGATTGACATCCAGGATGAAATTGCGCTGGCACACAGCTGGCAAGCAGACGATCTGTTGATCCTGGATAACAAACGCTTCATGCATGGCAGGCTGATGACCAAAGGCGATTGCGAACGGCAAATACGCAGCCGATTTGGCCAACTCGGACCTGAATTCAGCAAAAGACCAGGAAAGCAGACTTAACGCAACATACCCTTGAGTGTAGCGATGAATAAGCCACCCTTATCATCCGTCATGCGGCAAATGACCTTGCCCACCAGGCTATCCCCCGCCCAGCGCTGCGACACCATGTCCATTTCAACCTGGATATTGTCAGTCTGACGGATGACGTTGCGGTAATTGAAATGACATTCACGCATCCAGGATTCGCGACACTTGACCCTATGGCCCGCCGTAACGTGCAGGTGAATATTCGCCAGTTGGGCAAGGATTTCCTGGGTACAGAATATGGTGAGATGGAACCCCCCGGGGTCGGTTGGGGAGATGAAAGTAGACGTCATCCTCACGGTAGCCGTGAGCAGCGTTCCGGTGAATTGAATGGTTTGGATTTCCCAGGCTTCCTGCTTGATGCCCTGGTCGATGTATACCGACGACAGAGCCGCAATTTCAGCCCGGCTGAGCTTCAGATCAAGGTCTTTTTTCATAGTAATTTTTCGTAAACAGGAATTGCTCCAGCCAACAAAAGGGCAGGATGAAATTAAAGCACAGACATTATAGGCTAGCCCAACTGTAATCCAGGTAACAAACCAGATGATCGATAATAACCCTTTTACTGAAGAATTTTTTCAGGATCCTTATCCGGTATACCGGCAAATGCGTGAACAGGAAACCGCCTATTGGCTGGAAACTCCGCAAGACACCAACTCGGGTGGCGCCTGGATGTTCACCCGCTATGATGACGTAAAAGACATACTCCGTAATGCCCATGATGCGCCGCAGGATATCAAACGACTGGTTCCGGAAAGCCAGCGCAATCCGTTCCACTACATGTTGCTGTATTCGGATCCGCCAGACCATACGCGTTTACGCGCACTGATCAGCGCACCCTTCAGTCAGGCTGGTGTAAACCGCATTAATGCCATGATCACTGACTTGGTGGATCAGTTGATTGACGCCATGCAACAGCATGATGAAGTTGATTTCATGGCTGCGTTTGCTGAACCCCTGTCCGTCAATGTGATTACCCGGATGCTGGGAACGCCGTTCGAAGATGCAGCCCTGCTGCGAGACTGGACCGTGGATCTCGGCCTCGGCTTTGATTCAACGATAAGCGATCCGGCTGTCAAGCAAAGGGGTGTCAAAGCCCTGCAGGAAATGACCGGGTATTTCGCTGAATTGGTAGCCCGGCCAAGCCAGCCCCCTGGAACCATTATTGAAAGCCTGAAAAATGACTCCGCTGCTGCAAAATGCTCGCCTCAGGAAGCCATGGCCCAGTGCATGTTACTGCTGTTGGCCGGACATGAAACCACGCTCAACCTGCTGGGCAATGGCATGTACTGTCTTTTGGCCAACCCGCAGGAACTGGCAAAATTACGCCAGCAGCCGGAGCTGACAGACAGCATGATCAATGAAGTGCTGCGCTTTGAAGCACCTTTCCAACGTGCGGTTTTTCGTGTGGCTGCAGCGCCGATGACTTTCCGCGACCAGCAGATTCAGATAGGTGATCGCATCTCACCCGTGGTCTCCGCAGCCAACCGCGACCCGGCACAATTTGCCGAGCCGGATCGCTTCGATATCGCACGCAAACCCAATCGCCACCTGGCTTTTGGCCTGGGCATACACCGTTGTCTGGGCGAAAAGCTGGCACGTAGCGAAGCCCGCATCGCCTATAGCCGCCTGCTGCAGCGTTTCCCGCATCTGGAATTGGCAGCACCCCGGCCGGTTTGGAAGTCCCGATCATTGTTCCGTGCTTTACAATCGCTGCCTCTGAAACTGCGATAGGTACAGGTTCGTTTCATGCAGCTTGTAGAAATGATTTCAACCATCGGCCCCAGCCGTCGCGCCGAAGTGACGGTGATAGAAATGGTATTGCGGACAGAAGCAGATGAAGCGGCCCGGCTCGAATCCATTGCTGCCGACCTTCAGCGACAGTTACCTGCCAAACTGGTCGAATTGGGTTTGTACATGGACGCCAGATCGTGGGTCGATGTCAACAATCGGGAATCGCCCATCGCACGTCTGGCGGGCTATGTCTGCTTGCTTGCGCTGGCCCTGCAAAACGCAGCCGGACATGCCTTGAAATTCCATGATTTTCTGCAGGATCAACCCCCCGACAGCGATGAGTGGCGTTACCGTTTCATCTTCCAACATGATGATATTCCAAGCGGCGACCAGGCGGGTGATCTGGCCATGCGCCTGGTGTCTGAATTGTGCCCACAGTTGCATTGGCGGCCACTGCTGCATAATGCGGAGCAACCCTTACCGGCCTGCATTGCAGAATTTATTGCGGCATCCCGACCCTTCGTAACGCCGCCCGAAACCCTGGGGCTGATGGCCGCCGCCCGGGCACGTGGAGTACCCGTACTGCGACTGGAGCGGGAGCCGTATGGACCTTTACCGGCCAGTTTCCGCGTCGCTCCCAACGGCATGATCATGCTGGGTCACAGCCAGCACCGGGTTATTTTGGATGGCCTGTTCTGCATCGACAGGCCGGGTCCCGGCTTCAGCTTGATGAATGACCGCCGGATCATGTGGAACCTGCTTGCGGAGCTGGGGATAAAAGGCGCAATAGATGATGTGTCGCTGACGGCCGCAGCATCACCCATGCGTGTTCGACGCACGGCGCGACGAATGGGTTTCCCGGTACGTATACGCACTCAACAACGGGATCCCTTGAACGCAAATGGCTGGCTGGTCAAAAGCGAAAGCGAGCTGGACTCATTGCTGACCAGGCCCGACATGGACAACCGCAGCTTTCTGGTCGAACCGGAAACTGCTGGCTCCCGGCTGGACCTGCTAATGGTGGGTGGAGAATTACTCGCAGCATTGCAGGATGGCCGGATTGTCGCCGTTGATACCCAAACTGAAGCATTGGCACGACGTATCGATCAGGCGCTGAATAGCGGCTTCCTGCTGGTTCGATTTCAGCCCGGAACCGCCAGTTGCAGTGAAGACGGGTATCCTGAAACGGATTGGCGGGTCAACGATCTCAACCCTTCTCCGGAATTGACGACCTTACTGCAGCAACATCCTGAGCTTTTGAGCGCAGCCTATGACCGGTTTTTGAATTGGCTGTATCCGCCTGGCAAGCCCTGCCGTATTCCCATCGTTTCCATCACTGGCACCAATGGAAAAACCACCACTGCCACCATGATTGCGCGTATTGCACAGGTAGCGTCGTTGTTTGTAGGCATGGCCCGGACCACCGGCGTGTACTTTGACCAGGAGCTCAAGGAGCTAGGCGACAATTCAGGTTTCCATGGCCATTGCATGGTGTTTGAACATCCCGAGGTCGAGCTGGCGATTTTGGAAACGGCACGGGGTGGCATACTGCATTCGGGCTTTGCTTACGATTACAGTGATGTCGCCATTTGCACCAATGTCAGTCCCGACCACCTGGGTGAGTACGGGGTGGAAACCCTGCAGGATATGGCAACCGTGAAACGTTCTGTTCTCGAACGCTGCACCGGCTCCGTGGTGTTGAATGGAGATGATCCCTTATGCCTGGACATGTTGCCGCATTTATCGGGCCGGACGCTTTACCTGTCGACTTTCCGGTGCGGGCCCAATGAGTTGCGAAAAAAAGCAGCAGTTGATCCCGCCTCTGTCATGCATATCATTCACACCGCTGAGCATGATGGTGAGGAATGGATCATATTGAACACTGCAGATGCCGCTACGCCCGTCATCGCCGTCAATTCCATACCCGCCACGTTCAATGGTGCAGCCCGGCACAACATCAGCAACGCCATGCATGCGGTTGCAGCCGCTCACGCACTGGGGCTGGAGTTGAGCAGCATTCGCCAGGCGATGACGAGCTTTGAAATGGGCTTCGAGTCCCTTCCCGGCCGACTGAATGTCCACGACAACGGTCGCTTTCATATCATCATGGACTACGCACACAATGCCGACGGTTTACAGCAACTGGTTTCTTTTACCGACCAGTATCCCTGCAAGGGGCGCAGGATCCTGCGTTTCGGGGTATCGCCCCATGCTTCCGAATCAGCCTGCCTCAAAGCAGCAGCCACGGTAGCCGGACATTACGATCATTATTTGTGCTCAGGCAAGCCCGGATATGATACGGGTGATGGAATCGACACCACGGCCGTATTGCGGCGTGGCCTGCTGACGGCAGGCGTTGCCGACACACAGGTCGAAATTTTCAAGGATGTCAGCCGTTCGGTAGAATATCCGGCCAGTCTGTGCGAGGCGGGTGATTTACTCGTACTGGTCACCAGCAATGCCCTCCTGGCAACAACCTGGGAGAAAATCCTCAAAACCTGAAATGGTTAACGACAAAGATGACGCGCTTGCCTTGCGGGTTTAGAATCAGCCGTAGTCGCTACAAATAGCGGGTGTAGTTCAATGGTAGAACGGGAGCTTCCCAAGCTCTTAATGTGGGTTCGATCCCCATCACCCGCTCCATTTTTAAGTTGTGGTCTCAGGTAAAAGCTGTTCAATTCTCATCGGATTTCATGGATGAGTGCCTTTAATCTTTCAATTTCACTGCAGTCGGCGGTCAAGCCGACCAACAAGGGGTGTGCAGATGCGACCGATTATGAAGTTTCTCCGCAACTCGATGTGGGTTGGACTGAGGCGATCAGTCGTACTGATTGCGCTGGCGGCGGTGACTCTACAGACAGCAGCTGCAGCTGGGCCCGTCTGTGGCGAAGCGCTCTTTGACGGCCCCTATACACTCACTCAAAACAATCCGGACAGTGACGCCATCTATACTTTGGATCCCGGCACAGATCTGGGCTTCGGCGGTCCGGAACGCGACATGATTTATCTGGAATTTCACTACAGCGGCTACGGCGCGAGCGGCCTCATCGATCTCGGTTCGGTACCGAACAACAACTACTCCACTTGCGAGGTCTGTTTGAGCGTCCTTGAGGATCTGAATATGGAGCCGCAAGCGGCGAAAACCCTGTTTCCATCGGCCGGGGTGATTAATATCAGCCATCTCACTCTACCGGGAACAGCACTGGAACTGGATGTCTCATTCAGTGGACTGAAAGTCGTGGAGGTGACCATCGATGCAGAGACTTTCGAGATGACCCCTGTACCCGGAGGCGTATGCTACATGCAGAAATCCGGCACGTTCAAGGATGGATTCGAGAGTTGAGCCCGTTGCAGAATCAGGTCTTCGGCCAGGCTTTCGAGTTTCCAGTTCTTCAAAAACCCGCAGTGTCCCCCAAAGGTGCTGACCAGAATTTCCAGCTCGGGAATATCCGGCAGACTTTTAAAATCCTCTACCGGCACCACCGGATCATCCGCGGCGGTCAGTATGGTTGCCGGTATTTTCAATGACGCCAGTCGATTGGCAGCGATGGAATAGCCATCGTAGTAGGTTTCAGAATCCTTGAAACCGGCATAACGCGTGGCCAGGTAATGCGTTTTTTCGCGCAAGCTGCGCAGCCGGGTCCAGTCGTCGTGGCCATAAAGTTCCGGAAAGCATTGCTGTTTGATGGCCAGGGAACGAGCCCATTTGCGCTCGAAGTAGCGCTCATAAATCCAGTTGCCGTTTTCCATGGCCAGCAGCGCTTTGGCCGGGTCGATCACCGGGCAGACGCTGACCACCTGACGGAGGTCCAGGCCCGCTGCCCCGGCTTGCAAAGCCACGCGCAAGGCGAAATTACCACCCAAGGAATAACCCGCCAGCATCCAGTTTCTGGCCTGGCATTGTGCCTGCAGATCGGCCAATGCGTTGACCACCTCGCCCAGACGGTTTGAATGAAACATGCCCGGATTCAGGTGGTGGGTGTCGCCATGATCGCGGAAATTGAGGCGGAAAACATCGAAGCCCGCAGCAAACAGACGCGCGCCATTGGACAGTACGTAATTGGAATTTACGCTACCCTCCCAGCCATGCAACAGGGCTACCAGGCCTTTGCTGGTGCCGGCTGGCTGAGCTGAAAGATAGCCTTCCAAACGCACATCATCGCCGCCGTCCAGCAACAGTTTGTGTTGACTGGCCCGCAAATTCTCTGAGCGGTGCCAAACAACCCGGCGACGCAAGGGGCTGCTGCTGATCAATGACTGCGTATGGCAGCTGCGCAAACCCCGTGGCGGCGTAAAGCCCTCAATTAACCGTCTCACTGCAACACACCTTCATCAAAAGCTTCGACGATTGCCGCCTGGGCCGCCCTGGCCAATTCCTTGCGAGGCTGGTCTCTGGCGCTAATGGGATTCAGTATGGCGACTTCGGCCTGACGCAAAGGCTGGGCCAGCACACGAAAAAAATTCGCCAGAAAATGTTCTCCGGGTTTGAAGCGGATATCGTCATAATGGCGGCCGTCTTTCATATAACGCAACATGATGGGCTGCACGATGGTGTCGCTTTCAACCGCCGCAGCAAACATGCGGGCATGGAATGGCTTGATAAGCGGGCCTGGCAATATGCCTCCCTCAGGAAAAATGGTAATTCGTTTACCTTGCAACAAACGCTCGATCATGGCTACATGCACCTTGCGGGCAGAATCCTGGTTACCCCGGTCATGAAACAGAGAATTGCCAAAGCGGGCAATAAACCCCAGTATCGGCCAATGGTCTACTTCTGCCTTGGACACGAAACCCATGGGTGCAATGCTGTACAGCAAAGGGATATCCAGCCACGAAATATGATTGGCAACCACCAGGCTGGCCGAGTTTCTGACCTGGCCAGTGACCCTGATACGCAAACCAAAAATCCGACAGGCCGTGGCCGTCCACCAGGATTCCACGATCACATCCAGGCTACGGTTGCCGAACCGAATGCGCGGCAATGGAGGAACCGATGCCAGCAAGACCAGCGGCAAGCCCAACAACAAATGCAGCACCAGCAAAGGCAGGCGATAGAGCAGACGCAACACACTCATAAGCAAGGCGGGCAATCAGGCATAAGACGACAACATACAGAATCAGGCAGTAGGTTCAAAGCAGTCATTGCTGGCGGATATCCTTTGGCATAATGCCTGTTGTGCGTATTCGCAACGCGCTAACCTGGACTACATAGTGCACCAAGGCAGATGGTTTTGTGAAATCGGCTTTACCAAAACAGCTGCTTGCAATAATTTTACGGGCTACCAACCGGTTGCACCTGGGGAAATTCTGATTATTCGGGGATGAATTATTCAGAGCTTTCCTAGAGGTGTTGTAGTCCGCAGATTTTCAATTCAGGCCAACTATCAGCGACAATAGTCTTTTTGCGGGGATAAACAGTGAAACAATTCAAAGTCAGCCTGGCTGACGGTGATCGACATTTCCTGGTAGAGGAAGGTGAGGCCATATTGACCGCTGCATTGCGTCAAGGCGTCATGCTGCCCTATTCCTGCAAGAACGGCACCTGTGGCAGTTGCAAAGGCAAAGTGGTGCAGGGCGAGGTGCACTACCCCTTTCATCCGCCGCTGGCACTGGAACGAGCAGATTTTGCCGAAAACAACGCACTGATGTGCCAGGCCGAGCCCCTTGAGGATCTGGTTATCCAGGTGCGTGAAATTGAAGCAGTGCGCGATATTGAAATTCGAAAGTTGCCTGCGCGCGTGACCGAGAAATCGCAACTTTCTCCCAACGTCATCCGCCTGCGTCTGAAACTGCCCAAGAACCAGCGTCTGCAATTCCTTGCCGGACAATATGTTGATGTATTGCTGAAAGGCGGTAAGCGTCGGGCTTTTTCTATTGCCAGCAGTCCGTCTATGGAAGACGAAATCGAATTACACATACGCCACGTGGATGGCGGTGGCTTTACCGGTCATGTTTTCGACACTTTAAAAGAAATGGACATCATTCGCTTTGAAGGCCCACTCGGGAATTTCTTCATACGCAATGACGCTCCGGAACGCCCCATGATCCTGATGGGTGGTGGCACCGGATTCGCACCTCTGAAATCCATGGTGGAACACCTGCTGGAACAAGGCGACCGGCGTGAAATTCATCTTTACTGGGGTGCGCGCAGGAGCGAAGAACTGTACCTGGAAGCATTACCGAAACAATGGGCACAACAACAGCCCCATATTCATTATTACCAGGCCGTATCCGAAGAAAATGAACCTGGAGCGGGCTATTTTCCCGGGCTGGTTCACCAGGCGGTGTTGTCCGATCATCCCGATCTGTCAGCCTTTGATGTGTATATGAGTGGCGCACCGGGCATGATTGACGCAGCGCACAGCGCCTTTCTCAAGCACGGCCTGATTGCAGGCCGTCTGTTTTACGATTCATTTGAATTCGGGCTGGATGTGCCGGTGCGGGTATTGGCACGGTCGCATTGAACGATTGGACTTGAT
Organism: uncultured Wenzhouxiangellaceae bacterium; assembly: GCA_964602895.1. Lineage (GTDB taxonomy): Bacteria > Pseudomonadota > Gammaproteobacteria > Xanthomonadales > SZUA-36 > JAWXBM01. Next base: position 14,642 of record CAZRTG010000067.1, read on the forward strand.
CAGGAGACCGGGTTCTGCAAACGGTTGACACTGGTCGGTAAAGGTACCGGTGTTTCACCCTGACTCATGCGTAAGGCATTGCGGAAACAGGCCGTCGCCAGGTCCAACTCACCACGCCGGTCCAGCAATTGCCCCAAAGAATCATAGCCACCCACACTGGGTTTGATCTCCAGGCTGCAAATCATATGGTGTCGGGCTTTGCCCCAGAGTTCTTCACGTGCACACAAACGCCCCAGCGCCAGGTGCAGATTGGCGTCTTGCGGATGATCCAACAACCATTTTTCACAATGCTTTATGCGAATCGCCGCATCGCTGGCCTTGGGGTCACCGTATGGAATCAGCAAAGCGGTGTCCCAGTTCTTTTTCAACACGGCACGGATCACCGCCTCGGTTCGGTCCGAACCATCCAGCCTGGATGCCAGGTTGGCATAAGCAGCAACGGTCTTGGGCTCGCTGCGCATGGTTTTGGGCAAGGCCTGCCAGGCAGCATCCAGCGCTGGCAAATCCTGGCTTTGTTCGATGTCGGCAATGGCCGCACGGACGCTCCATTCCTGCCCCTGTTGTTCATCGATCAAGCCGATTTTGCGCATGTCGGGCAATAAATCCTGCAAATCCTGCCAGCGACTGGTCTCACGATAGCAACGTGCCAGCAAGGACAACACCTTGTTGTTTTTCTTGCGACCCTCGTTCAGCGCCTGCAAAACCGGAATGGCTTCATCAAAACGACTGTTTTCTACCAACATGCGACCGCGGGCAAGCTCAACCAGAAAATGATTCCTGCGCCCGCCTGAGACGGCTTGCTCCAGGTACTGCTCGGCCCGCTCAGTGGCGTCCTGACCATCGGCAGCACGGGCTGCGGCCAGGTAACGCACGGTGTCTGGCCCTTTGCCCGGCCCATTGACTGACGCCGATTTCTGCAAGGCGCGTTCAGCGCTGACCCAATCGCCTTCAGACAGGGCCAACAGGCCTTTTTCCAGCTGTTTCATGGCCCGTTCTTCACGCAGTCTGCGTGCAGTCTCAGCCGGGAAACGCCACAAGCGACTGACAAAATGGAACAGAAACCAGACCAATACAATGGCCAACAACAGGACCAGCAGACTCATTTCCACGGTCCAGTTGCCGAAGCGGATTTGAACCAGTCCCGGATCGGCCAGGAATACCGGCGCCAATGCGGCCGCCAGCACCGCCAGTGCAACAGCCACCAGAATCAGGAATAGCGTCTTCATTGGTCGCTTTCCCGGCCAGGTTCAACTGCAGTCGGGTTTTCTTGCGACCCATCCTCCACATCCTGGTCGATTGCTTCTGTTGACGCACTTTTTTGCACTGCAGCCTGGTTTGTAGACTCCTCTTTTGGCTGATCTTCAGCCGCTATTATCGCTGGCCGAGAATCAGCTTCAGGTGCTGCCTGCGGCACGGGCGACAATCCCGCATCGCGAATACTGCGTAAAGTGGTCCACGGCCCGCTGATATCCGGCATGGCTGGATCCACTTGCCTGTGTTGCAGCGTTTGCAAGGTGCTCAGGGTTTGCCTGACCAGCGGGTCATCAGTAACAAACCAGCGGCTGATGGTTGCCTGCGCCTGTGCCAAAGCATCCTGGTAAATGCCCTGTTCCCGACTCAATGCAGCCAGGCGGGCCTGTTCAACTTGCAACCAGACACGCTGTCGCAAGGCCAGTT
>CAZRTG010000068.1:0-9402 GCA_964602895.1 uncultured Wenzhouxiangellaceae bacterium
TCGATTTGATGTTGCCGGGGAAAGATGGCCTGGAGTTGTGTCGCTTGATCCGACAAAGCGGCACGACACCCATCATCATGTTGACGGCTAGTGTGGAAGAGATCGATCGTCTGCTGGGCCTGGAATTGGGTGCGGATGATTACATCTGCAAACCCTTCTCACCCCGAGAAGTGGTAGCACGGGTCAGAGCAGTGTTGCGTCGTGTGCAGCAGGCCGGTGATCGGCTTGGTGACCCCGGCTTGAAAGGTACTGATAAAAACATAACAGACACCCGTTTGCGTATAGAGCCGACCCGCTACCAGGCCTGGCTGGATGGTGTTGAGCTCAAACTCACACCGGTCGAATTCAGTCTGCTGCGCCTGTTGACGGCTCAACCCGGGCGCGTATTTTCCCGTGACCAACTGATGAATGAAATGTATTCCGATTACCGCGTGGTCAGTGACCGGGCAGTGGACACCCACATCAAGAACCTGCGTCGCAAGTTGCTTGCCGCCGCGCCGCAGCTGGATTTGATTGAATCGGTTTATGGTGTGGGTTACCGGGCGCGTGCCGAGTTGCTCCAACCTGCATAGTGCACCAACAATGACTGACAGGTATCAAAAATGAAGCCAAACAAAAACCACGCTTTTTGTTTGGCGTGCTCTGAGAATTCATGGATGAATTATTCAGAGCTTCCCTAAGTTTCCCTAAGTAATCTGTATTGGCTCAGTCGCTGTGCATGCCGATGGTTTGATCTTCCGGCTGTGGGCCCATCGCCGCAACTTTCTGGCGAAAGGCTGGGGGTCCGTAACCCAGTCGTTTGAGCCCTTTAAACACACCATCAACCACCGGGCGTTGGTAAAAAATCATGGGCCGGTTGTGTTTACGTGCATAAGCCTGCAACCAGTCCAGGGTTTTGGCCGGGATTTCTGCCCCAACCGGCACTGCTGAAATGACCAGCTCGCCCTCCCAGGGCAAAGACAACAGAACAATCGCGCCACACCGATCGGGTCGCATCCAATCGGGCAGCGGACTTTGTGGTACGCGCCAGGAGCACACAAAGGTGCGGCAAGGATCGGTTGGCCTTTCGGTATAAATGCTGCAGCCCTGGTTTTTACTGAAGGGGCAAGGGTGGCCAGTACTTAACTTGATGCCTTTGATGTCAGCGGATAGCCAGCCTTCACAACAGGCCGTACAGGGCTGACATTGGCGCTGATCAGGCACGGTGTCAGTCAGGATTGCGTTCGCTGTTTTGATATTCAAAGGCCTGTTTGCATTCGGGCAGGTCATAGAACAGCGGTGCCCGGTCACCCGACTGCGCGCCGTAGTCACTGTAAAAAGCTTCACAGGCAGCACGGTTTGGTTGCTCTCTGTCACGTACACAGGTTTCAACAAACTGCTTGCGAAGGGGCGCCAGTCTTTTTTCCCGAGCGGATTCACAGGCTGCATCCAGCCTGGCTTGTTGCTGCTCCCGGTCTGCCCCGGCCTGCAACTCAGCCGCGCCGAGCAACAGTAGCAAGCACCATGCTGAAGCGAACGATGGGCGCATACAGAAGGGTTTTCTCCCCGGGAATTTCTTTGGGTTTGGCATAAAACCTCCATTTGCAAGCATTTTCACATGATGTACTCAAGCTTCATAGTCCGGTGTCGTATTCCGATGTCGTATTCCCCTACTGAATTCTGGCAAGACAGTTGACTGCGGTTTGCTGGCTTCAGTGATCCAGTCCTGACCTGGTCATTATTATGCGCAAAGGCCGCGGCTACTGCAAAAGCCGCCCCGCAAGCAGGCCCGCAGCCATCGGGGAAATTTCCTACACAAATTCGCGACGATTACGGACAGACGATGGCGCAGGTCTGTTGCAGAATTACGTTATGGAAAAACGCTCACATCAAGGCAGCAGCTCGTTCGGGGTTGGAGCTGGCGACAGCAAGGGCTTAGGCCGTTTTAAACGGATAGCCCGTGGATTCAGCCTGTTGCCTGTGCTAATGCTTCTGCTGGCCAACCAGGCGCAGGCCGACAGCTTTCGCTGTGGTTTGAAGGTAGTGCGAAGCGGTGATTCACAATCTGCTTTGATCAAAGCCTGTGGTGAACCGAAACGGCGTGATTCAGCCCAGGAGCGAGTGGGCTCTGCTTCTGGCCAAAAAACAGTGCGGGTGCAACGCTGGTATTACCGGAACTCCGGTCGACGACTGGAGCGTGTGGTTATGCTGCATGAGGGTAAGGTGGTAGCGGTGCGCATCGCTGACCACTGATCGATGATGTTACGGAAGCTCTGAATAAATCAGGGTTTCCTTAAGTCAGACAGACTGCCAGGGGCTGCAGGCCACATTCTTTTAAAACCCACGGCCAGGGGAAAAGCGGGCCAGGGTCCAGTTTGCGGAAGATGTGAATGTCAGCGTTGTCCGAGGCCGGAATGCGTTCCCGGTCCAGTTCGGCATGACCGCAAATCTGGCGCAGCGCGGGAAGCGTCTCTCGCAATAAACGGATCAGTGCCAACAGCGCATCGATCTGGGCTTGCGGGTAGCGCTCCGTCATGTGCTGGCGGGCAGAGTGGAACCAGTCCGGATAACGACCGCAGTTGACCAGTTCGATACCAACGCTGCGTGGATTAAAACCACGTACGTGGTGGGCGATGTATTGTGGGTCTATCCATTGTTCAATGCTGCCGTCGCGGTCGATATAGAAATGACCGCTGTTGCCGGTGCCGTTTTTTAAGGCAGTACTTTTTTCTGTGCCGCTGTGGGCATCAATGCCGGGCTTACTCTGTGTGGGGTAAAGCAGGCGTTCACCGTATTCGCGAGCGGTCGCCAGGTCAGGCAGTTCGGTGCAATGGATCACCAGCAAATCGATTTGGGATAGTGAACGGGTGGCCAGTAAGGGCTGGTATGGCAAGGGTCGTATCCTGATGGTCACCTCATCCACGGGTGCAGGCTGCTGTGACTCAGTCTTCAGAGGCTTCTTTTGGGCAAGGACCAGGGCTGTCGCCGTGATCCAGGTGCACAAAGCTGTCGGCATTGGACACCGTCAGCGTCTTGGTCTCTTTGTGACACACGATCAACTGGCCGGTACGGCGGTCGGAGATGGTATCAGTGGCACAGGAAGTCAGCACCGGAGTGAGCAAGGCCAGGCAAAACAAACTTGGGCAAAACAATTTTGGGCAAAACAAAGCCCGGCCAAATAGAGTCGGGCGAAACAGTAAACGTTGGTTCATAACTTTCAGGTATCTTCAGCGGAGCAACAGGGTTCAAAAACAGTGTTAACAGATGCTCATAGTAAGCAAAAACAGGGCGTTTTGCAGTGCCCTCAACCGTCCTGCAGCAATTTGCGCAGATCGATGATGGCCGCATTCGCGCGCGAGATGTAATTCGCCATGATCAGGGAGTGATTGGCGAACAGGCCAAACTGACTGCCATTGAGCACCATGGGTGCTTGCAAGGGGGACAGGGCAATTTCCAGCTCACGAATGATCTGACGGAAGCTGATCTGGGCGTTTTTCTTGCGCAGCACATCTTCAAAGTCCACTTCCATCGCTTGCAGGAATTGCACCAGTGCCCAGGCCGTACCACGGGTTTCATAGAACACATCGTCAATTTCGGTCCAGGGGGTTTTTACCATCACGATATTGGGCGCAGCGGTGGACTGGCGTGCATCGGGGTCGCCCGAGAGGTCGGTATTCAGGCGTGCCTGGCCGATACTGGCGCTAAGGCGTTGAGACAAAGAGCCCAGCCGTTTTTCCACCACCGACAACCAGTCGGTCAGGTTGTCAGCACGGGCATAGAATTGTGCCTCTGCATGGGTCGGCGATGACAGGCGGGTGAGGTAGGACTCCAGATAAGCCACGGCTTTGCGGTAGCGGCCTTCGGTATCCGGTGGAAACCAGCGTGAGTTGTCGTAGTGCAACATGGGATCTGCTTCCGCCAGATCCGGGTCTTCCGTGGACTGGGTTTGTGAGCGACTGAGGTCATTGCGCATGGCACGGGCCAGATCACGCGATTGGGTCAGTACGCCGAACTCCCAGTTGGGCTGGTTATCCAGAAACACCCAGGGTGGCATGATGTCGTTGGACATATAACCGCCGCGCTTGTCCAGCAGGGTGTTCACCACGGCAATCAAGGTTGCTGTGGTGGTATAGCCCACAGCCATATTGTGGCCATGCTCGGCGGCATGCTCCAGACTGCTTTGCTGTGGATCAAAACGCTCGGGTTCGTGGTTGAACCAGAACATCAACACCAGATTGAGCAGCACCACGGCACCAGCAATTCCCAACCAAAGCCCATAGCGTCGCCTGGACTTGAGCGCTGGAGCGGGTTTGGGTTCTGTACTGTTCATAGGCTATCAAGTTAGCAGATTTACCGGCCGGCGGGACATGCCATGGGTCACGTCAGTCCGTATTTTGCCTCAGGATGACGGCTTGCAACTGGCAGGGTGGCCTGCGCAGGTCACCCCCAGGCCACCCCCGATCACCCTATGAGCCGATATCCGGAACCGGGCGGGTCAGGCTCCGGCAGTGCTGCCAAACACGGCACTTTGCAGGGACTGACCCAAATGGCTACCCAGTGGTGTGTTCATCAGCTCGGGACGGGCGATAATGGCCAGGGATATATTCTGACCCGGCAGGTTGACCAGAGTGGCTGCCATGTCATTAAAGGTAAAGTGCTCACCCTGCTTCACTTTTTGATCTGGCATGATGATGACTGTGACCAGGCCTTGTTCGGTGTTGAGTACAAAGTGTACGCCCTGGCCCTGGGGCGTGAGACAGATTTTGACAGCCTGCACCTGCCGCGCCACCGAGGGGTCCATTTGCAAGTCGAAATTTGCCAGAATGCCACTCAACTCCTCGTTATTGGGCTCATTGACCATGGCCAGCATTTTATAGCCATCAAGGTCGAAATGGTCAGCCACATAGCTCTCCACCGGGTCCGGAAGGGAGCTGATGTGCTGCATGAACATGAGACCGGCAACTGCCAATACAACGGTGGCCGCAAGGGCGTAACGAAAACGATACAACAGGTTTTTATTGGCTTTTGGGGCAGTAACTGCCAGCGTCTTGATTCGATCCGTCAGAGCCGTATCTACCACCAGATGCGTGGCCCGCTTCAACTGCTGTTCAAAGGCGTCTGATGCAGCCGCCGCTTGCTCAAACTCCGGGCCTGAATGACGCGCAGCCAGAAACTCCGCATCCCGGCTGGCAGGATCCGAATTCAACAAACGCTTGAATTCAGAAAAGTTCATCGGCATCGCCATTTACTCCATCATGTTGCAGGTTTTGAATCAACTGTTCCCGGGCACGGAATAATTGAGTCATTACCGCGCTTTTGCTGACGCCCAGCTCTTGTGCAATTTCCAAACAGCTAAAACCCATCACCACTTGCAGCAACAGCGGTTCGCGGTACTTGGGGGCCAATTTGCCAATATTGCGGCGTAGCATCTGCACTTCCAATCGGTCAGCCGGTTCCAGCTCGGTATCCTCGGGCACGTCGACTTTTTCCAGGTCGGTGAATTTGGGTACCTTGCGTTCAAAAGTGCGGGCAAACTCACGCCGCAGAATGGTGATCAACCAACTTTTGGCGGCCTTGGGGTCTTTCAGTTTGTCCAGTGCTTTCCAGGCCCGCAGATAGGTTTCCTGAACCAGGTCTTTTGCCAAAGCATCGTTGCCGCAAATCCACATGGCGTAACGATAGAGGTCCGCACCGTAGGCCTCGGCCAGTTCATTGAACCGGGCAACACGCCTGGTATCACCGCTCATGACCGGCATTCCTGCAGAAATATTGCAAAGACGGCTCCTGATAAACCCCTGTTACCCCCCGTCGTCTTTGCCCGGGTTTGTTTGATGGCTTATTTCAACGACCGGGTAACCAGCAAATCCACCCCGCATATTGCACCATGAGGGGCCTGTTTGTGAAATGCGTGGCACGCTGGCTGATTGCTGCTGGCCGATTGCAATTTACTCGGGTCCTTGTTGGGTATTTGGTAAACTGAACATCTTTGTGACTAATGGCACTTAATCGAAACCTCAGCAGGCTTCAGGCTTGCTGCAACCACTGCTAAAGCTTAACCTTCGCAGTTTGCAATGAGGCTTTTTTAAGTAGAGGCCGGGGAATCTCGACGTGAATATGAATTTCGAACGTGCGCGCTTCAATATGGTGGAGCAGCAAATCCGTCCCTGGGACGTACTGGATGTCCGGGTTTTGGAGGTAATGGAGTCGGTCCATCGCGAGGAGTTTGTTCCTATCGCCTATCGCAAACTGGCTTTTGCTGATCTGGAAATTCCCCTGTCCCATGGTCAAAACATGATGAGGCCCACAGTTGAAGGCCGCATGTTGCAGGCGCTGGATCTCAAAGAAGACGAAACCGTGCTGGAAGTCGGTACGGGCAGCGGCTTTATTGCCGCCTGCCTGGCGCGACTGGCGCGACATGTGGTGAGTGTTGATATTTATCAGGATTTGCTGGATGAGGCAAAACTGCGTCTGGCGGAGCACGGCAGCGACAATGTCGAGCTGTTTCAGGGTGATGTGATGCGCGGCTGGCAGCCGGAACTGGCCCATGATGTGGTGGTCGTAACCGGGTCGGTGCCGAGCATTCCGGAAATTTTTCGTGGCTGGGTAAACCCTGGCGGACGTTTGTTCGTCATAACAGGAGAATCTCCAGCCATGCAGGCCATGCGACTGACCCGGACGGGCGTAACGGAATGGCAGGAAGAAAGCCTGTTCGAGACCGACCTGATTCGCCTGGTAAACTCTGAACCGGCGGTCGGTTTTGAATTTTAAACAACCCATAACAGTGCAGCAGACGCTTGCGCCGAGAAGAAAAACCCGGGGTACAGGAATGAACAGGGAGATTTTCATGATGAATCGAATCAAGCCACTCGCGCTGGCCATAGTGGGCGTTTTGGCTGCTGCAGTTGCCACTCCGGTTTGGTCGGTGGATCTGGTGGGCGTGCACGACCTGGCGTTACAGAATGACCCCAGGTTGCGTGCCGCCGAATACCGGCGTGAAGCAGTAGATGAAAACAAGACTCAGGCCTGGTCCAATTTGTTGCCCCAACTGACTGCGGACGCGGGCATGGCTCGCGGTAGCACTACTACCGATATTGCAGGCAATAAGGTCTCGGACAACGATACCGATAACGAAACCTGGAGCGTAACACTGCGCCAGAGTCTGTATCGCCAGGCCAACTACGAATCACTGGATATCGCTCGCTCACAAATTACCCAAGCCGAGGCGAATTACCAGATTGCTTTTCTGGATTTTCTGTTACGCGTGGCTGAAAACTATTTTCAGGTTTTGACGTTTAACGATGGCGTGATATTTGCCGAAGCCGAAGAAAAAGCGTTCCAGCGGCAGTTTGAACAGGCCGAACAACGTTTTGAAGTGGGCCTGACAGCCGTGACCGATGTGCATGAAGCGCGTGCCAGCTATGACAATGCGCGTGCCCGCGCGATTGTTGCACGCAATAACCTGGCCGATGCCAAAGAGGGCTTGAAAGAATTGACCGGCCAGTACTTCGAAGAATTCGACAAGCTGCAGGAACAATTGCCGCTGGTAGAGCCCGATCCCCCCAATCCGCAAAACTGGATTGAAATGGCCATGACCAGCAACCCCCAGGTCAGGGCAGCGCGGGCCGGCTATGATGTGGCTGATGCCAATGTGCGCCTGCAACGGGCAGGGCATTATCCCACGCTGGACCTGATCGCCAGCTACACCGATTTCACCAATAATGAATTTGTCCTGCGCGATAATTTTCAGCGACCCATCGGCACCACCAGCCTGGGCAATGAGGACACACAAATTCGCCTGGCCTTGAACGTACCGATCTATCAGGGTGGCGTCGTGAGTTCCCGTACTCGCCAGGCGGGCCTGTTGATGGATGCGGCGGGCGAGGATTTGGACGATCAGCAACGTATTACCGAACGCCAGACACAGAACTCCTATCGCGCCGTACTGGCGGGTATTCAGGAGGTAGAAGCGTTTGGACAGGCAGTGATTTCTGCCGAAAGCGCGTTACAGGCCACCCAGGCCGGTTTTGAAGTAGGCACCCGCACCATTGTGGACGTATTGATTGCCGAGCAGCGTTACTATCAGGCTCAACGCGATAACTCCATTGCCCGCCACGCCTATATCGTCAACCATTTACGCCTCAAGGCTGCAGCGGGTCTGCTGAGCTCGCAGGATCTGGCGGTGGTCAATCAGTTGCTGGAGTGATCCAGCAATTTCGCGACACTTTTCAGAGTGCGATCCAGGGCACCCTGTTCTTTGGCCATCAAGGCCAGCCCCGCCTCACCCATCTGCTGGCGCTTCGCGGGATCAGCCAACAGGTCGCATACGGCCTGTTGCAGGCCGGCCGCATCAAAGACCCGTAACGCTCCGCCGCAGTCGACTAACTGTTGGCTGATCTGTGCAAAATTGAAGGTATGGGGGCCTATCAGCACCGGCCGTTGCAGGGCAGCAGCTTCCAGCACATTGTGACCGCCCGTTTGCACCAGGCTGCCGCCTACAAAAGCCAGATCACAGGCGGCATAAAAACCCATCAGTTCACCCATGACATCAACCAGATAGCAGGAAACTGCCGGCAAGCTGCTGGCGGCCTGGCTGTGCCGGGTAAAATTCAGTTCGCTGGATTGGATCTGTTTTGCCACTTCGTCAAATCGTTCCGGGTGGCGTGGTACCAGCACCAACAAGGCTTGCGGAAACTGCTGCAGCACGCCCCGGAAAGCTGCCAGAACGATTTCCTCCTCACCCTCGCGCGTACTGGCTGCCAGCCAAACCGGCCGTTCGGTACCCCAGGATTGTCGTAAGGCCAGGCCTTTTGCCGGCAGGTCTGCAGGCAGGCGCAAATCGTACTTCAGGTTGCCACTCAAGCTGGTGCGTTCGGGTGGCGCACCCAGCGCCAGCAGTCGTCGCTGGTCTTCAGCACTTTGTGCTGCAATATGGCTGGCCCGCCCCAATGCATTTGCAGTCAAACGGTGAAATTTCTGATAGCGGGCAAACGAGCGGTCCGAAATGCGTGCATTGACCAGCATCAGAGGAATACCCGATTGCTCTGCGCAGGCATAAAAATTGGGCCAGATTTCGGTTTCCAGAATCACGATCAACCGGGGTTGCATCACACGCAAAAAGCGCCGCACGGCACCTGGCAGGTCCAGCGGCCAAAACGTGTGGGCTACCCGGTCCGCAAATAATGCCTGAATACGGCGTAAGCCTGTGGCGGTAAAGCAGGTGACGGTTACCGGCAGGTCGGGATAGCGCTGGATCAGCTGACGAATCAGGCCTTCGGCAGCATTCACCTCCCCTACCGACACCGCGTGTACCACGATGCCGCCGGGGCGGGCCGGCCGGTGGCAGAACCCAAGCCTTTGTCCCCAGCCTCGCCAATAGCCACGGTCCCGCCAGCCACGGAAGAAGAGGTAGCAAAAAAGCAGCGG
>CAZRTG010000068.1:9502-16270 GCA_964602895.1 uncultured Wenzhouxiangellaceae bacterium
GCCAGCGGTAACAATAGCCCTATGTTGACCGAGCCAGGACCCCGACCCTCATTTGCACCCAGAAACTGGCCAGGATGGTTGGTGGTGGGCTTGCTGTGGCTGTTGGGGCAGGTTCCGATCTCGCTGGGCCAGTACTTGTCACACCCGCTGGGTGGGTTGATGCGTTTGCTGATGGGCCGCAGGCGCAAGGTGGCAGAACGCAATTTACAACGATGTTTTCCCGAGCTGGAGCCGGAACAACAGCAGAAGTTGTTGCAAGACAGTTTCTACGCGCTGGCACGAGCCGTGTTTGAAATGGCCTGGGCCTGGTGCGGTGCAGCAAAGCGCATTGCCCGCGTCAGTCAGCTCGAAGGAATGGAACACCTGGCAGCTGTCCAACGAAATGGCCAGGGTGTGTTGCTGATGAGCTTGCACAGCACCTGCCTGGAAATAGGTGGTTTCATCGTGGGTGTTGCGATGAAGCAGCGTGGTTGGGTAGCGGCACCGATGTATCGCCCCCTGAAGAATGAGGTTGTTGAGTGGTACCAGAACCGCGGTCGATTGAACTATGCCGATGGTCTGATCAGCAAACGGAACCTGCGCAGCGCCATCCGGCAGCTGCGCAAAGGCAACATCGTCTGGTATGCGCCTGACCAGGATTTTGGGCCGGATCAGACTGCGTTTGCACCTTTCTTCGGAATTCAGACCGCCAGCCTGTTGGCCACCCACAAGTTGGCAGCGCTAACGGGCTGTGCGGTGGTACCGATGTTTCCTTTTTATGACACAGCGATGAAAAAATACCGTGTGCTGCTGTCGCCCGCCCTGGATGATTTCCCAAGTGATGATGAAGGGGCTGATTTGACCCGCATCAACAAGATCACCGAAGACATGATTCGTACTGCGCCCGACCAGTACTGGTGGGTCCACCGACGCTTCAAAACCCGTCCTACCGGCGAGCCACCTTTTTATTCATAATGGTCAGCAACCCATTACCGGCAGATGCGAATAAACCGTGAAAATCTTTTTACGTCTGTTTTTCCTGCTCACCGTGGCCCTGCTTACGGCCGCCATTTTGCACTCCATGATTTAGTGATGATTTGGGATGATTTAGTGACAGGCACCTACCGCCGGCCTGCTGGTCGAGCCCCACAAGCCCAGCAAAAACCACAACAGGGATGAGGTGTAGGTGCCGTAAATCGCGAAATGCGAATTGAACGGAAACAGGATCAGCAGGATGGCCAAAAGGAAAGGAAAACTGTCCTGACGCTGGGAGGGTGAAGCTTTTCGCCAGTAGCGTAGCGCCAGTGCAGACCCCAGCAGCAAACCCAACAAGCCTATGGTGCCGGTATCGGCCAGCACTTCCAACACCACATTGTGGGCATGAGTGGCGCCCGACTTGCCCCCGGATTTCTGAATATGGATGTCATCATCTGCGGCATACACCATGTAGGCCTGTGGAAACGCACGTACGCCCACACCATTGACCGGGTGGTGCAGGTACATGTTCCAGGCGGTTGTGAATATGGGCAAACGGTTGGTGGTGGCCGCATCCAGTGCAACTTCATCCAGCCCCGTATGGTCCGTCTGATAGGCGGTGCGGGTGCTTTCAACCCGTTGCTGAAACAGGGGTGAGGCGAAATAGCTGAATGACAAAATCAATACCGCCAGTAGCGGGATGGACAGCATCATGCGACGCAATTCGCGGTTCTCGCGCTGAAACATCAGCAACACATAGGTCAGCAACACCAGCACCATGCTGAGCCAACCGGCGCGCATGCCGGAAATCAACACGGCACCCAGTACCAGAGTGAAGGAAACGGCCCAGGCCCAGGGTGCCCATTCACGCCGCGCATATTCCAGCAGCAGTGGCGACAACATGGCCAGAGTAGGCCCGTAGAACTGGTATTTCTGCACAAACAGGGCGTTCAGGCGGTCCGGATTCATGGTGATGCCAAACACATCAACCCCGAGAAACAACTGTATGAAGCCGTCGATAGCCCAGAACAACAGCAAAAAAGCGGTCCAGCGTAATACACGCCAACGCATTGAGGGCGTGCCGAGCAGTACCGCCATGGAGCAAGCCGCAGCCAGGAAACGCAAGGCTGCCAGGCTTTGTGACCAGCTCTTTTGGGGCGCCATGGAATCAAAACTGGACAACAGCATGGGCAGCCAGTAGCACAGGAACAGGCCAATCAGGAACGGTGCCAGCGAGCGCAAGCGAGCACGGTTGGCAGCAGAGCGAGCGACAAAGGGCAGCGCCAGGGCAAATACCGACAAGGGGATTTCGGCCAGCCGGCCAAAAGGCAGCAGTGCAAAAAATGCCACTGCCAGCCAGCTGGGCCATTCGATTTGCAGTCTGCGAATCAGTAGCTTCATGCCAATACCTTCATAGTAGGGGCTCTCCATTGGAGGTCGACCGCAAGGATTGATACACCTGCAGGGTTTTTTGCATGGAGTCTTCCAGCAAAAAAGCCTGACTGGGTTCCACCTTGGGTGCATGGTGTAAAAAAGCCCGGGTTTTTTCCAGCAAATCTGCCGGGTCATCGGGAATGACCGCGCCTTGTGGAAACATCACTGCCAGGGTTTCCTGCACACCACCGTGATTCCAGCCAATCACCGGCACGCCCAGGCGCAAGGCCTCAGGTACCGTGCGTCCAAAGGCTTCAGGCGGATCGGAACAGAGACTGAAGACCAGGCTGGTTGCTGCCAGCCAATCGCGCATATCGGTCCGGGCACCGGTAAAAGTCAGTTGCTGCAATACACCGCTGCGCTCGGCCAGGCCTTCCAGTTCGCTGCGAAAACGTGAGCCTTCTTTGGCCTTGCCGATCACCACGCCGTGTATGTCCGGAAACTCGTTATGCAATGCAGCCAACAGCTCAATGAAGGTGCCATGGCCTTTGTAGCGCGACAAACGTCCCGGCAAGCACAACAACCTTTTGCCTCGCAGCTGGGGGAACTCATTGAAGGTGGTTTGCAACCATTCCTCTGAAGGCTTGTGGCCATAGGGGAACTCTTCAGGACTGGTACCGCCATGCACGGTAATCACCCGCCGGGCTTCAATGCCTGGGTAGTTGCGCAAGGTGTAGTCGCGGATGTGGTTGGAGACCGCAATCACCCGCTCGCCGCTGGCCATCACGGCGCTGTAGCGATTGACTGAATAATGACCATGCATGCTGGTTACAAAAGCAGGCCGTTGTTGCGGCGGGACTTTGCGCAAGGCGAGCCGGCAAACCCATGCGGGCAGGCGCGAATGCACATGCACCACATCCGCGGGATTGTTCTGTAACCAGTTGGCCAGGCGGTTGATGGCAGCCAGTGTCACCAGGCTTTTCCTGCCGATGGGCCAGTCCAGGTGCTCGGCACCTGCTGCCAGTATCCGTTCCTGCAAGGGGCCCTGCGCGGCGATGACCGTGACCCGGTGTCCCAGACGACGGTGGCTTTCGGTGAGCTCTGTTGCGACCAGTTCCGAGCCACCCAGGTTAAGTGAAACCAGGGCTTGGACAATGTGCATGGAGGGGAGTATCTGACCGCAAATCAGTCGGTCAGAACATATTCAGCGCTGCAGTAGGGGCAAGAGGCCTTGCCGGTTTTTTCGATGGCCAGATAAACCCTCGGGTGTGAATTCCACAGTTTCTGCTCATGCGTTGGGCAGGACAGTGGCAGATCAGCGCGGCTGACCTGATAGACGGTTTGGGTGCTGGCGGTAGCCAAAGTTTCATCTGTGGCATCGGTAGCGTGGATCACGATCATTCTCCAAAAACAATTATCCGGCATTTTACGTTAAGGGGCGCAGTCCGTGTCAGTAAATTCGGGTCAGCAATTTCCGCTTTGGCTGTTACGGTCACTGGCCCGGTGGTTTACGTGCTGCTGCGGACAAGCCCAGAATCCTTTGACAAATGGCTGCGGACCCGGCCATATCGACAGCAGGGAGGGAGTCATCGGGAACCAACACCAGCAACAAACGGGTCTGGTGCAAAGCCCGGGCTGTGACCGCCAGGGTTTGCGCATCTCCGGCACTCATCCAGCCCGCCCGTGCCAGCGCTTGCAGCTGTTGTGCACTGGCCGACGAATCCAGAACCTCCGGAAATTGCGAGGCAGCGGTCAACACACCCAGTTGTATCACGAATTCGATATCCACCAGGCCCCCGGGGGCATGCTTGGCCAACTGGCCGCTACTGAGGTGGCTGCCTTTTTCCTCAGCCATGCGTAAACGCATGCTGCAAAGCTCCTCGCGCAACTGGTCCGGATCCCGTGGCTGGGCCAGTACCTCGCGACGTATCGCATCGAACCTCTGGCCAGTTGCTGCGTGAGCGCCAATGGCTGCAGTAATCGGTTGCGCCCGTGTCAGTGCCTGTAACTCCCAGGTCCAGGCCTGTTGGCGTTGGTATTCAGCAAAAGCGGCCAGGGAACTGACCAGCGAACCGGCGCGGCCATTCGGTCGCAAGCGGGTATCGACTTCGTACAAACGCCCTGAAGGCGTCATGGCGGTGAGAAAGCCCAGCAAGCGTTGTGCCAGACGGGCGTAGTAGCGTTCGGGCGTGAGACTGCGTTTGCCGTTGGAGGGCGGATCCGCTTCATCGAACAGAAACACCAGATCAAGGTCGGATTCATAGCCCGGCTCACCCGAGCCCAGGCTGCCGTAGGCGATGATGGCCAGACTGTTGCTCTCCTCCGGTGGCTGGCTGGCAATATGACCATGACGGGCAGCCAGTTCGTGCGTTGCCAACTCCAGTGTGCCGTGCAAAATGGCCGCAGCCAGTGCGGTCAAAGTGCTTTGTACCATCTGGCCATCAATCGTGCCTTCAAGCTGGGCAACGGCAATGCGCAAGGTGCTGGCCAGTTTCAGGTAGTTCAGCCCGTCCAATGCGGTCTCCGTGTCGGGTGCGCTGTGTAGCAGACGGGCGACGCTTTGTTGCAGGTCTTCAACCTGAGGAATCTGACTGCCCAGCGAAGGATCGATCAGTTCATCCAACAGCGCGGGGAAGCGGATCACCCGCTCCGCAACCCATTCGCTGCGGGCAAACAACTCAATCAAACGATCCAGCGCAGCCGGATGCTGGACCAGCAGCACCAGGTAAGCGCTGCGACGACAGACGGCCAATACCAGGTCGAAGATACGATTCTGTGTGGCGCGGGTCAGTTCCAGACGATTCAGACGGCCCAGCAGTACCGGCATAAACACGTCCAGTCGACGACGCGAGCGCTGGCTCGGTGCCAGGCGCTGCAAGGCAGACAGAAAAATTTGCAGCGGTGTGGGTTCCAGTTGGGCCGGTTCCGTCTCGGGCTGTGTTTCAGCTGTGGTATCGGCCTGCTGGTCTTGCGCTTGCCGCCACAAGCGGGCCCATTGCGGATTGGTTTCCGGCTCGGGACGGGATGGAAAAATGGCCTCAAAGCGTTGATTCACCACACTGCGTACAGCCTTGAGTCGCTGTTGCAGTTCCGTCACGCTGGCCAGTCGCATGGCCTGTGTCAGGCGTTGCAAATCTTCGCCGCCGGGAAGCTGGTGCGTTTGTTGATCATACTGAGCCTGAATGCGGTTCTCCAACTGTCGCAGGAAACCATAATCTTCATGCACACGCTGTACCGAATCGGCAGGCATCAGTTGCAATTCCTGCACCGCCGCCAATGCGGCCAACAAGGAAGGGCTCTGCAAGACTGTTTCTCGCCCGCCGCGCAGTAACTGGAAGCACTGCACCAGAAATTCGATCTCGCGTATGCCACCGGGACCGCGCTTGATGTCGTCCAACCGCTCGCTGCGGCGGGCGTCATCCAGCACGCTGAGGTGCATTTCCTCCAGCGCTTCTACCGCGCTGAAGTCGATGTAACGCCGATAGACAAAGGGTTGTACCAATTGCATCAATCGCTGTCCCAGTTGCAAATCGCCTGCCACTGGCCGGGCTTTGATCCAGGCATAGCGTTCCCAGTCACGCCCTTCGCGTTGATAATACTGTTCCATGGCCGCCAGGCTGCTGCACAAAGGGCCGGAATCGCCAAACGGCCGCAGGCGGGTATCCACCCGGAAACAGAAACCTTCCGGCTGCATTTCAGCCAGGCTGGCAATTACCGCCTGGGCCTGTCGGGTGAAAAACTGATCGGCCGATAAGGGTTTTCGGTCCTCGCCACGGCAGTCGCCGCTGCTCTCGTAACAAAACAGGATGTCGATATCGGAAGACAGGTTGAGTTCACCACCACCAAATTTGCCCAGGGCAATGACCACCAGCTTTTGGGGTTGGCCCGAGGCGTTGCAGGGTTGGCCGTGTTTCTCAACCAACTGTTGCTGGTGATGATCCAGCGCGGTTTGCAGACAGTTTGTGGCCAACATGCCCAGCTCGGCAAAGGTCCGGTCCAGGCTGGCCAGGCCGCAGAGATCCCGCCAAATGATACCGAGCATGCAGCGATTGCGGTACAGGCGCAGGGCGGCATCCAGGCCGACCTGTTCCACCAGGGCATGCAAGCCGCTTAATACCGGACCCGGTTCCTGGCTCAGGTTCTCGGCCCAGTGTGGATAGCGGTCCAGCAAACTGGCGGCAAACGGGCTGCAGTACCGCACATGGGCCAGGCGGTGGGTTACAGTCAGGGGAATGGGCGCTTCCAGTTGCCACTGCAGTGTGGATGATGGCGATGGGGTTTCGGTCATGGTTTGATTATAAGGCTGTGTGCGCCTGAGCCGGGTCGTTTAACCCGCATAGGGCAGTGTGTCCTGAAAAGGCGTCATTTTTCAGTGGGTGAAATTCCCACCCGGTAATTATCGTTCCAGCCGGTAGCAATTGGAACAGTTACAGAGGTAAC
>CAZRTG010000069.1:0-16259 GCA_964602895.1 uncultured Wenzhouxiangellaceae bacterium
CCATCGAAGAGTTACGTATGCTGGAATTCCAGGCACGCCTGCACAGTGGCAAACGCAATGTGCTCACAGAGAAAGGTCTCAGTATGGGCCGTAGCCTGTACCAGCGTGCATTGGCCGGGGGTGCTCAGGCCATGGGTCAAAATGTGGGAAGAATCGAGCCTGGATTCCGTGCTGATCTGGTTGAACTGGACAGGGACCATTTGTTTTTGGCTGGTCGCCGTGAAGATCAGTTGCTCGACAGCTGGATATTGGCGGGCGATCAGACCATGATCCGCAGTGTCTGGGTGGGCGGTCAAAAACAAGTGGCAAACGGTAAACACCTTGCCAGAGAGAAGCTACAGCTCGCATTCAGAAAAGCCATGTTGGAGTTGTTATGACAGATTCGTCACTTCCCTTTGCGCCAGCCTGTGAGCGCAACAAGCAACCCATTCTGGAAGTGTTGCAGGCAGTTTTGCCGGAGTCCGGGGTGGTTTTGGAAATCGGCTCCGGCACAGGGCAGCATGTGGTGCATTTTTCTGCAAATCTGCCGGGTTTACGCTGGCAGCCCACCGAGCAGGCAGAAAATCTGCCCGGGCTGCAACAGCGTTTGGACCTGGAAGCCGGGCCTAATGTCTTGCCGGCAGTAGTGCTGGACGTGGCTGGCATATGGCCGGAGGTTAAGGTTGCAGCAGCCATTTCAGCCAATACCGCGCATATCATGAGCTGGCAGGAAGTGATCTGCATGTTCGAAGGTGTCGCAACGATACTGCCGGCTGGTGGACCATTCTGCCTTTACGGGCCCTTCAATCAGGATGGACAGTTTACTTCCGGGAGCAACCAACAGTTCGATCAGGACCTGAGATCCCGCAAGGCCAGCATGGGCTTACGCGATAGCGCAGATCTTGAGAAGCTCGCTTCCGGCCTTCATATGAAGCTGGAGCGGCAGATTGCGATGCCGGCAAACAATCAGATGCTGGTTTTTCGCAAGAATTGAAATTGTCTGCACCAACCTGCCACCGCACTACAGGAAAAACATATGGATGATGGCTGGAAAACAGCAAGCACTTTGGCAGCACAGGCGCGCGGCCTGTTGTCGGTCGAAACCGATGTTATTGCCAATGCAGCCAACCTTGCAGCTTTGTTGTTTATGGAACTGGAACAGGTGAACTGGGTAGGTTTTTACTTTCTCAAAGGCGATGAATTGGTGTTGGGTCCATTTCAGGGTTCGCCAGCCTGTGTGCGGATTCCCATGGGGCAAGGTGTTTGCGGTACGGCAGCACAATCCCGTGAGACACAGCGGGTAGACGATGTGGAAAAGTTTGACGGGCATATTGCCTGTGACGCTGCTTCCCGCTCCGAACTGGTGGTGCCCTTGATTCTCAACAATGAATTATTGGGGGTATTGGATATCGACAGCCCCATTACCCATCGTTTCAGTGCGGCCGATCAAATCATGCTGGAAGAAGTGGCACGGGTATTTCAGGAGTCAATCAGTTAACCAGAGCCTCGCGACAAATGCTTGCCACGGATCAGATGACGCAAGCTGCCTTTGCCCTGATCTTCATCCCAACCATCCACGAAGTCGATAACCGCCAGTGTTCCAGTAGGCAGTCGACTGAAATCCTGATCCTGCCTGCGGTGTATCAATGCCGCGATCAAAGTCTCAAGGCCGGGATTGTGCCCAACGATCAGAACCCGTTCGAACTCGGCAAACGATGAGTCCAGAGCGGCTTGCAACGTCCTTAGATTGGGATGGTAAAGCTGCGGCAGAAAATGGGTTTTGGATTCCAGTTCAGCCCGCATGCCAAGCAAGGGTGTCAGGGTTTCACGTGTCCGTTGTGACGGCGAGCAGAGGATGCAGTCCGGTAACTTGAGGTGCTCGCAGATCCATTCAGCGATCAGCGTTGCATGTCGCCGGCCAGCGGGCTGCAATGCGCGGGCGAAATCGTCAACTGAAGGCGTCCAGGTAGCTGCTTTTGCGTGTCGTAATACATATAAAGACTGCATGACCATACTCCCGCATAATGAGGTCAATTATACCGGCGCCTTTGTCGAAACCAACGCCGAAGCAGAAGCCGGAGAAAAAGCCGAAGACATGGCCTGAGAAAGAGATTGGCAAACCGCATGTTGCGGGCAGGAAACCAGATGATCATTGACCAGTCCGGCGGCCTGCAGGAAAGAGTAGCAGGTGGTCTCTCCTACAAAGCGAAAGCCCAGTTGTTTCAATCGTCTGCTGAGTTGTGACGACAGCTCTGAAACAGCAGGTACATCGGCCATTAGTTGCCAATGGTTCTGTACGGGCCGAGCATCGACCAATTCCCAACAGGTATCAGCCAGCGTCTGGCCCCTGTTCCACAAAGCCAGAATGCGCCGTGCGTTGTTGATGGTAGATTCGATTTTGCCGCGGTGGCGGACTATGTCCGGATTCAAAACCAGTTGGTCAATTTTTCTGCCATCGAAGCCTGCCACCCGCTGGGGGTCGAATGAGGCAAATGCTTTACGATAGCCTTCGCGTTTACGCAAAATGGTGAGCCAACTCAGGCCGGCTTGCGCGCCTTCCAGTGTAATGAACTCAAACAATGCCGGTTCATCGAACACGGGCCGACCCCATTCCTCGTCGTGATAACGCAGCAACAATGGGTCGGATAGTGCCCAGGAACAGGGTGCAGGATTTGTACCATTCACCGTTCGTTCTCCCAGCCACTGACTGCAATCCAATCGGCTGGTGTGATATTGCCGCCACTGATAATGGCCGCGACTCTCTTGCCTCTGAAATGCCCGGCCTGTTGTTGAATGGCAGCCAGCACCACGGCTGATGAGGGTTCTATCAACAAGTGGAAATACCGCCAAAAGGCGATCATGGCCTGGCGAATTTCATCGTCGGATACGGTAATGACTTCGTCTACCAGTTCCTGTATCAAGACAAAATTGCGCACTCCCACCAAGGCCCGCAAACCGTCGGCAATGGTATCGGCCTGCACGCTGTCAACCCGATGACCCTGTTGCAGGCTGATGGCTGTATCAGCAGCCCCGACGGGTTCGGCACCCATGGTCGCAATGCCGTGGTGACGGGTCACCAGTGCTGTGCCCGCAATCAGGCCACCACCGCCGATCGGCGAGACCACGATGTCGAGGTCTTTAACCTGCCGGACCAATTCCACGCAGGCAGTACCTTGCCCGGCAATGATGTCGTTGTGATCGTAGGGTGGAATGGCGATATGCCCGGCTGCTACCAGTGCTTGCAAACCGGCTTCACGACTGGCCTGGTTGGCCTGGCAAAAATAGATCTGGCCGCCCTGGTCCTGTACTGCCGAAACCTTGAGGCGGGAGGCGTTATCCGGCATTACCACATGGGCTTTGCGGCCATCCAGGCGTGCAGCCAGGGCCAAAGCGGCACCGTGATTGCCGGAAGAATGTGTGGCCACATCACCTGAAAGGTTTTGTTCACGCAATCGGGCAACGGCGTTACTGGCACCGCGCAGCTTGAAAGCGCCACTGCCCTGCAGGTTTTCGCACTTGAAAAACAACTGGCAAGCCAGCATCTGGTTCAGACCGGGATCCTGCAGAACCGGGGTTTGCCGGATAAAAGGCTTGATTCGAACGGCGGCCCGTTCTACATCGTGATAATCAGGCAGATCATTATTGTTGGAAATTTCTGACATGGTTTATCCTGTAGTTAGCCTGTAGTTAGCCTGGAGTTATGCGTGTTCGGTTGCACCTGCCTATAATGGCGCATCCGCCTATAATACGGGGCTGTCATATCAACTGGCCAGCTGTGCCGCTACAACCATCCGTCCAGGATTTTTAATATGAAAGAAGCCAAGTCACGTCCGCTTATCCGACGTAAAGACTACAGACCTTATCCGTGGAGCCTCTCCCAGGTTACACACAACTTCGAAATCGGTGAGCAGTTCACTACCGTGACCTCGGTAATGCAATTCAAGCTGATTGAAACAGGCCGGAGTACCGACGACATAGTTCTGGATGGGCAGGAACTCGAATTGGTCAGTGTCAGTGTGGGTGACCAGGAATTGCAAGCCGGTGATGTTGCGGGCACATACAGCTGTGACGACAATCAACTGGTGATTCATAAGGCTCCGGCAGAATGCACGGTCAGGATACAGGTGCGCATACGGCCGCATCAGAACACCGCTTATGAAGGCCTGTATGTCTCGGGCAGTTTTCTTTTGACCCAATGCGAGGCAGAGGGCTTCCGCAAGATCACTTATTTTCCTGACAGGCCGGATGTGATGACACGCTATGAAGTACGGATAATGGCTGACAAGGCCCGCTACCCCGTGCTCCTGTCGAATGGAAACGCAATTGATTCCGGCGATACCGATGATGGCCGGCACTGGGTGGTGTGGCAAGACCCCTTCCACAAGCCCTCGTATTTGTTCGCGTTGGTAGCGGGCGACCTGGCATTCATAGAAGATGAGTTCATAACGCGTTCCGGCAGGAAAGTCACCTTGCGTGTTTATACCGAGCACCGCAACCTGGATAAATGTGATTACGCCATGCAATCATTGATCCGGGCCATGCGCTGGGACGAAGAACGCTTTGACCTGGAATATGATCTGGATATTTACAATATCGTAGCCACCGATGACTTCAACATGGGTGCGATGGAAAACAAGTCGCTGAACATCTTCAATACCAAGTATGTGCTGGCCCGGCCGGATACCGCTACAGATCAGGACTTTCAGGGCATTGAGGCGGTCATAGGCCACGAGTATTTCCACAACTGGACCGGTAACCGTGTGACCTGCCGGGATTGGTTCCAACTCACCCTGAAAGAAGGCCTGACGGTATTCCGTGATCAGGAATTTACATCCGATATGCAGTCGCGGGCCGTCAAGCGTATTCGCGATGCGCGTGATTTACGCAACCGACAGTTCCCGGAAGATGCCGGCTCGATGTCGCACCCCATCCGTCCGGACCAGTATTCCGAAATCAATAATTTTTACACCATGACGGTGTATCAAAAAGGCGCGGCCATCATTCGCATGTACCACACGTTGCTGGGTGAAGACGGTTTTCAGCGCGGTATGAAACTGTACTTCGAACGGCACGATGGCGAGGCCGTCACCTGCGATGAATTCCTTGCTGCCATGGCCGATGCCAACGATGTCGATCTGGGCCTCTTTAGCCGCTGGTACAGCCAGTCGGGCACTCCCGAACTGGATGCGTCTGGCGAATATGACGCGCAAAAGCAGACCTTCACCTTACGTTTGGCACAACATACGCCGCCCACCCAGGATCAGTCTGAAAAGCAGCCACTGCTGATTCCGGTGACCATGGGTTTGTTGAGCCCGGCCGGGGAGTCAATTCCGTTGCAGTTACAGGATGAAGCATCTGCCCAAGGTACCAGCCGGGTACTGCAACTGGTCGAAGCGCAACAGGAGTTCGTATTTCTGAATGTACCTGTCGAGCCGATACCGGCTTTATTGCGGGATTTTTCTGCACCGGTGAAGTTGCATTATGAATATTCAGCTGCGCAGCTTGCTGTATTGATGCAACACGATCCGGATTCTTTCGTGCGCTGGCAGGCAGCCCAGGAACTGGCGGAGAAAGCCATACTGGAAAATGTTCGATTGCTGGCAGCAGGAAAGGAGCCGCAACTGGATCAAAACCTTAAAGCAGCCTTCCGCGCGCTGCTGCAAGACCGGCAAACCGATCCGGCCTTGCTGGCTGAAGCGATGTATCTGCCCACTGAAGATTATCTGGGCGAGTTGATGGCGGTGGTTGACGTGGATGGTATCCATGCGGCCAGACAGTTCACCCGTCACGCACTGGTTACCGAGCTGAAGGATTTATTCAGCGCAGTTTACGACCGGTTGAATGACGGCGCAGACTACGAAAACTCGGCCTCGGCCATGGCAAGGCGCAGTTTGAAAAACAAATGCCTGTCCTACCTCGTCGAAACTGACGGTGGTGAACAACTGGCCCTTCAACAGTTCAGGACCTGTGACAACATGACCGACTCCATGGCAGCGCTGGCAGCCCTGGTTTTCTCTGGTTCTGAACGGGCAACAGAGTTGTTGCAGCAATTCGAGCAGCGCTGGGCAGATGAAGCATTGGTTATGGACAAGTGGTTTTCCCTGCAGGCAACCCAGCCCGGTAGCGATGCCGTACAGCGAGTCGAACGATTGCTGCAACACCCTGCTTTCAGTCTGACCAACCCAAACCGGGTACGCTCCGTTGTTGGTGCATTCGCCATGTCCAACCCCACCGGTTTCCATGCCCGTTCGGGTGCCGGTTATCATTGGTTGGCAGATCGGGTAATCGAGTTGAATAGCCTCAATCCCCAGGTCGCATCCCGTATGGCAGCCGCATTCAATCAATTGAAGCGTTACGATGCCGACCGACAGGCTTTGATGATCGGAGAATTGAAACGTATTGCCGATACTCCCGAGTTGTCCGGAGATGTTGCTGAAATTGTGTCGAAGGCATTGGCCTCCAATAGCGCATGAGTGATTTGGATGGGTAATTTGGACGCCCGGCTGTATCAAATCCCTCATTCGCACTGAGTTGGAATTGCGCCGCCTGGGCATTTTGCTGGCGTGCACCCTGCTCGCGGTGGCTTGTACCGGCGGGCAAGTCGGTAAAGTGCGTGCGCTTGGTCCTGCGTTGCAGATTAACGGGGTTGAAATTTATAACGCCCTGTCTTATTCGGTGCAGGATGTCAGCATTCTGGCTCCTGAAACCGGCGAATTTGTCAGTTGCGGGGAAATACTGCCTGCCAGTTCCTGCTCCACTTCGTTTCCAGCACGTGATTATCGAGAAAATCCTGTGGTGGTGAGTTGGAAAGAACATGGTCAGGCCCATAGCACGGCCGAATTCAAGCTGGATGCACCGGTTTCGGCCAGTGATGGACAGAGTGCCTATATCCGGGTTGAAGTTTTTGAAGCCGGGCAGGCGGGTGCGACACTGGTGCTGCAGAAGCCGCACTCACGCTGAATTGCCATAGGTTCATTATACTTTCGTGTGTTCAGCCAGAATTCACAGCGTCATGCTAATCTGTGTTCAGTATGAAGCGCTCACTCACACATTTTTATCCGGTTGTCCGAAGTAGCGGAATGCTGCTTTTGTTGCTGCTGCTACTCTCGGCTTGCAGCAGCTATAGCCCTTCGCACAGCTACCCGCCACGCAGTTACGTTTACCAGCCTCAGGTCAGCTCGCCTTATCATTCAAATTACCGGTATTACGGTGTTTATCAGCCCGGTTGGTTTGTTGTCAGCCGATATCCAGGCGCTTATTACGGAGCAGGCTACGGCCCAATGGCCTACTGGCCTACCTACTCCTGGTCGAACCACTACTACTCGAATTACGGTAATTATTATTACCCCTATTACGACTACTCAAGATCGTTTTATTATCGTCCGGTATACGGATATGGTTATATCCCGTATTTCCGCCAGGGCAACTACGGCTACAGGCCTTATTACGGTGGATCTCACACTTATCGACCGCCAGGCAATCAGGAGCGCCCACCGCAAGATCGACCCGATCCGGTGGTTATACCGCGTGGACAGCGTGGTGACAGGGGGCCAAATGACCGGGGACCACGTGATGACTACATTGATGACGTTGCTGACAGACAGCCTGCCAGCGAAACTCGCCAGCCCGGCCTCCGTTCGGCTACCGTTGTCACGCAGCCTCAGGGAATGACCCGTTCCGTGAGCGTAGCCCCAATGGGAAATGGTGATCAGAGCGGTGATCAGGGCATGGTGGTCAGCAGTCGTAGCGAACGCAAAGTCCAGCGCAGTCGTTTGCACCCTGTTGCGGTTCAACCCGATGACGGTGTTTCGACTTATCGTAGTTCTGGTAGTGGTTCCGGTCAGAAAACGTCAAACCGGATTCCGGTACAGCCCGTCAATCCAGCCATACCGGTCACCCGAATGGACAGTCCCAGGGCTTATGATTCACGCAGTACGCCGGTTTACCAACAACCGCCGCCGCGCAGCGAACCCCCGCCACGCAGTGAACCCGCGCCACGCAGTGAGACAAGTTACCCGGTACAGCTGGATTCAGGCAATGTCATGCCCCGGGCAGATCGTCCACAGATTCGTGACCCGGAACGTAGCCGGCAACGTGATCGGGGCCGCAAGAATCACTGAGCCCGACGACTCCACGCACCTTTGATGCTTGCGGTCAGCAACTTGCCTGAACCAGAAAATCCTGCACTATCCGCTTGATTTTTGTACAATACCTGCCGCTTTTGACACGGTAACACCGTCATGCAGTTTTCCCCAGAATTCGATGTAATCATCATTGGTGGCGGCCACGCTGGCACCGAGGCCGCTTTGGCCTCGGCACGCAGTGGTGCACAGACTTTATTGCTGACCCACAGCATCGAAACCGTGGGGCAGATGAGTTGCAATCCGGCCATCGGCGGGATTGGGAAGGGCCATTTGGTGCGCGAAATCGATGCCATGGGTGGTGTCATGGCCAAAGCAGCGGATGCGGCTGGAATCCAGTTCCGGACTTTGAATGCCAGCAAAGGCCCCGCCGTTCGTGCCACCCGCGCACAATGTGATCGTAGTCTGTACCGGGCGTTTATCCGCACTGCCGTTGAACAACAGCAGAACCTGGCCATGTTTCAGGCAGCTGTCGATGATTTGCTGCTCGAAGGCGACAGAGTGGTTGGCTGTCGAACGGCAAACGGCGTTGAATTCCGGGCCAGAGCGGTCGTTTTGACGGTCGGTACCTTCCTGGCAGGTAAAATCCATATTGGTGAAAGCTCTTATGCCGGAGGCCGCGCTGGCGACCCGCCGTCAACAACACTGGCGGCGCGACTGCGTCAGATGCCTTTTAAAGTCGGGCGATTGAAAACCGGTACGCCACCACGGATTGATGGTAAAACCGTTGATTTCAGTGGTCTACAGGAACAACCTGGCGATGATCCCCGGCCGGTATTTTCTTTTGGCGGCAGCACCGAAGATCATCCCCGGCAAGTGAACTGCTGGATCACCCATACATCTGAACGCACCCACGACATCATCCGTGCAGCGCTGCACCGCTCGCCATTGTACAGCGGTGAAATAGAAGGTGTGGGCCCACGTTATTGTCCTTCGATTGAGGACAAGGTGGTGCGCTTTGCCGAACGCAACAGTCACCAGATTTTTATTGAACCCGAAGGTTTGAATACACGTGAACTGTATCCCAACGGCATATCCACCAGTCTGCCATTTGACGTGCAATTGGAGCTCGTTCATTCCATTGCCGGTTTCGAGAACGCCTTCATTACACGTCCGGGTTATGCGATTGAATACGATTACTTCGATCCTCGAGAACTGCAGCCACATTTGGAAACCGGCCAGGTAAAAGGGCTGTTCTTTGCGGGTCAGATCAACGGTACAACCGGTTATGAGGAAGCGGCCGCACAAGGTCTTTTGGCCGGCATCAACGCCGCACGGCTGAGTCGGGAGCAAGCGCCACTGACGCTGAAGCGGGATCAGGCTTACATCGGAGTGATGGTCGATGACCTGGTGACCATCGGCACGGTGGAACCCTACCGCATGTTCACCAGCCGTGCTGAATACCGCCTGCAGCTGCGAGAAGACAACGCCGACCTGCGCCTGACCCGAATTGGCCGGGAATTGGGGCTGGTGGGCGATGAACAATGGCAGCGTTTCTGTACCAAGCAGGAAGCCATCAACACCGAGCGCTCGCGATTGCAGGATATCTGGATAAACCCCCGGAACGAATTGGGACAGCAATTACAGCAAAGATTCGATATCCAGCTCAGCAAGGAATCGCGGGCACTGGATTTACTCAAGCGGCCGGATATGAACTATACCCGGCTGGTCAGCCTGGAAGCCGTAGGCCCGGGCGTGGCCGATCCCAAAGTTGCAGAGCAGGTAGAAATCCAGGTCCGTTATGCAGGCTATCTGGATCGCCAGGCCGTAGAAATCGCCCATCGTGCACGGCATGAGGAAACGGTTATCAGCCCGGATTTCGAATTTACCAAGGTGCGGGGCCTTTCGTCCGAGGTTATGGAGAAACTGGCGCGCATAAGGCCAGCCAACGTGGGTCAGGCCTCACGAATTCCAGGGGTTACACCCGCTGCAATTACCCTGTTATTGGTGCATTTGAAGAAAACGCGCCAGCGGGTTGCCTGAACAAAATGGAAAGAAGTATTTATTTTGCATTTATCACAATAACAAAACGACCCGTTCACAGTTTCTTAACGCAAAATGCTTAAAATATGATGCGTAAGTTGACTGTGCCTAGCGTGTCGCGCCTCTACACAGGCAGTCCCCACACTTCTATGCCTAATGCGACGCGCTTTAAAGCCCCGAAAATTCCGGGGCTTTTTTTTGACTTCAGGAAAACCGGATCGCATCACAGCTTCCTGTTTCCCGGTCAGAACAACAAAGACTCTGAAAAATCAAAGGATCATGGTGGTTAGCAGGCCCAATGCGTTAGAATTTAACGCTTTCGCCAACCCAAAGTCAGGCAAGCAGACCAAACAGCCTGGCTCAATCATCGGGTGATTTCGCACAAGCCACATCCATTGAGACTTTGAATGAATAACGAAGCAAGCAGCAAGCCTACCCATTTTATCCGCAACATCGTGATTGCAGATCTGGAGTCGGGCAAACATGAATCCATTCTGACCCGCTTTCCTCCGGAGCCCAATGGTCATTTGCACATCGGCCATGCCAAGTCGATTTGTCTTAATTTCGGCATCGCAGCTGAATTCGGTGGGGGTACGAACCTGCGTTTTGACGATACCAATCCGCTGGCAGAAAACGAGGATTTTGAGCGCTCTATCAAAGAGGATGTGCGTTGGCTGGGCTTTGAATGGACCGAACTGCGTCATGCTTCGGATTACTTTGAACAGCTTTATGACTATGCCGTTCATCTGATTCGCAATGACCATGCTTACGTCGAAGAATTGACGGCAGATGAGATCCGCGAATACCGGGGCACCCTGACCGAGCCCGGTAAAAACAGCCCATGGCGTGACCGTCCGGTTGAAGAAAGCCTGGATTTATTTGCCCGCATGAAAAAGGGCGAGTTTGCCGACGGTTTGTACGCATTACGCGCCAAAGTGGATATGTCATCGCCGAACATCAACATGCGGGACCCGGTGATTTACCGCATCCGCAATGCACCGCACCACCGCACCGGCGATACCTGGCATATTTATCCCATGTATGACTGGGCACACGGCATATCCGATGCCATCGAAGGCATCACGCATTCTTTGTGTACGCTGGAGTTCGAGGACCACCGCCCCCTTTATGAGTGGTTTCTGGACAATATTCCGTCACCCAGCCGCCCGCAACAGATTGAGTTTGCCCGTGGCAATCTCGACTACACGGTAATGAGCAAACGCCGGCTCAAGCAACTGGTGGACGAAGGCCACGTCAGTGGTTGGGACGATCCACGTCTGCCCACCCTTGCAGGCCTGCGTAGACGCGGTTATACCGCATCTTCGATCCGGGCCTTCTGGGAAGAGATGGGTATTTCCAAATCGGAGAGCATTATTCCCATGGGCGTGCTGGAAAATGCCCTGCGTAATGATTTGAATGTCACTTCGCCACGGACCATGGCGGTTCTGCAGCCCTTGAAAGTGGTTTTGATCAACTATCCCGAGGGTGAAACCGAGTGGCTGGAAGCTGCAGTTCATCCACAGGATGAATCCATGGGCAGTCGAAAAGTCGCTTTGACCCGGGAAATCTGGATCGAGCAGGAAGATTTCATGGAAAATCCGCCTGGCAAATTCTTCCGCCTGAAGCCTGGCGGTGAAGTCCGTTTGCGCAATGCCTTTATCGTTCGCTGTGTTGATGTAATCAAGAACCAGCAGGGCGAGGTCACGGAACTGCATTGTGAATTTGATCCCGAATCACGTTCGGGCTTGCCCGGCGCTTCACGTAAAGTGAAAGGCACCATACATTGGGTTTCAGCCGTACACGGCGTGCGGGCAGAAGTGCGTTTGTATGACCGTTTGTTTTCGGTGCCCAATCCTTTGTCCGACAAATCCCGTAATTTTCTTGAATTCATCAATCCCCATTCGTTGGACATCATCACCGATGCCGTGGTGGAGCCGGAGGTGGCAGAAGGTAAGGCAGGTGTTTGTTATCAATTTGAGCGTACCGGTTATTTTGTTCACGACGAAGTGGATTCCCGGCCCGGCAAACCGGTGTTAAATCGGGCGGTTTCCCTGCGCGATTCCTGGAAATAAGGCCTCAGTCAGGCTGCCGGTTCACCATGACCTTTCGCACCCGTCGTGGGTTTGCATATTTGCTAAACTGAGGCCTGTTACAAACTGGGGAGTAGCGTTATGAGTGGCTGGATATTTCTTGCAGTAATCGTTGGTCTGATCTTATTTGCAATAACCATCTACAACCGATTGGTTGCCGGTAGAAACCGTTATAAAAATGCTTTTGCACAAATCGATGTACAACTCACAAGGCGGCACGATCTGATTCCCAATCTGGTGGAAACGGCCAAGGGCTATATGGCGCATGAAAAGGGCACTCTTGAAGCCGTGATCAACGCGCGCAATGTGGCGGTGGCCGGGCTGAAGAATGCAGCCAAGGATCCGACCGATCCCGAAGCCATGAAACAGCTGTCCCAGGCCGAACAAGGCCTTTCCGGCGCTCTGGGCCGCTTGTTTGCGCTGTCCGAGGCTTATCCGGATCTCAAAGCCAACGAAAACATGATGCAACTGTCGGAAGAGCTGACCACTACCGAAAACAAGGTAGCTTTCTCCAGGCAGGCTTATAACGACTCGGTGATGGACTACAACACCTTGCGTGAGTCCTTTCCCAACAATTTCTTTGCCGGCTGGTTCAGTTTCAAGGCCGCGGAATTGTTGCAGATCGAAGATGAAGCCAAGCGCGAAGTACCGCGGGTTTCGTTCTGAGGTTTTGTAACGATGGGGTCAGAGTAAAGTGCCAGAGTAAATCCAAATTTCACAATTCACTACGAATTTACTCTGGCACTTTACTCTGACCCCAAATTTACTCTGGCACTTTACTCTGACCCCAAATCACTTACGCCCCGGGCGGCATGCATGAATTTTTTTGAACAACAAGCCAGCGCCAAAAGCCGTACGCGCTGGTTATTGTTTTTGTTTGTTCTGGCCGTACTGGCCATCGTGGTCGCTGTTGATCTGGTCCTGATGCTGGCCTGGGGCCTGTCGCCCATGCAGGCCGAAGGGGTGTCTCCCTTCAGTGTACAGAGCCTGCAGCACAATCTGCCCTTGTTAACTGCTGGCGCTGTGATCAGTGCAAGCGTGATTGGCCTGGCCAGCCTGTACCGTATGAGCAGCCTGCGCTCTGGTGGCGGCCAGGTCGCTCGTGAGTTGGGTGGAACATTGGTGGATTTCGAGCCCGGTGATCCACTGCGCAGGCGCTTGCGTAATGTAGTTGAAGAAATTGCACTGGCCTCCGGTGTATCCGTTCCGGAAATCTACGTGCTGGAAAAGGAGTCCGGCATCAATGCCTTCGCTGCCGGTTTTTCCCCGGCCGATGCGGCCATTGCTGTAACCCGTGGTTGCCTTGAAAAACTCAGCCGTGAAGAATTACAGGGTGTTATCGCCCATGAATTCAGCCATGTCTTGAACGGCGATATGCGCCTGAATATACGTTTGATGGGCGCGCTGTTTGGCATCCTGTTGCTGGCGATCATCGGCCGGCGCGTGCTAATGCATGGCCGGCATTTTGGTCGGGGTCGCGACAAGAATGTGATGGTGATTTTCCTGGTCGCATTCGGGCTGTTGATCGTGGGTTACGTGGGGCAGTTTTTTGGCCGCTGGATCAAGGCTGCTGTTTCACGCCAACGCGAATACCTGGCAGATGCCTCGGCAGTGCAATTTACCCGTGATAACCAGGGTATTGGTGGAGCACTGAAGAAAATTGCAGTCTACGAGGGCGGGTCGTTGCTTGCCGCAGATACTGAAGAAATCAGCCATATGCTGTTCGGCAATGGCCGCAAAATGATGCTTTTTGCCACTCACCCGCCCATAGAAAAGCGTATCAAGCGCGTCGACCCGAACTTCCGCGCGGAAGATTTGGATCGACTGAAAGCACAACTGGTCCAGCAGGAAGTGAAGCGGGCAGAGGCGCAGGAGGAGGAGCGGGCCAGGGCCGCTGCATCAGCATCTCCAAGAAAAGCCGGTGCCGATATTTTTCTTGATCCAGCCCGTTTGGTCGAACAAATCGGCAAGCCCGGTTGGGAACACATTTTGCTGGCGGCGTCGCTGACCGCATCCATATCACTGAATGTACGCCGTGCTGCCCAGTCAACTGAATGGGCGGCGGCGGTATTGTTTTACACCCTGTTGGATCACAGCAGCGAACTCAAGGAGCAACAGCTGTTGCTGGTTGCAGAAGCCATGGGCAGCCACGTTGAGTCTCAGGTGCGATCCTTGATGGAAGCCGGTGGTGCGCCCACAGCGGAACAGCGATTGCCCTTGCTGGAACTGGCCTTTCCCGCATTGAAGCGCCATCCGGTTGAATACATTCGCAAGCTGCTGGCGGCGGTACAGGAAATGGTGATGCTCGATGGCAGGATTGATCTTTTTGAATACCTGCTGTCACGCACCATACAACAGCATGTGTGGGAATCGCAAAGCCCCAGCTCGGTGCGTATGGCGGGTAACAAGTCCCTGTCAGGCCGTATGCCACAGGCTTTACGCCTGCTGGCCATATTGGCCGCACACGGTAACGAGTCAGAAGATGATGCCATCCAGGCGTTCAGGGCCGGTGCTCGGGTTTTGGGCCAGCCTGATGCCCAAATGCCCTTGTCAGCCGTTGGACCTGGGGATTGGCCAGCCGCCCTGGATCGGGATTTACCGGTTCTGGACCGGCTGGCACCCGGTGAGAAGCAGAAGTTGTTGGCTGCTTTGGTTACCACGGTAATGAAAGACGGCAAGGCGGTCATCGAAGAACTGGAATTGCTGCGTGTGACCTGTGACCTGCTGCATGTGCCATTGCCCATGTTGTCGGGCCGCAAACCTTAAGAGTACGCAAAAGGAAACTCTGATCAGGCGGCTGCAAGCTCCGCCGCGTATTTTTCGGCAATCATGATGGTGGGAGCGTTGGTGTTGCCGCTGATCAGGAACGGCATGATGGAAGCATCGACTACTGCCAATCCTTGCAGTCCGTGTACCTGCAATTTGTGATCCACCACGGCCAGTGCATCCTGGCCCATTTTGCAGGTCCCAATCGGGTGGTAGATGGTTTCGGCTTTGCGACGGATGAATTCCATCATTTCGGCATCTGATTGTACCGTTTCACCCGGAAATATTTCTTCGCCGACATCGGCTGCGAACGCCGGTTGAGCATAAATTTCCCGTGCCAGACGGGCACATTCCAACATCATCTTGCGATCATATTCGGTGCTCAGGTAGTTGGCATGGATGGCAGGTGCAGCTGCAGGATCTTTGGATTTGAGGCGTATTTCACCGCGGCTTTCCGGCCTTAATGCGCAGGCGTGAATGGTCATGCCGTGCCCAGGCAGTTTGTTTCTGCCATGATCATCCAGCAGTGCCGGAACGAAATGCATTTGTATGTCGGGCCGGTCATCGGGGGCATGGCGCGACACAATAAAGCCACCGGCTTCGGCAATGTTTGAGCTGCCCGGGCCTTTGCGGTCAAACAGATAGCGCAAGCCGGTTAAAAACTCACTGAGTTGGTCATAAGTGTTGGGGTGGTGACTTTTGACCAGGGTACAGATGTCCAGGTGGTCCTGCAGGTTCAGGCCAACACCGGGCAGGTCGTGGTGTACGCGAATACCGTGGCTGTACAAATGTTCCGCAGGACCGATGCCGGACAGCATCAGCATCTGGGGTGAGCCTATGGCGCCACCGGCCAAAATGATTTTTCCGGATTCGGAACGTACTTCTTTGCCCTTCCATCGATAGTGTACGGCCTCAGCACGATTCCGGTGCAATTGGATTTGCTCTACCAGCGCGCCGGTGCGTACTACGAGATTGGGCCGGTCGCTGACAGGATGCAGATAAGCGACTGCACTACTGCAACGACGACCATTGCGTTGCGTCACCTGATAATAGCCAAAACCGCGTTGATGAGCGCCATTGAAGTCGTCATTGCGCTTGTGACCGGCCTGCTGCGCGGCTGCAATAAATGTTTCGCTAAGAGGGTTACTGTGACGCAGGTTTTGCACCGACAGGGGACCGCCGACACCGTGATATTCGGAAGCACCGTTCTCCTGGTCTTCGGATTTAATGAAGTAGGGCAATACATCATCAAAGCCCCAGCCCGGATTTCCGGCCGCCAGCCAGTTGTCATAGTCTTTAC
>CAZRTG010000070.1:0-16169 GCA_964602895.1 uncultured Wenzhouxiangellaceae bacterium
TAAAAATTAGAAGCCCGATAAAGCCTGGAGATTCATATGTCAAAAATAAAACGCATGGTCAGCCTGCTCGGACTGTACCTGATGCCGATAGTCGCGCTGGCGCAGGACGGGATTGACAGTCGCATTGACCAGGCCATCAAGCCCTATGCCGATGCCGTAGCGGGATTTGTTTTTTCATCCTTCCCGGTCTATGGAGTGCAAATACCTGTCGTGCTGATCTGGCTGATACTGGCTGCCACCATATTCACCATCTACTTTCGATTTATCAACCTGCGCGCGATGAAGCACGGCTTTCAATTGGTTCGTGGAGACTATTCCGACCCAACTGCCAGAGGTGAAGTAACCCATTTCCAGGCGCTGGCAACAGCGCTGTCGGGCACGGTCGGTCTGGGCAATATCGCTGGAGTGGCCGTGGCGGTCTCGTTGGGTGGGCCAGGTGCAACATTCTGGATGATCATTGCGGGCTTTCTGGGCATGTCTTCCAAGTTTGTCGAATGCACCCTGGGTGTGCGTTACCGCAACGAGTACACGGATGGCTCGGTGTCTGGCGGGCCCATGTATTATTTATCCAAAGGCCTCGCCGAGCGCAGCGACAAACTGAAAACGCTGGGTAAAATCCTGGCCGTCGTGTTCGCTATCTTCTGTATCGGCGGCTCCTTTGGCGGCGGTAACATGTTCCAGGCCAATCAAAGCTTCAAGCAGGTGGTATCGGTTACTGGCGGTGATGCCAGCTGGCTGGCGGATAAAGGCTGGCTGTTCGGCGTGGTTGTCGCCACTCTGGTAGGACTGGTCATCATCGGCGGAATCCAGGGAATTGCCCGGGTAACCTCCAAAATTGTGCCCTTCATGGCCATTCTTTATGTGACAGCCGGACTGATCATTATCGGTATGAACATTACGCAATTGCCGACAGCTATCATGGCTATCATCAACGGTGCCTTCAGTCCGGAGGGTATGGCCGGTGGTGTCGTCGGCGTGTTATTCCAGGGCTTCAAGCGAGCTGCTTTTTCCAATGAGGCGGGTATAGGCTCGGCGGCCATCGCACATTCGGCAGTCCGAACCAACCGGCCCATTACCGAGGGTTTTGTGGCACTTTACGAGCCATTCGTTGACACCATCGTGGTTTGTACGATTACGGCGCTGGTGATCATCATCACCGGAACCCTGGATCCCTCCATAGACCCCGGCGAGGGTGTAGCCCTGACTTCAGCTGCCTTTGAATCGGCGATTTCCTGGTTCCCATGGGTGCTGGCGGTTGCGGTTGTTTTGTTCGCTTTCTCGACCATGATTTCCTGGTCATACTATGGACTGAAAGCCTGGACTTACCTGTTCGGTGAATCCCTCATAACGGATATCACTTATAAAGTATTGTTTCTGGTCTTTGTGGTCATAGGTTCATCCATGCAGTTGGGCGCGGTTATCGACTTCTCCGATGCGATGATTTTTGCCATGGCTTTCCCCAATATCATCGGTATTTACTTCCTGTTGCCGGTAGTGCGCAAGGAATTGAATGAATATTGGGCAGAATACAAGGCGGGAACCCTGCAGAAATTTGGTAAAGCTGCGAACCGCGTCTGACATGATTTGTCGGGAAACCAGGGAATTTCAGCAATCGCCCTTGCTACGGTGCGGGGCAATAGGCCAAAATTGTCTTAAGGAGCCTCTGATTGATGATGTGCTCCGTGCTTAATCAGACAGTAATCAGACAGGGATTTCCCCAGTAATTTACCGATAAGCACCCGTTATTTTGAGCGCTTCCGCTAACCCGGAAGCCAATCCCTTGGTCAAACCAACGATTGATCAGCAATGATAGCCAGGAAAGTAAATGCCCAGCAGACGTGACCTCGCCAACGCCATCCGCGCTTTATCCATGGACGCAGTTCAACAAGCAAATTCAGGCCATCCGGGTATGCCCATGGGCATGGCGGATATTGCCGAGGTGCTGTGGAATGACAACCTGAAACACAACCCGTCCAACCCGGGTTGGGCAGACCGCGACCGATTCGTATTGTCAAACGGTCACGGCTCCATGTTGTTGTATTCCCTGTTACATCTCACCGGCTACGATTTACCCATAAGCGAACTGAAAAACTTCCGGCAGTGGCATTCGCGTACGGCCGGGCATCCCGAATTTGGTGAAACACCCGGCGTGGAAACCACCACTGGGCCGCTGGGGCAAGGCATGGGCAATGCCGTGGGCATGGCGTTGGCAGAAAAAGTCCTGGCCAATCGCTTCAATCGCGAAGGTTTTCCATTGGTCGACCACCACACCTGGGTTTTTCTCGGTGATGGCTGTTTGATGGAGGGGATCTCGCATGAGGTCTGTTCGCTGGCAGGAACCCTGGGCCTGGGCAAACTGAATTGTTTCTGGGATGACAACGGAATCTCCATCGACGGAGAGGTTGCCGGTTGGTTTACCGATGACACACCAGCACGCTTCGAAGCCTATGGATGGCAAGTAATACGGGATGTTGACGGCCATGACCCGGTTGAGATCCAACAAGCCATCGACACCGCCCGGGAAGAAACGTCGCGCCCCAGCCTGATTTGCTGTCGCACCGTGATCGGCTTTGGCGCACCCAACAAGCAAGGAACTGAGGCCACACATGGCGCACCTTTGGGAGCGGCGGAAATTGCCGCCGCACGGGAGCATCTGGAGTGGCCACATGCACCTTTTGAAATTCCGCCGGAGATAGCCCGGCAATGGGATGGCCGTGAAGCGGGTGCCAGCCGCGAGCAGGCCTGGCAGGATATTTTTGCAAACTACAGCCAGCAGTTTCCGGAATTGGCTGCCGAGTTCTCACGTCGTATGAATGGCGAATTACCCGCCGACTGGCAAGAACGCAGCACAACTTTGATTGCCGAAATGCAAAGCAAAGGTGGTGATGTGGCGTCACGTAAATCTTCATTGCTGGCGCTGGAAGCCTTTGGGCCCATGCTGCCGGAACTGGCAGGCGGTTCTGCCGATCTGGCAGGCTCCAACCTGACCATCTGGTCGGGTAGTGAAGATGTCAACCTGGGTCGGGAAAGCGGTAATTACATCTATTTCGGCGTGCGTGAATTCGGTATGACAGCCATCTGCAATGGCATGGCTTTGCATGGCGGCTTTATTCCTTACAACGCCACCTTTCTGGTTTTTTCGGATTATGCCCGCAATGCGGTGCGGATGTCAGCCCTGATTCCGGCGCACAACATCCACGTATATACACACGATTCCATCGGTCTGGGAGAAGACGGCCCCACGCATCAACCGGTTGAGCACGTCGCCAGCCTGCGTTTGATACCCGGACTGCAGGTTTGGCGCCCCTGCGATACGGTAGAATCCGCTGTAGCCTGGAAGGCGGCGATTGAGAATAAGGGCAGGCCGACGGCGCTGGTGTTTACCCGTCAGACTTTGCCGCATCAGCCACGTACAGAAACCCAATTAAAGGACATTGCCCGCGGTGGATATGTGCTGCTTGAAGCCGACGGTAAGCCGGACGCAGTCATCATTGCTACCGGCTCGGAAGTCGGTTTGGCTGTTGCTGCAGCCCGGCAATTATCCGTAGAAGGCGTAGCGGTTCGAGTGGTTTCCATGCCGAACCCGGGATTGTTCCTGCAACAGGAAGCAGCCTATCGCGAAGCGGTATTGCCCGGCGATTTGCAGGCACGAGTCGCCGTTGAAGCCGGGGTGAGCCTCTACTGGCATGTCTTTACAGGCCCACAAGGCAGTATCATTGGTATAGATAAATTCGGTGCTTCCGCGCCGGCCAACATATTGTTTGAACAATATGGCTTTACGGTTCCGCATGTTTGTGACGCGGTTCGCAAGGTTCTGGGCCAATAAAGCGGAAGCCTGCCAACACCAGTTACATTTTCAGGAGTATGAAATGACAATCAAGGTAGCAATCAACGGTTATGGCCGCATCGGCCGCAATATCCTGCGGGCATTGTATGAATCCGGCCGTACCCATGAAATTCAGGTGGTGGCCATCAACGATTTGGGAGATGCAGAAACCAACGCACATCTCACGCGTTATGACACGGCACATGGCAAATTTCCATTCGAAGTAGAGGTTGAGAATGGCAACCTGGTCGTAGACGGAGATCGCATCAAGGTGTTGGCCGAGCGCGATCCGGCCAAATTGCCCTGGAAGGATCTGGGGGTGGATGTGGTGCTCGAGTCCACCGGATTCTTTACGAGTAAGGACAAGGCCAGCGCCCACCTGACCGCCGGTGCCAGAAAAGTGATCATTTCGGCACCCGGTAAGGGGGTCGACAACACCGTGGTATACGGCGTCAACCACAAAGACCTGAAGTCCACTGACCAGATCATCTCAAATGCGTCCTGTACCACCAATTGTCTGGCGCCTTTGGCCAAGGTACTGCATGAGGGCCTGGGTATCGAGCACGGCTTGATGACAACCATTCATGCTTATACCAATGACCAGGTACTGACCGATGTGTATCACTCGGATTTACGCCGCGCCCGTTCTGCCACCATGAGCCAGATTCCTACCAAGACCGGCGCTGCCGTAGCGGTTGGCCTGGTATTGCCCGAACTGAATGGCCGCCTGGACGGGTTTTCCATGCGGGTGCCGACCATCAATGTATCTGTGGTTGACCTGACCTTTACGGCCAGTCGTGCTACCACGGTGGAAGAAGTCAACAGCATCGTCAAACAGGCTGCCGATGGTTATTTGAAAGGTGTATTGGCTTATAACACCCGTCCGCTGGTCTCTGTCGATTTCAACCACGACCCGCATTCCTCGGTGTTTGATTCCACGCTTACCCGTGTGATGGAAGGAACGCTGGTGAAAGTGCTGAGCTGGTATGACAACGAATGGGGCTTCAGCAATCGCATGCTCGATACCACTATCGCCTTGATGAACGCCTGAGTGAAAGCAGACGCTGAAGAGATATGCAGATGAATTATTTGCAGATGGAGAATCTGGACCTCGCAGGCAAGCGTGTGATGATCCGTGAAGACCTCAATGTGCCCGTGGCAGATGGTCAGGTTACATCCGATGCACGTATCCGTGCGGCGGTACCGAGCATCCAACTGGCGCTGGCCAAAGGCGCAGCTGTGATCGTGCTGTCGCACCTTGGGCGGCCCGCTGAAGGTGCCTATTCTGCCGCAGACTCATTGGCGCCCGTTGCGCAAAGTTTGCAGAAACTGTTGGGCCAGCCGGTCAGGCTGGAGCGGAATTGGCTCGATGGCATTGAAGTCGAGCCCGGTGAGGTTGTGCTGTGTGAAAATGTCCGCTTTAACGTGGGCGAGAAAAGCAACGACCCGCATCTGGCAAAACGCATGGCCGCCTTGTGCGATATTTTTGTCATGGATGCTTTTGGAACGGCGCATCGGGCGCAGGCTTCAACCGAAGGCGTGATTCAGAAAGCACCGGTTGCCTGTGCCGGGCCACTATTGCACCGCGAGTTGCAGACCCTGCACAAATTCCTGCAACAGCCGGATCGACCGCTGCTGGCAATTGTTGGCGGTTCCAAGGTCTCTACCAAACTGGCTGTGCTGGAACATTTGATCGACCTGGTAGACGAGTTGATCGTGGGTGGAGGCATTGCCAATACCTTTATTGCTGCCAGCGGTTATCAGGTAGGCAAATCCCTGTATGAACCGGATTTTCTGGCTACGGCCCAGGACATGATACGCAAGGCCCATGAAAGTGGCGGCTCGATTCCCATACCCAAGGACGTGCTGGTGGCAAAATCTTTCAGCGCCGATGCCAAAGCCATCGTTCGGCGTGTGGATGAGGTACAAGCGGATGAAATGATTCTGGATATAGGCCCGCTTACAGCGATTTCCTACTCAAAAATCATTGCAGGTGCCGGCAGCATTATCTGGAATGGTCCGGTAGGTGTGTTTGAGTTTCCGGCTTTTCAGTCAGGCACGCGGTCAGTGGCAGAAGCCATTGGTCGGTCCAGGGCTTTCAGTATTGCCGGTGGAGGTGATACTTTAGCGGCCATAGACCAGTTCGGTGTAACCGAAGATGTCAGTTACGTTTCTACCGGCGGTGGTGCCTTCCTGGAATTTGTTGAAGGCAAAAACCTGCCCGCCGTTGCCGCTTTAACGGCCAGGGCGGCTTGAAACCTGGCGTTCATTTCAGGCCCATACAGGAACCGTCAAATGATTCAGCTCAAATGGAACAACTTGCGGGTACTTTTTCTCGCTACGATAATCCTGTTACTGGCAGGCTGTGCCCCCAGTGTCAAAGTCCGCAGTGATGCCGACCCCAGCGTCGACTTCAGCCAATACAGGACTTACAACTTCTTCAGTCAGTTGGGAATCGAAGGTGACAGTTATGCCAGTCTGATGGGTCAGCATTTTCGCGAAGCCATCAATGCGCAGATGTCAGCACGCGGGTTCGAGCTCTCTGATACACCGCAACTGCAGGTCAATGTTTCGGCGGCTTCCGATGACAAGATCAGGGTGAACAGCTACCAGGAACCGTATCTTTATGGCGGCTATTACGGCCGAGGTTATAGAGCCGGTTGGGGCATGCCCATGTATTATGGCGGCGGTACCAGCACAACCGTAACGCAATACACCCAGGCTGATGTTTATGTCGACATGGTGGATGCCCGGCGGCACGAGATGGTATGGCAAGGGGTGGCCACCTTCAAGGTGACAGAAAAGATGCAAAAGGAACTTCGGCAATCCATTTTTAACACGGTGGATGCTGTGTTCTCACACTTTCCGGTGGCTGCACCAGCTGCAAACTAGGTTCTTTCGTCTCAAGGGTCTGGTCAGTTGAGCAGACACTTATACCCTTATTCATAACCGCAAGGACATTTAAACAATGAGCTCAGCTGTGACGTCTGTTCACTGGTCCTCCCGACTGCCCGCACTTTCATCGTTCGCCTGGGCACTGGTGCTCCTGATGCTGTCAGCCTGTTCCAGTGGTGTTCAGGTGCGCAGCGACAGCAGTCCCAGCGCAGATTTCACCCAATTCAAAACCTATGGATTTTTTCAGCCCATGGGTATCGAGGCAGGCTACAATTCGCCGGTATTTGGAGAGAACTTCCGGGCGGCGATCAGCAGGGAAATGGATTCGCGTGGTTACCGGCTTGCCGCCAATCCCGATTTGATCATCAACGTTACTGCACGCCTGGACGAACAGGTGAAAATGACCACCTACACAGCACCCTACATGAGTGGCATGTATTACGATCGGCCGGGTGGGGCTTACTACGGCTCCGGGCTGGGTGTGGGGGTATCCATGAGTTCCCGCGCCACACAGGTCGAAGAAATATCGGTATTCATCGATCTGGTTGAAAATGCTGCAGAGCGCATGGCCTGGCAAGGTGTGGCTGAGTTTGAGGGCAGCGACAAAAAAGCGCAGCAACTGCAGCAGACGATCGAAGACACGGTCAGCCGGATTTTTGCCCAGTACACACATTCGGCAGGACGTTAAGACCGGTTGCAGCACGCAAGCATGTCGGTGGCGGCTCATGTGAATAAACCACATATAAGCCTATAATTCATTCCATGAAAATGGATGACAACAAAAGCAAAACCGAAATTCGCCGCACCAAGATTATCGCAACTCTGGGCCCAGCTACGGACCGGCGTGAGACCTTGCATGCCCTGATCAAGGCCGGTGCGGATGTATTGCGTTTGAATATGTCTCACGGACCGATTGAAACCCATGAACAGCGTATGCGCATGGCGCGCGAAGTTGCCGCTGAAGTGGGCCGTGAGGTGGCAATTCTGTTTGACCTGCAAGGCCCGAAGATCCGTATCGAGACTTTTCCGGAAGGCAGTGTGTTCCTGCAAACAGGCGATCGGTTCGAACTGGACGCGGGCGACCCCTCGCGACAGGGTAGCCAACACGGGGTAGGTGTCAGTTATGCCCGGCTGGCCGAAGATGTGCAGCCAGACGATATCCTGCTGTTGGATGATGGCCTGATTTCCATGCGTGTTCTGGCACTTGAAAACAGGAAAATCATTTGCGAAGTGGAAAATGGTGGCGTGCTGGGCAATCGGAAAGGCATCAACCTGCAAGGCGGTGGCCTGTCCATCGAAGGAATTGCCGAGCACGATTTACAACATATTAAACTGGCAGCCCGGCTGGACGCCGATTACGTGGCCGTGTCTTTTGCCCGCAACGCAGCCGACATGCACCGGGCCCGGGAATTGTTGCGTCAATCCGGCAGTACCGCTCATTTGATGGCCAAAATCGAACGTATTGAAGCCATCGATAACCTGGAAGAAATCTGTGAAGCTTCCGATGCCATACTGGTGGCTCGTGGAGATCTGGGTGTTGAAATTGGCTTTGCAGAACTGCCCGGTATGCAGAAGCGCATCATCAGTACCGCGCTGCAATACAACCGCATCGTCGCCACCGCCACCCAAATGATGCAGTCCATGGTCGAGAACCCCATACCTACCCGGGCGGAAGTGTTGGATGTGGCCAATGCCATCCTGGATGGTTCGGACGCGGTCATGTTGTCGGCAGAAACGGCGGTTGGCAAATATCCGGTTAAAGTCGTAGAAGTCATGCACCGCATCTGCCTGGGCGCAGAACGGCATTTTGACCGGTCTGACACAGGCAAACCACTGAACGTGCGTTTCGAGCGCATCGACCAGGCCATTGCCATGGCGGCCATGTACATGGCCAAAAATGTGCGTGTGCAGGCCATCGTGGCATTGACTGAATCAGGATCCACTGCACAATGGCTGTCACGGGTGCAATCTTCAGTGCCTATTTTTGCCCTCTCGCCCAATGTGGCCAGTCGTCGACGCATGGCCTTGTTCCGCGATGTTTACCCGGTGGCGCATGAGCCATCAGGTACCGATGTTGAACTGGATATACAGGAAGTGCTGCAGCTGCTCTGGCGCAAAGGCCATGTAAAAGCCGGTGATCGGCTGATTGTGACCATGGGTGAAAAGCTGGGCGATCAAGGCGGCACCAATACGCTGCGATTGATCCAGCTGGGTCCACAAGGTGATGTGGAAAACCAGACCGAGCTGGATTTGTCCAAGACTTAACCCTGTTCATGGACAATGGCCATGTCCTCTCACAGGCAGTAGAATGTTCGTTTTGCGATGCCAAGACCCGGCTCAGCCCTGGAATTGGCCAATTTCTATTTTCAGGAGTCATCAATGAGCAGTTCGGATCTGGTAGCGGTCGCACAGGCCATGGTTGCAGAAGGCAAGGGCATACTTGCCATAGACGAGAGCACCGGCACGATTGCCAAACGCTTCAAGTCGATCAATGTAGCGTGCACAGAAGAAAATCGGCGTGCTTATCGGGAAATGTTATTGACCACGCCAGGCTTGGGCAAGCATATTTCCGGTGCCATTTTGTTTGACGAAACCATACGCCAATCAACGCGTGACGGGCGTAGCTTCGTCAGTGTCATGGAAGAGGCCGGCATCATGCCCGGCATTAAGGTGGACACGGGTGCACATCCACTTGCCGGTCACCCGGGTGAAAAAATCACTGAAGGACTCGATGGTCTGCGGGCCCGTTTGGAAGAGTACCGCTCCCTGGGTGCCCGTTTCGCCAAATGGCGCGCTGTGATCACCATTGGTGAAACCATTCCTTCTTCATCCTGTGTTGATGCCAATGCCCATGCGCTGGCGCGTTACGCAGCGCTGTGCCAGGAAGCGGGCATAGTACCCATGGTCGAGCCGGAAGTGTTGATGGACGGCAGTCACAGCCTGGACGAGTGTTTCGAAGTCACCGAAGCAACCCTGCGCTCGCTGTTTCACCAATTGTATGAGCAGAATGTCCTGTTGGAAGGCACCATCCTGAAGGCCAGTATGGTGATATCCGGTTCTGAAGCCGCTGATCGCGCGGGTGTGCAAGAGGTTGCCGAAGCGACGGTACAATGCCTGTTGAATTCAGTACCCGCAGCCCTTGCCGGCGTGGTTTTCCTGTCTGGCGGACAATCAGATGAAGAGGCGACTGCCCATCTGGATGCCATGAACAAATTGGGCGTCTTCCCGTGGCCATTGAGCTTTTCTTATGGCCGTGCTTTGCAGGCAGCTGCTTTGAGTGTCTGGGGTGAGAATGTTTCAGCCAATGCCGCCGCTGCACAAAAACGCCTTGCCCATCGTGCCCGCATGAATGGGCTTGCAGCGGTTGGCGAATACGATGCCAGCCAGGAAGCAGCCTGAGATCCGTCAGAACTGTGATATGTTGAGAACCAGGCAGTCCAACAGTTTTGTTGGGCTGCCCTATCCTTTCCACAAACTGCCTTTGATGCCATGAGTTTGGCCCATAGGTTCAACAGGTCCTGAATGACTTCCAACCTGAA
Organism: uncultured Wenzhouxiangellaceae bacterium; assembly: GCA_964602895.1. Taxonomy (GTDB): domain Bacteria; phylum Pseudomonadota; class Gammaproteobacteria; order Xanthomonadales; family SZUA-36; genus JAWXBM01. Next base: position 10,261 of record CAZRTG010000070.1, read on the forward strand.
AGAAAATGCGCTGAATTATCACCGGTATCCAACACCGGGCAAGATCAAGATCACCCCAACCAAAGCAGTCACCACCCGACAGGACCTGGCCCTGGCCTATTCTCCAGGCGTCGCAGCAGCCTGCGAATTGATTTGTGAAGACCCCGAAGCCGTGGTTGAAGTTACTGCGCGCGGCAATCTGGTAGCCGTCATCAGTAATGGAACCGCAGTGCTGGGATTGGGCGATATCGGGCCGCTGGCTGCCAAGCCGGTGATGGAAGGCAAGGCCGTACTGTTCAAGAAGTTTGCCAATATTGATGTATTCGATATCGAAATCGATGAAAAAGACCCGGACAAGCTGATTGATATCATCGCCGCCCTGGAGCCGACTTTTGGTGGCATTAATCTGGAGGACATCAAGGCTCCGGAGTGTTTCCAGGTAGAGGCCGCCTTGCGTGAGCGCATGTCCATACCGGTGTTTCATGATGATCAGCACGGTACCGCCATCATTACCGCTGCCGCTGTGATTAATGCCTTGCAGATCGTTGGCAAGGATATTGCGGATGTCCGTCTGGTCGCCTCAGGTGCAGGTGCAGCAGGTGTGGCCTGCCTGGATTTGCTGGTCAGCCTGGGCCTGCCGAAAAATCACATAACCGTGGTCGATCGGGTGGGGGTGATTTTTACCGGCCGTGATGAAGACATGGATGATCGTAAAAATGGCTATGCGATCGAAACCCAAATGCGCTCTTTGGGTGAAGTCATTGCAGGTGCTGATATTTTTCTCGGTGTGTCTGCCGGTGGTGTGCTGAGCAAAGAAATGGTTGCCCGAATGGCCGATCGTCCGATCATCCTGGCATTGGCCAATCCCAATCCGGAAATTCTTCCGGAAGATGCATTGGCGGTCAGACCGGACGCCATTATCGCAACCGGCCGTTCTGATTATCCCAACCAGGTCAATAATGTCCTGTGTTTTCCGTTTATTTTTCGGGGTGCTCTGGATGTAGGCGCCAGTATCATCAATGAAGAGATGAAATTGGCCTGTGTGCACGCTATTGCAGAACTGGCACATATGGAATTTCAACAGGCAGGGGCCGGCCAGCAAACAGGTGAAACCCAGCAATTCGGTCCCGATTACATTATTCCCCGACCGTTTGATCCGCGTTTGTTGGTTCAACTGGCACCCGCAGTTGCGCAAGCCGCCATGGACAGTGGTGTGGCGAAACGCCCGATAAAAGACATGGTTGCCTATCGCGAGAAACTGGAGCAATTCGTCTATCGTACCGGCCTGTTGATGAAGCCGGTGTTCGATGCGGCCCGTGCCCACCCCAAGCGGGTGGTTTATGCGGATGGGGAAGAACCGGTGATCCTTCGTGGTGTTCAAACGGTGGTGGACAACCGCATGGCCCATCCCATATTGATTGGCCGACCGGATGTGGTGGATGCCCGGATTGAAAAATTGGGTCTGCGGCTGAAGTCGGGTGTCGATTTCGAATTGGTCAATCCACATTCCGATCCACGTTTCTGGGATTACTGGACCACCTACCACACCATCATGCAGCGTAACGGTGTTTCGCCTGATGCAGCCAAAGCCATTGTTCGAACCAAAAACAGTGTGATTGGTGCATTGATGGTGCATCGGGGAGAGGCTGATGCACTGATCACCGGTGTAGTGGGTCGTTACCGTATCAACCTGAATAATGTGCTGGATGTTATTGGCCTGAGAGCAGGCGCAAAAATTGCAGCATCATTGGCTGTGCTCAATACCGAAGAGGGTGCCTATTTTGTTGCAGACACCCACGTCAATGAAAACCCTACGGCTGAGGAAATCGCCGAGATCACCCGTATGGCCGCAGAGAAGCTACAACTGTTCGGTGTGCACCCTCGAGTGGCCCTGTTGTCACATTCTGCTTTTGGCAGTCACAAGGATGGCAGTGCATTCAAGATGAAGCAGGCTTTGCAGATATTGCGCCAGACCGATCCTGAACTGGAAGTTGAAGGCGAGATGACCGCTGACATGGCCCTGGATGATAGCTTCCGGAAGCACCTGTTTCCCAACAGTCGCTTGCGTGGCCCGGCCAATCTGCTGATTATGCCCAGTCTGGATTCAGCCCATATTGCGTTTAACATGGCACGGGTGATCAGCAACGGTGTCAGTGTCAGCCCGATACTGCTGGGGGCAGGTAAACCCGCACATGTATTGACGCCTTCAGCTTCACCCAGGCGTGTGGTCAACATGACCGCATTGGTGGTGGCGGAAGCACAGCTGTATGAACAGGCGCAAACAGATCTTGCCGGAATAAAGGCCGGAACAGGAGATTAACAAGAGATTTCCATGACTATTGAATACGACAAACTGCAACACGACAGCGATCCGCTGGAAACCCAGGAATGGCAGGATTCACTGCGTGCCGTCATAGAGCGCGAAGGCCCGGGCCGGGCTCATTTCCTGCTCGAAAAACTGGTTGATCAAACCCGCCGGTCAGGCGGCTACCTGCCTTATGACGCGACCACGGCTTACATCAATACCATTCCACCGCACATGGAGAAGCGCAGCCCCGGTGATGCCGAAATGGAGCACCGGATTCGTTCCATCATCCGTTGGAATGCCATGGCCATCGTCGTCCGGGCCAGCAAGCGGGGCGGCGATCTGGGTGGGCACATTGCCAGTTTTGCTTCCGCTGCAACGCTTTACGACGTCGGTTTTAACCATTTTTGGCGCGGCCTGGATCACCCTGGCGGCGGCGACCTGCTCTACATTCAGGGACACTCTTCGCCCGGTATTTATGCGAGGTCTTTTCTGGAAGGACGTATTGACGAGAAACGACTGGACAACTTCCGCGAGGAGACAGGCGGCCAGGGATTGAGCTCTTATCCTCACCCATGGCTGATGCCGGACTATTGGCGCTTCCCCACCGTTTCCATGGGGCTGGGACCGATTACTGCCATTTACCAGGCGCGCTTTCTCAAATACTTGCATGATCGCGGCATCGCAGATACCTCACAACGCAAAGTCTGGTGCTTTATCGGCGATGGTGAAACCGATGAACCTGAATCCTTGGGGGCTATTTCGCTGGCCGGGCGGGAAAAGCTCAATAACCTCGTGTTTGTGATCAACTGCAATTTGCAACGACTGGACGGTCCGGTGCGCGGTAATGGCAAGATTATCCAGGAACTGGAAGGTGTGTTCCGTGGTGCCGGCTGGAGTGTGTTGAAAGTTCTTTGGGGCAGTTATTGGGATCCTCTGTTTGCCAAGGACAAGAACGGCTTGCTGCGGCGTCGTATGATGGAGGCGGTTGACGGCGAGTACCAGAATTACAAAGCCAAGGGGGGTGCTTATACGCGGGAGCATTTCTTCGGCAAGTACCCGGAGCTCAAGGAAATGGTGGCCAGCCTGTCAAATGAGGACATCTGGCGCCTGAATCGTGGCGGACACGATCCGCACAAAATTTACGCCGCTTATGACCTGGCCACGCAGCCGCGTGAACGGCCCGTGGTGATACTGGCCAAAACGGTTAAAGGCTATGGCATGGGCGACGCGGGCGAGGCGCAGAATATTACCCATCAACAAAAGAAGATGGATATCGAATCGATTCGTCAGTTCCGTGATCGATTCAACGTGCCGATACCTGACGATCAGCTTGAAAATGTTCCGTATTACCATCCGGGGCCGGACAGCCCCGAAGTGAAATATATGCTGGAGCGTCGTGAGAAGCTGGGTGGATTCCTGCCGAAGCGTCGCACCGAGTATGAGAAGCTGGCCAGTCCACCATTGTCCGCTTTTGAGACGGTACTGAAATCTACCGGTGAGCGCGAAATCAGCACCACCATGGCCTTTGTTCGCACCCTGGCCATATTGCTGCGTGACAAAGCGATTGCTTCCCGTATCGTGCCCATCGTGGCGGATGAAGCACGCACTTTTGGTATGGAGGGTATGTTCCGGCAGTTGGGCATTTACTCTTCAATAGGCCAGTTGTACACGCCGTCGGATTCAGACCAGCTGATGTTTTACAAGGAAGACAAAAAGGGACAAATCCTGCAGGAAGGCATTACCGAAGCGGGTGCCATGTGCTCCTGGATCGCTGCCGCCACCAGCTATTCGACCAGCAGCGTGTCCATGATCCCCTTCTATATTTTTTATTCCATGTTCGGTTTCCAGCGTGTCGGGGATCTGGCCTGGTTGGCCGGCGACATGCGTTCCAAGGGCTTCCTGATCGGAGGTACTGCGGGGCGTACCACGCTTAATGGCGAAGGCCTGCAGCATGAGGATGGCAACAGCCACATGATGTCCGGCATGGTGCCCAATTGTGTTTCCTATGACCCGGCTTTTGGCTATGAAGTAGCCGTTATCATTCAGGACGGCATGCGACGCATGTTCGATGAGCAGGAAAGCGTTTATTACTACATCACGGTGATGAATGAGAACTACACCCACCCCGATATGCCCGAGGGTGCAGAAGAAGGTATTCGCAAAGGGCTGTATCAACTGAAGAAAGGCGGTGACCACGGCCGTAAAGTGCAGTTGCTGGGCTCTGGAACCATATTGCGCGAGTCCATTGCGGCAGCAAATATACTGGAGCAGGATTTCGGTATATCTGCAGATATCTGGAGCGCCACCAGTTTTACGGAATTGCGCCGTGATGGGGTGGATTGTGCCCGTTGGAATCGGCTCAACCCGGAGAAAGAGCCCAGGATTCCCTGGGTGACACAATGCCTTGCGGAGCAGCCGGGTCCGATGATTGCAGCTACCGATTATGTACGGGCTTTTGCCGATCAGGTTCGTGGCTTTCTGCCCGGACAGGACTACATCGTGCTGGGCACTGATGGTTTTGGTCGCTCCGATACCCGTGAGCGATTGCGCAAGTTCTTCGAGGTAGACCGCTTCAACATTGCTTATGCAGCAATTTATGCGCTATACCGCAAGGGCCAGTTTGGTCAGAGTGAGCTTTTGGCAGCACGCAGCAAATTGGGTTTGGATCCGGAAAAAGTCAATCCATCCCATGTCTGATGCCTGGAGCCTGTGATGAAACGATATCAGCAATGGAGCGCAAGGTGAGCAAGGAAATTGAGATCAAGGTGCCTGATATAGGCGATTTTGACGCGGTGCCGGTGATTGAGGTTCTGGTTGCTGTTGGCGACACCGTAGAGTTGGAGCAGTCATTGATTACGCTGGAAAGTGACAAGGCCACCATGGAAGTGCCTTCGCCACAAGCGGGTGTGATCAAGGAGCTGAAGCTGAAGGTAGGCGACGAGGTCAGGCAAGGCGATGTAGTTGCCATTCTGCAGGCAAGCGAAACAGTGGAAGAACCGGCTGCACCAGACCAGGATAAAGCCAAAACGGAAGCCGATAGCGAGCGACAGGAGCCGACGCCGAGCCAACCTGCAGAAGCCAGCACCACGCAAAAACAGCAAGCTGAGCCCGAATCGGGAGACAAGGTGGTTGCGGCTGAAACTCCTGAGCCCGCACCACCAGCAGTAGCCAGTGACAGCAAGCCAGGTTCATTGCCTTATGCCAGCCCCTCCGTGCGCCGTTACGGGAGGGAATTGGGAGTCGATCTGAACACCGTCAAAGGTACCGGTAAGGGTGGTCGTATTCTGGCTGAGGATGTAACCAAATGGGTGAAATCTGTCATGAGCGGCGCTGTGAAGCCCGCAGGTTCAGCCGATGGGTCCACGGGTTTTGCCGGTTTTGATCTGGCGCCGCCACCCAGAATTGATTTTTCGCAGTTCGGTCAAACCTCCACTCAGCCTTTGTCGCGCATTCAGAAAATTGCCGCCAGACATTTGCATCGCAACTGGGTCGGCATTCCACACGTTACCCAGCACGATGAAGCAGATATCACCGACATGGAAGCTTTTCGCAAGGCCCATACCGCTGACGCAGAAGCTGAAGGCTTCAAACTCACGCCCCTGGTGTTTTTAATCAAGGCCAG
>CAZRTG010000071.1:0-16087 GCA_964602895.1 uncultured Wenzhouxiangellaceae bacterium
CAAAAAATAACATTATTGTCACAAAGAAGACAAGGTAAAGTTTCAATGGGGGGCAGGGATAATCAGACAACTGATAACCTGGTGTCAACAAAAGGGGAGCATCGGGTTTGTGCGGACAGTTTCTGGTTCTCCCTGCGAGGGAGCAGGGTCTGGGTTAACAAAAGCCCAGACCCTGCTTTTTTTATTGTGTCTGAAATCCAGGATTTTGTATCCTTTGTCTTTGTTCAACAATTTTCCAATCAGAGGTTAAATGAGGAGGCTTTTATGCCGGACCCCAAGGATGCTCAATTACAGGAAGTTGCGATCTTAACCCGGGCTGTTGAAAACGTTTTCAGAAAGTTGATTCGATTTTTGGTAGGTAGAATTTCGCTGGTGAAACTCCAGGAAATGATTCGAGTCATATACATTCAAGAGGCAGAAGATTTCATAAAAAATGAAGATCAGCTTGAAAATGTTTCTATGACTAAATTGGGTGTTTTAACGGGTGTAGATACAAGGACACTCGCGACTGTTATGAACAGTCCTGCATTTCGAAAGCCAATTTACCGAGAAAATCAATTCCTAAAAGAACTTACTCCTGCGACTTCCATTGTAGATGTGTGGAATAGTGAAGAACCATTTTTCGATCTAAAAACGAATACGCCGAAATCTTTGCCGATCATCGGACAGTCTCCTAGCTTTGAATCGTTAGTTAGCTCGACTGTTAAAGGTAGGGGTATTACCGCCGCTTCATTGTTGCAGAGGCTTGAATCAAGTGGTGCCCTAAGAATTAATAGCCAAAAGGGAACGGTAGAGTTGCTTCAAACTTCATACCTTCCTAAAGACGTCAATGATCATATTGGTTTTATTGAACTTGGGCTTTCAGCCGTAAGCAATTTGATCGATTCCGTTCACTTCAACCTCAAAGCGCTACAGAAAGGGAAAACACGTTTGTATCAGAGAGGGGCATGGACTTTTCATCTCCCGGAAGGCGCGCAACAAGAAGCGAGAGACCGGCTAGGGTCGCTTTTGAGTGCAACAGAAAAAGGTGCACGTGAAATACTGAATGAGCTAGAACAAAACAGATATTCAGGAAAACAGATTACATCTGGTGTTGGCATGTTTTATTTTGAAGAACATCCTTAGTAGGAATTGATTCAAATAAAATTGGCACCCCGGGCAGGAATTGAACCTGCGACCTTCCGCTTAGGAGGCGGACGCTCTATCCGCTGAGCTACCGGGGCGTTGGAAATCCGAACAGAGTTTAACGGCAACTGTATGGATTGGCTATTCAACAATCAAAAGGGGATCAAGATCAAACCGGGTTCTGGATCAATTTAATCAGCTTCTCAGTAATAACAGGGTACCTCCATCCGGAAAGCCGCTCGGGTACATCAGTACCGCTTTCTACCGCACGCAACAAGGATTCCAGAACTTTTCGGGAAGCCAGCAACGCTGGATCTACGCCATGAGTATCTGCTGCGGCCAGTACCAATTTACGCATATCAGCAATAATCCGCTTTTGGCTTTTGTCCAGCGCTTGAATTGCAACAACGGACTCGGTTGAATTCAAACCCGCCTGTACGGCTTCCACTAATGCACTGCCATGTCTATTTACCGTGCGTTCATGCAAGTCTTCAATTTTTCTCAGTGCTTCCAGCGTGTCGGGCAACTGTCGTGAAACCAGCATCATTTCTGTATCGCTTATGACAAATCCTCTGGGAAAATTCCGCTGCCTGGCTTCCCGTTCCCGCCAGGCCGCAAGTGATTTGAGAGCCTGCAGCTGAAGTGGCTCTAGGTTCGCAGCACCGCTCAATCTCAAGTACGCGTCCTGTGGATCCAGGCTTTCACGGCTTTGGGCAATTGCCGCTGAAACGTCTTCTTCCAGCCATTGCCATTTGTTTTGCTCTTGCAGCGTTTCACGTACCCGACTGACCAGGGCCGGAAGAAATACAACGTCTGTAGCGGCATAATGCAGTTGTTTTGCACTCAAGGGTCGACGCAGCCAGTTGGAGCGCGTCTGGTCTTTATCAATTTCAATTCCGGCCAGCCATTTGATGGCGTTGTGGTAGCTCATCTGTAAGGGTTGGCCGATCATGGCGCAGGCGAGTTGCGTGTCAGCCACCGGTTGAGGGGATACATGAAGTGCGTGCCACAAAGCTTCAAAATCTTCTGAAGAGCTGTGAAACACTTTCAGCACAGCCTGGTTCTCAAACATACTCTTCAGGGGTTCCAATTCACCAATTTTGATGACATCGACCAGCCAGGCTTGTCGCCCGTCGGATACCTGTACCAGCCCCAGTTCGGCCCAGTAGGTCCGTTCCCGCAGGAACTCGGTGTCGATTCCCAGCACTTCCGTATGGCTCCAGGTCTCGGCAGCCACTGCAAGTTGCTCATGGGTTTCCAGTATTATAGGGCGTTGTGCAGCACGCAATGCGGCTTCAATTTCATCTGAATTCAACATGGGAGATTCTAGAAAATGCTTTCCAAAAAGGTTGGTGGTTACTGTTTGTCAACAATAATATGGGGTAGTGTCATGCTTGTCGAAATTACGGTTCTGGGGTAAGGTGACGAATCTACCGATTGGCAATCTGCGTATTCCGGAAATCGCCACAGTGCGAATGTTACAGGCAAGGGACTTTGCATGCACTCTGCTGTTTGGGCTACCGGCGGGACGAAGATGTGCCGGCTAATCCGTTCAATAAAAAATACATCGCTGATTCTCGCAGCGATGCTGGTATTTTTTGTTCCAAACCTGCCAGCTCAGGAAGTCAACCTGGGCGATAAGCAGGAGGTCCTCAGCGCCACCGAGTCTGAAGAAACACAGGATGATGTTTCGAACCAGCGCCGGGTGAAGCGCCTGGGTGATGTCGTGGGCGAAAACGAATTTGAGCTGGAGCTTTCCGTGCCCATAGCCCCTGGCCAATTGGCTCCTGGCGTTCGTTTGCCGGACGAGCGACAACAGCAACAGTTACAGGAACTTCTCACTCAATTAGCCAATAACCCTGATGATACGGTATCCCAACGCAGGCTCAGCCTGCTGTTGGATGATGTTATTGCGAAAACCAAAGATGCCATCAACCGAAATGATCGAAAATCGGCTGAAGCCATGATTTCGGTGGTTGAGGCGGTTAACCCCAAACAGCCAGGCCTGGAAGATGTAAAGACGCGTTTGACCGATTTGAGCCAGGTCGAAGGTCAACTGGCCGCGGCGCGAAAAGCCATGCAGGAAGATCGAATCGACCAACCCGACAATAACAGTGCCTGGTTTTTCTACCGGCAGGCACTTGACGGTGCTCCGGAAAATATTGAAGCCCAGGAAGGTTTGATCAGTGTTCAGGAATTCATCATTTCCCGTGCCCTGGAGCAGGCCAAAGTGCGTGATTTCGATTCAGCTGAACGTTCTTTGGAAGATGCTGAATTGGTCTGGCAGGATCAGCAATTGGTGGAAAAAGCCAAAGAGCAGGTTGAGCAGATAAAAAAAGAACGGGCCGGAACGCTGGAAGAATCCGCTGTGAAAGCCATGGATTCCGGGCAATTCGAGGCGGCAGAACGATTTCTGATCGATCTGGTGGCCTTGGGTGGGCAAAATGATCGCGTAAATGCCCTGCGCCGTCGTCTGGAAGAGGCCAGGGTTTATGGAGGCTTTAAGCCAGGCCAGATCATCCGCGACCATTTCATGAAAGGTGGCATTTGGGCACCGGAATCTGTGGTGGTGTTGGCTGGCAGTTTTTTGATGGGATCAACGGAATTTGATCCAGGTCGTGTGGAAAATGAAATCCCTCAGCATCGGGTTACGTTTCGTCGTGGTTTTGCCATAGGTCAGCGTGAAGTGTCAGTGGCGGAATTTCGGGTATTTGTTCATGCCACGGGATACCGTACCGATGCCCAACGCTTCAAGTCTTCCACCGTTTATGATCAGTATTCCGGCCGGTTGATTGAAAAAAATGATGTTCACTGGGAAATGGATTATGAAGGCAAGCCGGCAAGCCCTAAAGATCCCGTCATTCATGTTTCCTGGAATGATGCCAATGCTTTTGTGGATTGGCTCGCCAGAGGCACAGGGAAGTCCTACCGTTTGCCATCGGAAGCCGAGTTTGAATACGCCTTGCGGGCCGGCACCAGCACCAAATTCTGGTGGGGCAACGATTCTCCGTCAAAAGTGGTCGAAAATCTCACGGGCGATGGCGACAGTTCACGTGGTCGCCGTCGTTGGTCGGTTGCATTCCCCAATTACTCTGACAAGTTCTGGGGCCCTGCACCGGTAGCCAGTTTTTTACCCAATCCTTATGGTCTCTACGACATGGCCGGTAACGTGGCCGAATGGGTGCGCGATTGTTGGCACGACTCCTACGTTCGGGCACCTTTGGATGGCAGTGCCTGGATCAACCCAGGTTGCAGTGACCGGGTCATTCGAGGTGGTTATTGGGCCAGTTCTCCAGAAAACACCCGCGCCCCCTACCGCATGCATGCCAAGCCGGATTACCGTGACGCACGCACCGGTTTTCGTATTGCCAGAGACCTTTAAACCGCAGATGACACCAGGGGAAGCTCTGAATAAATGAGAGTTTCCCGAGACGGACGCGAATCAGCGTTCAATCCGGACTTCTCCTTCCCCCAATAACGCATTCAGAATTTGTGCCAGTCGTTCAGCCGCCAGTGGCAACTGTTGTTTGATGAGTTGCCAGCTCCGGGCTGAAAAGTCTTCAGTGATTTCATATTCATGAGGGTAAGCCAGCTGCCCTGCGATGGCATGTGACTGGTTGGCCCAAAGGGACACCTCATCAGGGTTCCAACCGGCAGTGGTTTCGACAGTCAAATCTGCAGATATCTGGGACAATAATCCTGACAGGTTACCAACACGTTGTTCGATCAGCCTGCTGTCCCAAAATTCATGCAGATTGATCGCCTCACCCTGGAATTCTATTTCAACCTGGTTACCGCCACGATCATCGGCAAACCCACAATGCAAAGGCTGGTGCAGGTCGCCCACCAGGTGGCACAGCCAGGCGAAAGCCTGCTCACGCTGATTCCGGCTCAGGCGGTCGTCACCAAGTTTTGCTGCATAAGTCCGGATGGCTTCAGTGACACAAAGCCCATCCGGGCAATCCCTGTCCCTGTCGTAAACACGCTCAGTGCGCGGAATATTGACGTAGTGTTGAGGCGCGGCCCAAAGCCATTGTGGGTTCTCGCGTATGGCATCGGGCCAGTTGCACAACTCATCAATGCGCTCGTTTTCGATTTCACCAAGAATTGAGGCCAGTTCCGCCCTGGCTTTGGTATCCGTCAGCTCCATTGCCATAATGCCCACTGCGGCGTGGCCCTTTGGGCCCCAAGCCAGCAGCTGATGGCTCGTCAGCAGTGAGCACATTAGCCCGACAAGGATGATGGTATGACAAGCCCGCATAGACTTTTGAGGTATGAATTGATGGTACCGAAGGTCGGACTCGAACCGACACTCTGTTTCCAGAACTGGATTTTGAATCCAGCGCGTCTACCAGTTCCGCCACTCCGGCACAGCAATTTCAACGATTAATCGTGGGGGCGCACAGTATAGCCATCTCACCGCACACTGGCCAGCCCCGAAGCGGAATTTCATGCAGAAAAGCAGGCTGGGGACGGCTGCAGCGTTTGCGCCGCTATTCGCTGGCCAAAACCTCTTTGAAATAGGTCGCTACAGCGGGTTTAAAACGCGGGTAATCCACCAGAAAAGCATCGTGGCCTTGTTCACTGGGTAACTCGACCAGTTGCGTATCAACATTATTGGCAGAAAACGCGTTGACCAATTCATTTTGCTGGTGCAGGGGAAACAGGGTGTCGGAATCCACACCAATAATGCGGGCCGATTGCAATTTGATGACAGACAAAGCCTCATTCAGCGAGCCATAGCCCTCTGTGACATCAAACCAATCCATGGCACGGGACAGGTAGACATAGCTGCAAGGATCGAATTGTGAAATGAATTTTCTCGCCGCATTTTCCAGATAGGATTCAACCGCAAAATTCATTCCGTACAGCTTGGGCTTGAAGCGCTTCTGTTCCTGACGACCGAAACGCTTGCGCCATTCTATCGCAGAGCGGTAGGAGATCATTCCCAGTTTGCGTGCCAGTCGCATGCCGTTTTCAGGCCTGTTTTGTGCTGTGTATTCGCCGTCGTGCCAGTTTGGATCGGTAACCACGGCCTCCCGTTGCAATGAGCGTATTGCAATGCTGTAGGGCTCTGCGCTGGCTGCCGTCGAAATGCCCAGAAAATGTCGTGCACCGGTTGGAAATTGGGCCAGCCAGGCCAGACTGCTCATACCGCCCAGGGAGGGCCCGGCAATCATGCGCAGCTGTTTGATGAGCAGGTGATCGAGGACCAACTGTGCTGCCTTGGCAATGTCCCAGATGGTGAGTTCGGGAAAAGACAAACGATAGGGTTTACCATTTTCCGGGTTGACGCTATCGGGTCCTGTAGAGCCTTTGCAGCTACCCAACGGGTTGACACAGACGACAAAATTCTTACGACTGTCAATAGGGCGACCAGGGCCCAACATAGGTTCCCACCAGCCCTCGGAGGGATCATTTTTGCTGGAGGCAGCGTGCGCGCTGGGTGACAGGCCGGTCATGATCAGCACCGCATTGGAGTGGTCGGCATTCAGCTTGCCCCAGGTTTCGTAAGCCAATGTAATTTGTGGCAAGCTGCCGCCACGGTGAAACCTGAATGTCTTGTTGTAATGCAAATACCGGGTGGCACTGCCAGATTTATTACGGTTGGGCATGGAATACGCCATCATTTCTCAAAGGCACACATGATAGCGTGCAAGATAAAACTATGCTGCTTTTGCAGCCCAATATTTGTTCATATGCTTATTCCATAACGACCACATGGACGCATCATTCGCTGGCAGGCATCGTAACTTCACAACAACGACCGCATTTCAGACCGGTCATGATCTACCGCGTATCACTCCAATGGCTGATCGATAAGCAGATTCAAAACTGCAGGTGGCTCATTGGCGGGTTCATCAGGTTGCGTTGTTGCCAGGGCCACGACCTGGCTTTGCCAGTCACCAATATCAGCCATTGCTTCACCCGAGAGGGACAGACGAGCCTGTAATTGCAATTCTGCAAAGCCGGAGACAGGTCGTTGTGGCAACATACTGTCCGCATCACTGAGGCTGAGTTCCAATGGAAAGCTGGGCTGGTCGATGCGTTTGACGGCCAGCGGTGGGCCGGAGTTAACGCCCGACTCGCGCGCAATCAGAAACAAGGCAGCAGTTGGCGGTAAGGTACTCAGAGCGGAAACTGCTGTTGAACCCAGTTCAATCCGCAGGGGTGGGCTTTGCCAGGCTTGGGTTGGTTCCTGATCTGGCTGGCCAGCGCTTGCCTGCAGCCTGGCTTCTGCTTCCGAAATTTGCTGCCGTACTGATTGCGCCACGCTACTGCCCGGTTCCATGTCTTGCAGTAAACGCTGCCAATAGGAGACAGCCTGGGCATCGTCACCTTGCTGCGCTGCTGCAAAACCCAACCACCACCAGCCTTTCTGTAAATTGGGCTGCAATGCAACCGCTTGCTGCAGCATCCGGACCATTTCAGAAGTGATTTGAGGGTTGCCGGATGCAAACAAACGTGCCTCGACCAGTTCCACCAATACCACGGGTTCATCGGGAACCAGGCGGTTGGCCGTTTCCAGGGCGTCCACCGCAGCCGGGAAGTTCTGTAATGATTTATAACTGCGCGCCAATAACACCCAGCCTTCGAGGTCTGCAGCCGATTCCGTCAGTTTTTCCTGTAGCGTTAATACCAGATCTTCCAGACTGGCATCGGTGTCGCCTGTGGATGCCATGTCATTTGGCTGCATCGCCAACGGTGAGCCGACCAACGGGTACTGCCAGTACACCAGTGCAGGCATGACCAGCAATAAAACCAGACCTGTGGATTTCCAACGCGAGTCACCCTGCAACAGCGGCCACAAGACCCACAGGCCAATCCCGACCACGATACTTATGGAAATCAGCCAGAACATCAGGACGGTACGTCCTGATCCATGTTTTCCGGCTCCAGGGGGCTCCCCGTATCGGGCAGCCTGTGCTGGCGTACGTTGTACACAACAATCAGCCCACCACCGAGTAACAACAAGGCGGGTGCCAGCCACAGCAATAAGGTGTTGCCTTTGAGGGGAGGGCGGTACATTACGAAATCACCGTAGCGGTCCACCAGGAAACTGCGAATCTCATCATCGCTGCGCCCGTTCATCAGCATGTCATGGATTTCCTTGCGCAGGTCCTGGGCCAAAGGCGCGTCCGAGTCTGCCAGGTTCTGGTTCTGGCATACCAGGCAACGCAGTTCCTCGGTCAGGTCCTGAAAACGCAGCTCCTGTTCACTGTTGTCGAAAACCAGCGGTGCGGAGGCCGGAGTAAGGCCAGGCCAAAGCAACAACATAAATACCCATATCAGGACTGATTTTGCTGACACGAACTTCATTGCAATTCGCCTTTGTTCAACCGGTCGAGGATTTCGGATTGCACAACCTCAGGGGTCAGCGCACCGATTTGTTTGAATACAATCTGGCCGCGCGCATCCACCAAAAAGGATTCAGGCGCTGCATAAACACCAAAATCGATTGCAGTCCTGCCGACTTCATCGGCCAGGATCAATGTATAGGGGTTACCAAAATGTTGCAGCCAGGCCTGAGCATCGGCGGGGTCATCGCGATAGTTCAAACCGACGACTTTGAGCTGTCCCGAGTTGGCCAACTCCTCGATAACGGGGTGCTCCACCCGGCAGGTGACACACCAACTGGCCCAGACATTGAGTAAAAACGGCTCACCCAACAGTTCAGAATGTGCCACGACTGTATCAGGCTGACCCAACACCGGAAGTGTGAATTCCGGTATGGCCTTGCCGATCAGGGGTGAAGGCAATTCGGTTTTCTTGTCTGCTATGGTCAGGCCCACTGCCAGTAAGACCGCCAGCAACAGGAACAGCAGTAAAGGAATCAAACGCGACATCACGTACCCTGTTCCTGCAGTCGGGGCTTGCCTTCCACTGCCTGATTTGAAGCTTGCGGGGTTGTCCGGGTGACAGGCTTTTTGGCGCGATATCGCCGATCACTGGCGCCCAGAAAACCGCCGAACATCATCATCAGGGCACCCAGCCAGATCAAGCGAATGAAAGGCTTGTGATAGATGCGCACAGCCCAGGCGATGCCCTGATCATCCAGTGGCTCGCCCAGCGATATATAAAGATCCCGTGACAGCCCCGGGTCAATCGCGGCCTCGGTCATGGTCTGGCCCTGGGCTTTGTATTGCCGTTTTTGCGGGTGCAGCACAGCGATTTCAGTACCCTTTTTCGTTACCCTGAACACACCCTGGTCGGCTACATAATTGGCGCCTTCAACCACATGGGTGCCTTTGAATTCGAAGCTGTAACCGGCCATCTCAAAACGGTCGCCGGCGCTCATGCGCAAATGCTTTTCGGTACTGATGGCATTGGTCAGTGAGGCACCAATGATAAACACGCCCACGCCCAGGTGGGCCAGCGTCATGCCAGAAATGCTGCGGCTGGGCCAGGTTTTGGAGGAGGAGGCAGCCAGTATGCGCAAATAATTCCGTATGCTGCTGAAAATCACCCAGCTACCCCCCGCGACACCGGACAGGCCCCAGAATCCGGGTTCGGGAAGCAGCCACCAGGCTGCAACCGTTGTGAGCACGGATAGACCGGCGGGCAGAGCCAGCTGGCCCCCAACACGCTTCATCTGGTCTTTTTTCCAACGGGCAATGAAGCCAATGGGCAGCAGAATCAGCAGGGGTATCAGCAGAAAGCCGAACAGGGTGCCGAAATAGGGTGGGCCAACGGATATTTTTCCGGCTCCCAGGGCATCGATCAACAAGGGATAAAGCGTCCCTACCAGAACCATGGCCGCCATCACCACCAACAGCAGGTTGTTGAGCAACAGCAGTGTTTCACGTGAAAATCCGGCAAAGCGACTGCCCTGGATCATTTTGGGTGCACGCATTGCAAACAACAGCAGTGATCCACCCACAACAATCAGCAGATAGGTGAGTATGAACACGCCTCGTGTCGGGTCTGAGGCAAAGGCATGCACCGAGGTCAATACGCCGGAACGTACCAGGAAGGTACCCAACAGACTCAAGGAAAATGCGGCGATGGACAGTATCAGGGTCCAGTTGCGGAATGCACCGCGCTTTTCAGTAACAGCCTGTGAATGGATCAAGGCCGTTCCCACCAGCCACGGCATGAAGGAGGCATTTTCTACCGGATCCCAGAACCACCAGCCGCCCCAACCCAGTTCGTAATAAGCCCACCAACTGCCGAGTGCGATGCCGACGGTCAAAAAAGACCAGGCAATGTGTGTCCAGGGTCGTGACCAGCGCACCCAATCGCGATTCACCTGTCCACCGAGCAGGGCTGCCACGGCAAAGGCAAAGGACACGGAAAAGCCGACATAGCCCATGTACAGCATGGGTGGATGAATGATCAGGCCAGGGTCCTGCAACAAGGGGTTCAGGTCCATGCCTTCAACGGCAGCCGGAATCAATCGGCCAAACGGGTTGGAGGTATAAAGTACAAACAGCAGGAAGCCTGCGCTGATCCAGCCCAGGACGGCCAGTACCCGTGCGCGGAAATCGTCTGGCAGGCGTTTGCTGAACAGGGCGACGGCTGCGGTCCAACCGGCCAGAACCAGCGCCCACAATAAAAGGGAACCCTCATGTGCGCCCCAGACGGCTGAGAAACGGTATTTCATGGGCAAAAGTGAATTGCTGTTGCGCGCGACGTATTCAACAGAGAAATCCTGGTTGATAAAGGCCAGCGTCAGCAAAACAAAAGCCGAGGCCACCAGAACAAATTGTGCCATCGCACCCGTTTGACCTACCCGCATCAGGCGCTGATCATGCCAATGGGCACCGAGGAGTGGGAATACCCCCATGATCAAAGACACCAGCAAGGCGCCCAGCAGTAAAATTTGACCCAGTTCGGCGGTCATTTGAGTTTATCCTTCATTGGCCTGGTAAGTGCCGGCTTTTTCAGGGCCGGGATGACCTGCTTTTTCCAGCGCATCGGCTACTTCAGGCGGCATGTAGTTTTCATCGTGCTTGGCCAGGACTTCGGTAGCGTGAAAACTGCCATCGGCGCTCAGTTCACCGCGGGCGATTACGCCCTGGCCTTCACGAAACAGGTCGGGCAGTATGCCGGTGTAGCTTACAGGTATGCTTTTCAGCCCATCGGTTACCATGAAATTTACCGTCAGCCCGGTTTCATTCCTTTGTGTGCTGCCCGGCTCTACCAGGCCGCCAAGGCGGAACTGTCTTCCGGCGGGCATGCCCAGTTCGGCAACTTCGCTGGGGCTCTGGAAATACAACAGGTTTTGTTGCAGTGACCAAAAAGCAATGCCGCCGGCAACACTGATGCCTGCCAGTATCAGTAATACGGCAATCAGTCGGCGTTTTCGTGTCGGTGTCATTCAACCCACTCCTTTGTGTAACAGCTCAAGCTGGATAAGGATCCGGCGCTTTTTCAGCAAAGGACTGAACGCGGTCCACCCAAGTACCATGGCGCCAAACAGATAGGACAAAATAATGTAGGTGGCGTGCGAACTCATCAATCTCTTCCTTTGGCTCAGTTGTCTTCACTGGCTGGACTAACCCTGCTGATCTTACGCGTCCAGCCTTTGCGCAAATCCTGTTCCAACAGCATCAGGCGCGCGCGCGTCAGCAGATTCGCTGCATAGTAGAACTTGGTGGCGACTGCCATGATCAACAAGGGCCACAGCATGCTGGGATGGATACTGCTGCCACTCAGCCCGATACTGCTGCCCTGGTGCAGGGTGTTCCACCATTTTACCGAAAAGTGGATGATGGGCAGGTTGATTATGCCCACCAAGGCCAGCAGACAGGCTGCCCTGGCTGCTTTACGAGGTTCGTCATAGGCGCTGAACAAGCCCATGACCCCCAGATACAGGAACAGCAGCACGAGCTCCGAAGTCAGACGCGCATCCCATACCCAGAATGTGCCCCAGGTGGGTCGGCCCCATAAGGATCCACTCACCAGGGCGACCAGCGTAAATGCCGCGCCGATCGGGGCACTGCACATGGCCATAATTTCCATCATGCGGATACGCCAAACCAGTGCAATGAAACCCATCACCGCCATCAGCGCGTAGATCAACATGGACATCCATGCTGCCGGGACATGCAAATAGATGATGCGGAAACTTTCGCCCTGCAAATAATCCGGTGGAACACGGAACAAGCCCTGGTACAGGGCAATACTGGCCAGGATGGCAAAGGCTGCCCAAAACCAGGGTATCCATTTGCCGGCAAAATCGTAAAACCACGGCGGTGAGCCCAACTTGTGTATGAACAGGATCAGGGCATTTTTTCTGGGTGCTTTGGTCGGTTTGTTCATCGGTTTATTCGATCAGGACAGGCTGATTTTGAGGGCCGCCGCAGCGGCAAAAGGTGCCAGGGTCAGCGATGTTAACAAACCTGCCAACAGCAGGCCCAGAAATGGCGTAAACGGCAGGCCATCGAGCACAGCCATTATGGCTGCGGTGGCAATAATCAACACCGGCACATACAACGGAAACACCAACAGGGAAAGCAGTTGGCCACCGCGCCGCAGACCCAGGGTCAAACCCACACCGATGGCCCCAATCAGGCTGAGTATGGGTGTGCCCAAGGCCAGGCTGGCCATCATGACCCACCAGGCGCTGGTGTCGAGGTTCAACCACAAGGCCAATAGTGGCGACAGCAACACCACCGGCAGACCGGCTATCAACCAGTGCGCCAAAACCTTGGCCAGCACCAACAAGGACAAGGGCTGGCCGCTGACCATGAATTGCTCCAGCGAGCCATCCTCATAATCCGACCGAAACAGGCTGTCCAGAGACACGACGGTCGCCAACAAGGCCGCTATCCAGATAACACCGGGGGCGATTCTTGCCAGCAATTCGGAGCTGGGGCCTATGCCCAGTGGAAACAGGCTGATCGTTACCATGATGAATATGAGTGGCAGTAGCAGTTCATTGCGACGGCGCAGAGCCAATGCCAGGTCGCGCCGCAACAAGGCTGAAAATGCCTGTATGGGAGCGGCCCGGCTGCTCATCCGTGGACAAATCCCGCAACCAGGGACAAATCCTGCTGGCGTTCCAGCTTTGGTCTGTGTTCTCCATGGGTTGCGACAATGGCAGCTCCTCCATCCGAGACATGCTGAACCAATAGATTGTCCACCAGTTCCATACCATCCTGATCCAGGTTGGTGTAGGGTTCGTCCAACAGCCACAATTGGGCCGGTATCAGCAACAATCGAGCCAGAGCACATCGCTTGCGCTGACCCGCCGACAGGGTGCGAGCAGGCTGGTGAGCGACGCGATTGAGCCCAACCTGTTTGATGGCCTGTTCTATTGAAGTATTCGATCCACCATTGAATTCAGCGACAAAGCGGAGGTTCTCCAAACTGCTCAGGTCTTCCTTGATGGCGAGGGCATGTCCCAAATACACAGTAGATGCAGCCGAGTTGCTGCAGGTTCCCGAACTGGCAGAAAGAATTCCGGCCAACAGGCGGATCAGAGTGGTTTTACCGCTGCCATTGGCACCGGTAATCACCAACAATTCGCCTGCATTCAGGGAGAAATCTACGGGTTGGAATACCGGTTGAAAATACCGTTCCAGACAAAGTTGGGAAACTGTGAGCATTGCTAGGTTTTCAGTTTGGATTTCAGAATATAGTGCAATATCAGCAGGTTTGGGGGTGCCGCATGCAGCACCACATACGGCAGTTTCATAGCGCTTTGCCGGCTATGCTACGGGCAGGTTGCCAGCAAGTCCACGTCTACTGCACATACTATTGATATGGCGCAGGGCATCTTTGCGGCATTATGTGGTCAATGGAATGGCCAATTCGTACTGTACAAGGCATGCTGGCAAAGCTAATCTGTTGCGCCCCGTCGAAAAGCTGTCGGGAGGACGACTGATTTTATTGGTAATTTTTATTTCCTTCTGCAGATTTTGATAAGGCCAAGAGCATGCCAGATTTTGATTTCGATTTATTGGTGATTGGCGCGGGTTCCGGTGGGGTACGTGCCGCACGGATAGCAGCCAGTCATGGTGCGAAAGTCGCTATTTGTGAAGAAAGCCGGGTTGGCGGAACCTGTGTGATACGTGGCTGTGTGCCCAAGAAATTGCTGGCCTATGCCGCCCATTATTCAGAAGATTTTGAAGATGCTGCCGGTTTTGGCTGGACCGTAGGGGAGCGCAGTTTCAGCTGGCCATCCCTGATAACTGCAAAAGACCAGGAAATCGATCGCCTGAACCAGATCTATCTGAACCTGTTGAGCAGTTCGGGCGTGACTTTATTCGAGAGCCGGGGCAGCTTTATTGACAGTCACACCGTGAAAATCGGAGATCGCCAAATCCGTGCTGAACGCATTCTGATCGCCACCGGAGCCCACCCCTGGATGCCGGAAATTCCAGGTATTGAGTACGCCATCAGTTCGGACGAAGCATTTTACCTGCCTGAGCTACCCAAACGGGTCGTGGTAGTAGGCGGTGGCTATATTGCCTGTGAGTTCGCCGGTATATTCAATGGCCTGGGTTCTGAAGTGACACAACTGTATCGTGGCGATGCCGTACTGCGCGGCTTTGATCACGATGTGCGACGGGTGTTGAGCGCTGAAATGGCAGGCAAGGGCGTGAATTTTGCCTTTGAACGCAACATCAAAGCGATCATCAAACACGGTAAAGAATTGCATTGCGAGTTGGACGATGGAAAGATTTTGGTCGTGGATCTGGTCATGTGTGCAACGGGCCGGGTGCCCAATGTACGCAATCTTGACCTGGATAATGCCGGTGTTGAATTACATGCCAGTGGCTGGATTGTGGCGGATGAATTTTCCCGTACAAATGTAGAGCATATTTGGGCGGTGGGCGATGTGACCAATCGGATCAACCTGACGCCCGTTGCGATTTATGAAGGACATGCCTTTGCCGATACAGAGTTCGCCGGTAAAAGCCGCCCGGTATCGCATGAATACATTCCTTCCGCCGTGTTTTCACACCCGCCGGTGGGTTCGGTAGGATATAGCGAACATGACGCGAAATTGCATTTTGGTGAGCTGGATATTTACCGCTCGGAATTCAGGCCCATGAAGCACACCCTGACGGGCCGGGCTGAGAAGTCCATGATGAAGCTGGTTGTCGCTCGCGATACACAAAGAGTGGTCGGTTTGCATATGGTGGGAGCGGATGCGCCGGAAATTGTCCAGGGCTTTGCTATCGCGGTAAAATTCGGCCTGAGCAAGCAACAATTTGATGAGACCATTGGAATACATCCAACGGCAGCAGAAGAGTTGGTCACCATGCGTCTTCCCGTTGCAGGGTCCAGCTAAGGAACAGGCTGATAATGAATAAAACAGGAGTAACGGGTATGCGACTGGCCATTTTTTGTATGCTGGCAGGTTTGGTTTGGCCGCTTGCCGTGGTTTCGGCCGCAGACGGCCAAAGGCTGCAACGCTACATCGTCGAATTGCACAACCCGCCCATTGCCGCCTATCGTGGTGAAGAGCTGAAGTTGCCGGATGGTTCGTTATCCGGAAAGCACCTGCGTCCGGCTTACGAATCCATATCGCCTGAAGGCAAACTGGATGTGACAACAAGCCGCGTTCTCGCCTACGCCGACTACCTGCAGCAAATGCGTGAATCTTTTTTACTGGAGGCTGCTGTATTACTGGGTCGCGTGGTGCGGCCGAGCCACGTTTATGCCAATGCCACTAATGGCATGGCATTGGAATTGACCGCTGCTGAGGCTGCAAAGCTTGAAGCATCCCCTTTCATCCACAGCATACAGGCTGACCCGGTGCTGAAGCTGGAGACGGATGCCGGCCCGCCCTGGCTGGGGGCTGGCGATATCTGGAGTGGCACGGCTGGCTTTCCAGCCAATCGAGGTGAAGGGGTGGTCATCGGTATCATCGATTCGGGCATCAATTGGGAGCATCCTTCGTTTGCAGACCCGTCTGACGGTTACCATTATGTAAATCCTTTCGGTGCACAAAAGGGACTGTGCAGTCAGGCAGAGGTAATGTGTAACAACAAGCTGGTCGGTGTTT
>CAZRTG010000072.1:0-16059 GCA_964602895.1 uncultured Wenzhouxiangellaceae bacterium
CTTTTTGTTTGGCGTGCTCTGAGAATTCATGGATGAATTATTCAGAGCTTTCTTAGGAAAAAGGGATCCGACCCTATTTTTGGTAACATGGCTGCCTGATCATACAATTCGCATCGGCAGGCCGGATCCAGGCATTGATGAAAAGTCCCGACTGCAAGCGCATACCCAAGATAGATTCCGAGGAAACCCCATGCAAGTAAACTCACGCCGCCTGGTACCACTGGCATTGATTCTCTGCTTTGCGAGCCAGGCCCTGTCAGCCGATTCAACTCGCCTCCTGCGTTTCCCGGATATTCACAGTGACACGGTGGCCTTTGTGTATGCCGGCGATATCTATACCGCATCCACCCATGGCGGTACGGCCCAACAGCTTACCTCGCATCCCGGCCAGGAACTTTTCCCCAAGTTTTCACCTGACGGTACGCAGATTGCCTTTTCTGCTGAGTACAACGGGACACGCCAGGTTTACGTCATGCCCAGTACCGGTGGCACGCCACAGCAATTGACCTGGTACAACGATGTGGGCGTGATGCCGCCGCGTGGCGGATTTGATTACCAGGTTTTGGACTGGACCCCGGATGGCCAACAGATCCTGGTTCGCGCCAACCGTCTGCCCTGGGGTGATCGCATGGGGCGCTATTACCTGGTGCCAGTGAATGGCGGAACAGAAATGCCGTTGGAAATCCCGGAAGCGGGAAGCGGGATGTTTTCACCCGATGGCAAGCACATCGTCTATACCCCCATTGAGCGGGAGTATCGTACCTGGAAGCGTTATCGTGGCGGCAGGGCACAAGACGTGTGGACTTACGACCTGGAGAATCACCGCTCCCAACAACTCACCGACCACCGCGCCACCGACAATCAGCCATTGTGGGTGGGTGATGATATTTACTTTACCTCCGATCGCGACTACACCCTCAATCTTTATCGCTACGTTGCCGGGGCAGAACCACAGGCTGTAACCACACACGAGGAATTTGATGTGCTGTGGCCCAGCGCCGGTCCGGATGCCGTGGTTTACGAGAATGGCGGTTACCTGTATCGCTTTGATCCGGCTTCAGGAAGCTCAAGCCGCCTGGACATCGAAGTTCGCGGAGACCGCCCAGGCTTGATGCCGCGCTATGTTGCAGCGGGAGATTTTATTGAATCCAGCAGCATCTCACCGGACGGCATGCGGGTGGCACTGGGTGCTCGTGGTGAGGTGTTCAGCGTACCTGCAAAAAATGGGCAAGTCCGGCGGTTGACCCGCACGCCCGAGGCACGCGAAATTCATGTGAGCTGGTCGTCGGATGGCCGCCAGGTGGCCTGGTTGAGTGACGCCAGCGGCGAATATGAATTGTATGTTGCTCCTCAGGATGGCTCGGCAGCCGCCAGGCGGATTACCCACGACGGGGACGTATGGCGATTTGCGCCGGTATGGTCGCCGGATTCCACTCTGCTCGCTTACGGTGACAAAAAGCAGCGATTACAGTTTGTTGAAATCAAGACCGGCAAGGTCACCCAGGTCGATCACTCTGACCGCAATGATATCGAGGACTACAGCTGGTCGCCGGACAGTCGTTACATCGCTTACGTCAAAAATAACGAGGCCAACGTCGCCAACATCTGGGTTTATTCACTGGCCAATCATGCCATTTCCCAGCTCACCTCCAGCGATACCCAGGACATCAACCCGGTATTTGATCCCCAGGGTCGCTACCTGTATTTCATCTCCAATCGTGATTTCAATTTGCAGTTCGGCGACCGTGACAGCACCACCATTTATACCGATTCCGGCCGTGTTTTTGCCGGTCTGGTAAACGCGGATGTTGCCGCTTTGCACAGACCCAAAAGCGACGAAGTTTCTATCGGCGAGAAGCCAGAAGAGAAAGACGATAAGAAAAAGAAAGACCCCAAAAAAGACCCGAAGAAAGAGCGGCCACCCTTCAAACTGGATGTGGATAATTTCGAGCTGCGTGTCACCGCCGTGAATCCAAAAGGCGGCAACTACCGTTCTCTGGCTGCCAGTGACAAAGGCGTGTTTTTCCTGGCCGAAACGGAAGAGGCTGCCAACCTGGAATTTTTTGACCTGGAATCGGAAGAAATCAAAACCATTCTGAAGGACATTGACAACTACCAGCTGGCTGCTGGAGGTGAAAAAGTCCTGTTCCGGAAAAAGAAAAATACCGGGATTGCCAAAGCTGAACCTGACCAGGATGCAAGCAAAGATCACCTGGATCTTTCTGCCATGCAATTGCGCATCGAACCGGCCCTTGAGTGGCAACAGATGTATGACGATCAGTGGCGTATTGTTCGCGACTGGTTCTACGAGCCCAATATGCACGGCAATGACTGGCCGGCGATTCGTGACAAGTATGCACCGCTGGTACCGCATGTGGCGCAGCGCGCTGATCTTGATTACATTTTTGGAGAGATGGCAGGTGAACTGAATGCCGGTCATAACTACGTTAATGCGGGGGACTCTGCCAGGGTTGAGCGCCTGGATGGCGGGCTGCTGGGTGCTGAAATCATGCCGGCCGATGGTTCTTATCGCATTGAGAAGATTTTTGCGGGTCACAACTGGGACAGCCATCGTTCGCCGCTGGCAGAGCCGGGCGTCAATGCCCTGGTAGGGGAATACATCGTTGCAGTGGATGGCGTTTCAACTCAAGGTGTGGACAATTTTTATCGCCTTTTGGAAAACAAGGGCGGGAAAATTGTGAGCTTGTCACTCGCCTCCTCACCTGACGGAGAAAAAGCCCGTTCGGTACTGGTCAAAACCATCACCAGCGAAACGGACTTGCGCTATTTTGACTGGGTCGAAAGCCGTCGCGAGATGGTGGATCGATTGTCAGGGGGCCGTATCGGCTATCTGCATCTGCCGAACACGGCATTGGAAGGCAACCGCGAGCTGTACCGTCTGTACCCTTCGCAGCTAGACAGGGATGCTATCCTGATTGATGTACGCTACAACGGCGGTGGCTTCATTCCGGATCACATGGTCAGCCTGGTATCCCGCCAGCCTCTGGCTTACTGGAAACGACGTGGACTGGACGCACCAGCCCAGACCACGCCGGATATTTCACACGCCGGACCGAAAGCGGTGCTGATCAACGGCTACTCATCCTCAGGGGGCGATGCGTTCCCCTACTATTTCCGCAAGATGGGGCTGGGCCCCCTGATCGGAACCCGGACCTGGGGTGGCTTGATCGGCATATCCGGTAACCCGATGCTGGCTGACGGCGGCGGGATACTCACCTCCACTTTCCGCATGCTGGATCCGGATGGCCAATGGGCCGTAGAGAACGTCGGTGTTGCTCCGGATATCGAGGTCGTAGACCGGCCTGAATTGGTCGCTGCCGGCGAAGACCCCAGCCTGGAAGCCGGTGTTGCTTACCTGCTGCAGCAACTGGAAGAAAACCCGCCGGCCACACCGGAAGTGGAAGACTCGCCCAGTGATTTCCGTAATCAATAAGAAAAGGGGTCAGAGCCCTTTTCTCTTAGCTGCATGCCAAGTATAGGTTCGTAACAAGAAAAGGACTCTGATCTTTCCCTTTCCTTAATTCCTGACCACCGGCAAATTCATACGGCCCAGCAACTCAAGAAAATCAGGCCGACTGCGCAGTTCTTGCCACGGCTCACCCAGTTCAAGGAAAACCATTTTTGGATCACGCAGCAGATAACCCTGCTGCAACCAACTCATAGCCGTATCCTGGTCATTTAAACCCATATAGGCCAATGCAATATCATATGGCGGCACATAGGTGGTTTTGCTGCGGTCTATCAATTCGTCCAATATTTTCTGTGCTTCCAGTTCGCGACCTGTTGTGGCCAGCTTGATAATCTGCCAGGCCGTTACATAGCTGCTGTTCCCGGATAATCGCAGTGCAGCCTGGAGTTCTGCAGCGGCTTCCTCGTCCCGGCCCAGGGTAGAGTAAACACCTGCCAGGGTAATGCGAATCAACCAGAATTCGTCATTCATGCTGCGGGCCTGTTCACCCAGGCTCAGTGCTTTTTCGACCTGGCCCAGTTCCATCAAGAAGCGGATTTCCAGGGCAGCGGCAATCGGGTGTAAGGGGTTGAGCTCGCGAGCACGCCAAACCTCTGCCCTCGCTTGTTCATACTGTCCACTACTGGAAAGCAGGTGCGCATAACCTATATGACTTTCAACATCATTGGGGTCCATCTGGATGGCACGTTGGAAGTGAGTCTTTGATGCAACCCAGTCCCAATCAAACCAGTGTGCAATCCAACCCAGGATAGCTTCCCCTTCAGCCAGAGTGGGATCGATTTCCAATGCCCTGTTGGCGGCATCCTTGGCTGCCGGGTAGTACTCGAGTGGCGGTGCTTCTCCTGCAATTGGAATACGAAACCGGGCGTTGGCAAGGCCCAGCCAGGCCTGGGCATACATTGGATCCAGCTCCACAGCTTGCTTGAAATACTGGATGCTGGTCCGCAAATCTTCGGGCGTCAGGCGCAGCAAATGCATACGGCCTTTGAGATAAAGGACATAGGCATCGGTTTGCTCGGTGCCCGCGGTTGCCAGGTTCTTTTGCTCCTCAGGCTCCAGGTGTAGTGCCAGTGCGTCGGCGATGCGTGTACAAATGACATCCTGCAATTGGAAAATATTGGAAAAAGACTCGTCAAAAGTATCTGCCCATAAAGCCACACCATCGGCTACCCGTATCAAACGTGCACTGACACGAATATGCGAGCCATATCGCTGGATGCTGCCTTCAACGACGGCATCGACCTCGAGCTGCTGGCCTAACTGCAGGGAATCCCGATCAGGCGCAGTGAACCTGCTGACCAGGTTGATTGGCCGGACGATGACCTGTTTGATCCGGCTCAGGCGCGCGATCAGCGTGTCGGCCATACCGAGCTCAAGCACCGGGTCGCCGGTGTCACTGATCAGGGGAAG
Organism: uncultured Wenzhouxiangellaceae bacterium; assembly: GCA_964602895.1. GTDB lineage: Bacteria > Pseudomonadota > Gammaproteobacteria > Xanthomonadales > SZUA-36 > JAWXBM01. The sequence goes on from CAZRTG010000072.1 coordinate 4,901, forward strand.
GAAGGGAAGTACGGCAATCGTCAGGTGTTCCGTGGGTGCCGGTTCAGGACTTTGTTCAGCGCGCCACTGCAAAGCCATCCACACCAACAGCAGTACCAACAAAGCCAGGAACCCAGCCATTGGCCAGGGTTTGATCCCTGGCTTCTGCGGTGCTGTAGTGACCGGGTCGGATGCTGCTGTGATGTTCTGCACAGCACAGTTCAGTATGTAACCGCGCTTGGGTACCGTGGTGATCAGCTTGTTTTGTGCGCCGGCCCCCACTACGGCACTGATCTGTTGCCTTAATTGATAAATGGACTGGGTCAGTGCCTCGTCGTAGACTTCGCCTCCGGGCCAGATATCTGCCAGTAACTCGGCTCGTGTGACCAACTCGCCCGGGCAGCTGGCCAGACGCTGCAACAAAGCCATGACCCTGGGCTCCAGATGAACACTTCCACTTGGTCCACTGATCTGGCCTTTTGCTGTGTCGACCCAGACTTCATCGAACTGAAAACTTTCCGGGACAGTGCTTTGTGGTTTTTGCACTTTGCTTCACCTGGCCATTGGACTCGAGTGAGACTTCAGAAAATGTGCTTTCAGGCCATCCATGGTACTGACTTTCTCGGCTCGGCAAAAGAGGGTATAAGTTGCTGAAAACAAGTATAAATATATTTCCGTTAAATCATCAGGAAAATGTTCAAGCCTGCCGGGATTTATTCGCAGGCACTGCGAAGGTGACACCATAAAACTCAGCTTCCTGTATCTTCTGGCCCTGCCGGCCAGCCATGGCGATTTCCAGGGTAGTCAAGCGGCCAACCGCGAAATCGTTGGCAGCGTTAAAATTACCGGCAATAATTGCAATGATCTGTACGCCCGAATTGAGTCTCTGTATCCAGGAGTGGAGCCATGAACAAATATTCTGGAAGGCATCGTTTGGTCCGCGGCCCGCTGGTTGGCTTAATCCTGTTATTGTCAGTGCTGGGGTCAGTGCTGGCAGGCATTACGCTTACGGCTTATGCGGCATCTGCCGTTGTCCTGGACAACTGGAAGATCAGTTCCGGAAAGGTAAAAATTGTCGCCGCCGAAAACAATGCGTCCGGCAATAGAATTGCAGGTACATTCAAACTGGAGAGTACACTGCGAGAGCCAGGTACCCGGCGTGCAGGCGCTTGCTTGTTGGCGGATCTTACCGGGCAGGGTGTAGGGCTGGAATCCTGCCAGACTCACCAGCAGTGTAATGATGCCTATCAGGCTGCGCCCCACCCGAAACTGGGCACTACAGACCCTCATCTGTACTGCTTGTCTGAACGCGCCAGCAAAGGTTCCAAGCAGTGCTGGATACGCCCCGGCCCTTCAGAGACTTATTGTCGCAAGGAAATATTTGCTCCGGGCACGTATGAACTGCCAAAAGTCGAAGCCAATGTGCCGAACAGTGGATCGGCGCCAGCCAACCCGCTGGGTGGTGATAAAGCCGTGTGGTGGCTGGTCTATACCTGCCTGAATCCTGAAAACGGTAATCCACCCCCGTGTACGAACCCGGAATCACCCGCCAAAGTAAACTCTATCGGCGCGGCCGGGAAAGTAAAACCCTAATGCTGGCCACTGATGGACAGCATGGCATGGTTCAGTTGAATTGGTACTGGACGGTTGCCCAGATTTGCCTCGGATTGCCATAAAAGGCGGCTATATTTCCTTCGCGCCCCAGGGTTGGTGAATAGAACCCGGAGCTGATGTATTTTTTATCACTGAGGTTCTTGCCGTGGATGCCAACCTGCCAACGATTGCGATGATCTGACCACTGCACGCTCAGGTCCCACAACGTATAGCCTGGCTGATCCAATTCGACACTGGGTTGTTCGAACTGTACGGTCTCGCTGCGATAGCTCAGGCTGCCTGTCAGTCGTAGCCGACCCGGCTGCTGCAGCAGGTTCAGGGGCAGTTCATAACTGAGCACACCATTCGCAGTCCATTTTGGTGTATTGCGGAATTTGTAAATCCCGGCGACATCCTGTCCTTTATCGTCAATGAACCTTTTGAACCGAGCATCCACATAGCCAAAAGCCCAACTCAACCTGAGCCGGGAATTCTGGCGACCCAGATTGCTTGCCAGAATGGCCAATCCTTCCCATTCGGCTCCTTTGATCTCTGCTTCAGCTGCATTGGTGGTGATACCGACAAACTGATCCGGAATGCCGTCGCCATCGCTATCCGCTGCAAGTGAACCGGGTATCTGAACATCGCTATAGTCGGACCAGAAAACTGCCAGGCGGGAGTTCATCGATCCACCCAACAGCACGGATTTGATACCCACTTCGAAGGCATTTACGGTTTCCGGTTCAAACTTCATGAACTCGAAAACCTCGGCATCGCTGACCAGGCCATCACCACCCGTGTCCGGTGCCAGCGTACTTTGGCCACGCGGATCAAATCCACCCCCTTTAAAGCCCTCACTCCAGGAAACATAGATCAGCTGCTGTTCGTTCGGCTTCCAGCTCAAGCTCAGTCTTGGGGTGATTTTGCTGAAGGTCTCCTGGCCCTGAAAATCTGAAGTTGTTGCGAAAGGTACGCCCGTGCCGCCGAACCAGAAAGAATTACCACCTGTCAGGGATTGACGCTGTACGGTTGACTGACGCCTGTCTTGAGTATAACGAGCCCCTACTTCTACCGACCAGTAGTCGTTAATATCGAAACTGAAATCACTGAACACAGACCAGGCTCTGGTGTTGACATCTCCCACCGTATTGGCGGTTAGGCCGGGGCGTCCAATGATCGCGCCGGTGGTGGCCAGCAACACGTCGTAGACCTGGAATGCGCTGGCATCCAGATAGTACAAACCCACAACGCCGTTCCAGCGTTGCCCGCTCAGCAACAATTGGATTTCTTCAGAAAACTGTTTGTTGCGGAAATACAGGGACAAATCAAAATCAGGTACTGGCAGGCTGTCGAAATCCCAGGGCGACCAGCTGGTATCCTTGCGCCAGGCCAATACGTTTTTTAGCTCCATGCCCTGTTGTACCTGCCATTGGGCCAGCAAAGAAACGCCACCCGCTTTGACTGACTAGATGGGGTTGTTCAAGCCAGCACGGGTGTTGTAAACATCGGTCAACACTGGCGCTCCGCTCAGCCGTCCCGTCAGCATGCGCCGACCTTGTTTGGCATTGGAGTCATCCTGCAGATAGTCACCATTGAAGCGGAAAAGCAACTGGTCAGTGGCATCCCACTCTGCACCCATCCGCAAGCCCAGTGAATCGTTGTTGTAATTTTCAATGCCCAGGTAAAGATTCTCACCAAACCCATCCCGCGCCAGCGTGGCCAGTGTGCCGCCGATGCGAAAGCGTTCCGTTAACGGTGCCGAGGCTGTGAGCACGGCTTCGCGCAGGTCATCCGTGCCGTACGAGAGCCTGGCACGAAACAAAACCTGATCGCTCAATGGCCGGGTGATGTAGCGTATGGCTCCACCCACACTGTTGCGGCCGAACAGGGTTCCCTGTGGGTCGCGCAGCACTTCGATACGCTCCACATCGTAAACATCCAGAATCGCCATCTGAGGGCGGTTCAGGTAGACATCATCGAGATACATGCCCACTCCTGTTTCAAAACCAGCGTTGACATCCTGCTGGCCAACGCCACGGATATAGGCCGTCAGGGTGGTGTTGGTGCCTGGCGTCGGCTCCAGCGTGGTGTTGGGCGAATACTGACTGAGGTACGTTAGATCCGGTAAGCCCATCTGTTCCAGTTCCTGGCCACTGAGGGCAGTAACGGCGATGGGTATGTCCATCAGCCTGGCTTCCCGCCAGTAAAAGGGGTCGGATCCAATTTAATCAGTTTTTGCTGGCCTGGCCAAAGGGGGTCGGATCCAATTTAAACAGTTTTTGTTGGCCTGCCAACATTTCTGGAACCCAATACAATGCCCAGCTGTGATTCGACCAGACTTTTGAATCGTTCCGAGCCAAGCGGCAACCCTTTCAGGTTACTGAGTCGTATCTTCTGTAGTTCTGATTTTGATGGTTCAGCTTCAAGCAATTGTTGGTATGCCTGGCAGCGGCTAACTGAATTTTTTCCTAAGGAACGCCACACTGCATGTGGCGTGACAATCTCGTTTTTTTGATTGAGTGCATTGGCTGAATAACTGCTCCAGCGATAGGCATCCGGTGTATCAACCATCGCTGCTCTCACGGGATTGAGTTCGATGTAGCGATAACACGTGAGACAATACGTTTCACTATCCACCAGCGAAGATTTAAAGCGCCCTTCCCAAAGCGTACCGCTGCGTTGGTGAGTTCGATTGACGTACTGCACATACTCACGTCCGGTATCTTGCATGAGCCAGGATACTCCGTCAGCAGTGTTTGGCGTGACCAAAAGATGCACGTGATTGGTCATCAGAACGTAAGCATGTATCTGACAATCTCGACGGTGTGCTGCTTTACCCAATAGACGCAAGTAAATATTTCGATCCTGATCACTGAAAAAACATACCTGACGATTATTGCCACGTTGTGTGACGTGTTGCGGAATGCCTGACAAGTTGAGTCTGGCGGGTCTGGGCATGATGGAAGAACCTGTTGATCGATAGCTCACCATGCCATGTATACACTGCTGTTTCGATAGGGTTTTTCCTATTCGTGTGAAGGAAATCGACTCTGATCTGACTTTTTAATCGGATCCGACTCCATTTTGAGAGAGGAAATTGGATCCGACCCCAATTTTGAGTGCTAACATTCCATTTCGACCGGAATGGAATTGCCGAGAGAACCGGTTCATTATCTCCGTCCAAGGAGCAGCAATGGAACGCAGCCCTGATACATTCTCCAAAGGAAAACCAGCAGCCCAGGGGGTTGCAGAGCCATGAGGTTGCAGGTCGGCGATTGGCAGGTCGAGCCCAGCCTCGACCGGATCACCGGTCCGGCCGGCGAAGTCCTGTTGATGCCGAAAGCCATGGCAGTGCTGGTCTACCTGGCCGAACGACCGGGGCAGGTGGTGAGCGCCGATGAGCTGATCGATGCGATCTGGCAGGGCCGGCCGATGGGCGATAACCCGGTTTACAAGTGCATTACCCAATTACGCACGGTGCTGGGAGACGACCGAAAGGCACCTACATACATCGCCACCGTACCGACCAAGGGTCACCGCCTGATTGCACCGGTCATATGGGGCGATGCCGATGAAAGCCCTGACACAGGTGCTGGCACGACCATGCAAGCACCTCTACCCCGGCCACGGAACAGACGACGCCTGCTTGCATGGGCCGGCGGGGCTCTCGCGGCCTGCCTGCTTGCAGCCTTGTACCTGAACTACCCGCATCGCTTCGAACTCCCCGTTGCCGGAACTACGCTGCCCACGGTTTCAGAACAGCCATCCATCGCCGTATTGCCATTCATCAACCTCTCGCCTGACGCCGGGCAGGACTATTTTGCCGACGGACTTACAGAAGAACTGATCACGCAGCTGGCGAATCTGCCAGGCCTTCGGGTCATTGGTCGGACCTCGTCATTCGCCTTCAAGGGTAGAAACGAGGATCTGCGAACGATCGGGCGAATGCTTGGAGTCAATCACGTACTCGAAGGCAGCGTACGCAAGGTTGAAAATCGTGTGCGGGTCACGGCACAGCTCATCAACCCGGCCGATGGCTCACACCTGTGGTCACATGCCTATGACCGCAGCCTCGACGATTTTGTTACGATCCAGGAAGAGATCGCAAAGACTGTGGCCTCGGCCCTGAGGCTCTCCATTGCCGCCCGAATCATCCGACAGGGAGGCACCCGGAATTTCGATGCTTATGATGCCTATCTCGCCGGGCTTGCCGCGGCAGCCGCTGGCGGTGCGTACAATGTCCTGGCCAGTATCGATGCTTTCGATCGAGCGGTAAGCATAGACCCGGGGTTCATCGCCGCCTGGGCGGCACTGGCGGGTGCATACCAGCAGGCATCCATCGATGTTCCAAGCCGCCGAGCGGAGTGGCAGAAGCAACTGTCCGATACCGAGCAGCGCATCACCGCGCTGGCACCGGACTGGCCCAAAGTGACCTACCTCTCGGCGCAAAGAGAGGTCTCTCTGGGCAACCTGGTCGAGGCTGAACGTCTGTTCAAATCTCTACAGAAGCCGCCGACAACCCATATGCCGCAAACCGGGTCCTACGGCACTTTTTTGTTGAATGTCGGCCGACCACGGGAAGCCATAACTGAATTCACGCGCGACCTGCAGGCCGAGCCACTGGCACTTGAGTCTTCCCTGTGGGTGCAGATTGCCTTTGAACTCGCTGGTGATTTTGCACAGGCAAACAAAGAGTACCAACGCAGCCTCGGCTTTGCTGAAGACACCAGAGCGATTCGAACCATGGTTCTGATGCGCGCTATGGGACAGCGCGACAAGCAAGCCATCAGGCGCGAATTGCAGGCACAGATCGCGGTTGGCCCACTGACCAGAAAGCTCAACGAGTCGATGTTACGCTATCTGGACACCCCTGCATTGGCATTGACCGAGCTTCAAAGTTACATCGACGATCCGACCAGCATGAACAGCAGTGTGGTGGTGATGACCATCGCGACCTGGGCTGCTTACTTCCGCGATCCGGAACTGGCTCTGGAGGCCATGCAGCGACTCCCCCCGTTGGACGGCATGGCTTTCAACTGGACTGTTTGGCGACCTGTCCTGAGCGAGATGCGGCGCCTGCCCGGATTCAAGCCATTGGTGAGTCAGTGGGGCCTGGTCGATTACTGGCGTACAACCGGCAACTGGGGCGCTTTCTGCCGCCCAAGCGGAGTGGATGATTTTGAATGTGATCTCGGCCTGATCGGGAATTGAAACCGGGCCGCCGAGCCTAAAGGGGCGGTTGTTCCGCCCCTTACGTAGACCCGGGTGCGAATTACTCGTAGCGCGTTGCCGTAGCGTCCGAGCAGACGACAAACAGCAGGTTGTCGGCAGGATCGAGAAATTCTGCGATACCTTCTGAGTAGTAGCTCGCATTGTCGGCTGCCAGGAACAGATCATGCCGGACGCTGGTCGATCCGATATTGACCCCATTGGCATCAAAGCGGTAGAACTTGAAAGCGAATTCATACTCCTGTTTTTTCACGCGGCGCCAATGGCCATAGGCCGGGGTTCTCAACGCGGGGCTGGTGGCGTTCGTTTCATGACGTGTGCCATCGGCATTGAACAGTGCCAGCGCTTGGCTCCCAAGAGCAATTGGTTTGTCCGTTTCACAGTTATAAATGTTCGCGATGACGTTCCAGGTACCCACGACCGGGTCCGTATGAAGGGCCTTGGCTTGAGCCTCTGCACTGAACTGGGTCAGCAGCAACAGGCACAGGACAAACGTGGTCGACAATCGCTTCGATCTGGAACGGGTGTTGTTCGTGTTGTACTCGGTTTTTAAAAACTTGATATTCATGCTCATTACTCCACATCGGTTGGATGGACAGCGTCCTGCCAATTTCTTCCGGCACTTTGTTCTAAACGTACGGAACAGACAACGTACGGAACAGACTGGCGGGACTCCAGGCTCCGGGTTGTCGCCACAACTGACCCCGTGCCTTGGCCAAATGATGTGGCACCACCCGATTACTGTCCTGCCCGTTTTCTGGAGAATATCTGGAGATTTTCTGAAGCGAGCGTTGAAGCGGTTTTGCGGGTAAATCCGGGGTCAGTCCAGCTTGACCCCAAATCTCTTGCGAACCCCTCTGGTGAATCGGATCAAATCAAAATCTGTACCACGGTGTAGACGGCAACGGCTGCCAGAAAGGCGGGAAAGGATGAGGGGTGTTCACGTGAAAACTCTTCTTCGAGAACAACCAGCATAATTCCTCCAGCAAGAAACGACAGCAGCAGCGTGACCAGAACCGGGGAAATAACGGTAGAGACGCCGACTACCCACCCGGCAAGCGAGAAAAGGGGTCGGATCCCTTTTCGCATAAGCTATTCTCCACTTGGCTGCTTGCTCAGTATGAGATCGAAACGGAGAAAAGGGATCCGACCCCTTTTCTAGTATGAGATCGAAACGGAGAAAAGGGATCCGACCCCTTTTCTATGCGCCCAGATGCTGTGCGTGAAAGCGCAGGTGTTGCTCTATGAAGGTAGCGATGAAAAAGTAGCTGTGGTCGTAGCCTTCATGGCGGTTGAGCACCAGGGGATAACCGCTGGCTTTAGCGGCGGCCTCCAGGACTTCCGGCTTGAGTTGTTCCTGCAGGAACTCATCAGCCTCACCCTGATCAACCAGGGTCGGTAAGAACTGGCTGGCGTTGCGCATCAGCATACTGGCATCGTAATCGGCCCAGCTGTCGGTGTTTTTACCCAGATAGGCGGACAGTGCTTTTTTGCCCCAGGGACTGTTGACCGGATTGCTGATCGGGCTGAAAGCCGACACCGACTGGAATCGCTCGGGATTACGCAGTGCCAGCACCAGGGCACCGTGGCCGCCCATGGAGTGACCCGAGATCGAACGCACATCGCTGACCGGGAATGTGGACTCGATCAATTCCGGCAACTCATGCAATATGTAGTCATACATCTGGTAGTGCTGACTCCACGGGCTTTGCGTGGCATTCACATAGAAACCGGCACCTTTGCCGAGGTCATAGCCATCATCATCCGCCACTGCATCGCCGCGTGGGCTGGTGTCCGGGGCCACGATGGCGATACCGAGTTCCGCTGCGATACGCTGTGCGCCCGCCTTGTGCATGAAGTTCTCGTCGGTACAGGTCAGGCCCGACAACCAGTACAGCACCGGCACCTTGTTCCCGTTGGAGGCCTGCGTTGGCAGGTAGATGGCAAAACGCATGTCGCAATTCAGGCTGCTTGAAGCGTGCCGGTATTGCTTGTTCCAGCCGCCGAACATGCGGTTGCGGCTCAAATTCTCTATCGTCATTTTATTTTCCTGGTCAAGAGCGCAGCCACCCTCACGTGGGTGGCTGGCTATTTTATTTATCGAAATGGATTACGGAGCGGATGCTTTTACCTGCATGCATCAGATCGAATGCTTCGTTGATCTGGTCCAGCCCCATGGTATGGGTGATGAAGTCGTTGAGCTTGAACTCACCGCGCATGTACTGGTCGACAATGCCGGGCAATTCCGAACGGCCTTTGACACCGCCAAAAGCGGAACCACGCCACACTCGACCGGTCACCAACTGGAACGGGCGGGTGGAGATTTCCTGGCCGGCACCGGCAACACCAATGATGACCGACTCGCCCCAACCCTTGTGGCAACACTCCAGCGCCGAGCGCATCACATCGACATTGCCGATGCACTCGAAGGAATAGTCGACACCACCGTCGGTCAGCTCTACGATCACATCCTGGATCGGTTTGTCGTAGTTCTTCGGGTTGATGAAATCGGTGGCACCCAGCTTGCGTGCCAGATCGAATTTGCTTTCATTGATGTCGATCGCGATGATGCGGCTGGCCTTGGCCATGGTGGCACCAATGATGGCAGACAGGCCAATGCCCCCCATGCCGAAAATGGCTACGGTGGCGCCTTCTTCGACCTTGGCGGTATTCAGCACGGCACCTATACCGGTGGTGACGCCACAGCCGAGCAAGCAAACTTCTTCCAATGGCGCATCCTTGTTGACCTTGGCCAGCGAGATTTCCGGTAACACCGTGTATTCGGAGAAGGTTGAACAGCCCATGTAATGGAAAATGGGTTTGCCGTCCTTGAAAAAACGCGTGGTGCCGTCTGGCATCAGGCCCTTACCCTGGGTCGCGCGGATTTTCTGGCACAGATTGGTCTTGCCGGAGGTGCAAAATTTGCATTCGCCACATTCCGGTGTGTACAGGGGAATCACATGGTCACCCACCTTTACACTGGTGACACCTTCACCGACCGACTCCACGATGCCGCCTCCCTCGTGACCAAGGATGACGGGAAAAATGCCTTCCGGATCGTCGCCTGAGAGTGTGAACATATCGGTATGGCAGACACCCGTGGCAACAACGCGAACCCGCACTTCACCGGCTTGTGGCGGCATGACATCCACTTCTTCAATGGACAGTGCCTGGTTTGGACCCCATGCAATGGCGGCTCTGGATTTGATCATCTGAGACATAATTTCTCCTTGGTGGATTGTGCGACACGATTGGGTGGAATGGTTTTCCGCGCTGCAAACGAAGTTGTGCAGCCCGCTTTGTGCGATGGATGTATTGTATTGATAACAACCAGGTAGATAAACCGGGTAATTGTCAAAACACTTTTACTGTACAGTAATAATAGGGATAGAATGACTTTCGTGTCAGGCTGAGTGAGCTGCTTTCGATTTGGCTGTTACAGGCCATCAGGAGTGACGATGTTTGCATGGAAAGGTGTCACCGAGTTTGTGGCGGTTGCCGAGACGGAGAGTTTCACGCAGGCTGCGAAGCGGCTGGGAATATCCACAGCACAGATCAGCCGGCAGGTCAGTGCCCTGGAAGCCCGGTTGGCCACCCAGTTGTTCCATCGAACCACCCGCAAGGTCTCTGTGACGGAAGCCGGGCAGATTTATTTTCAGCATTGTCGCCAGATTCTGGACGCACTGGAGGAAGCCGAGCGCACGGTCACCAATGCTTTGTCGGTCCCCCGCGGCAAACTGAGGATCACCGCGCCAGTGATTTACGGGGAAAAGACCATCGCGCCGCTGGTCAATGACTTCGTGCTCCAGTATCCGGAGCTCGATGTTTACCTGAACCTGACCAACCGGACCCTGGACCTTATTGGTGAAGGTTATGATCTGGCCGTGCGAATTGGTACGCTGAAAAGTTCCACCTTGATGGCCAGGCGGCTGGCCACCAGAACCCAGTACGTATGTGCCTCGCCACGGTATCTGGCAGGCCGCGGAGCCCCGCATTCCTTACCGGAGCTGGAACATCACAACTGCCTGCAGGGCAGCCAGGATCACTGGCGCTTCCAGGAAAACAACAAGACCAGAAGTCTCAGGATCAAGGGCAATCTCACCTGTGGCAGCGGCTGGGCTTTGCTCGATGCGGCACTGAAAGGCCTGGGCATTGTGCAACTCCCGGAGTACTACGTGCAGCCGCACCTGGACTCAGGACAGCTGGTTGCCTTGTTGACGCAGTATCAGCAGCCCGATGAGGGCATTTGGGCGGTATGTCCGCAAAACCGGCTGCTGTCACCGAAGGTGCGCTTTTTGCTGGAGCATTTGAGAGAGGGCTTGGATAAAGGGGCCGGATAGGATAAAGGGGCCGGATAC
>CAZRTG010000073.1:0-12717 GCA_964602895.1 uncultured Wenzhouxiangellaceae bacterium
GGCGGCTTTTGTCGAGCATCATGGTATGCAATGTGGCTATTGCACCCCCGGAATGATTATGGCTGCCAAAAAATTGCTGGATGAAAACGATGACCCCACGTCGCTGGAAATCAGAGAAGCCATTGCCGGACATATCTGTCGCTGTGGTACCTACCCGCGCATCGTAAAATCAATACTTTCCGCAGCTGAAATGCTGCGAAACACATGAGGTGAATGACATGACTGCAGTGCAAAATAGTGTTGTTGGGCGTAGTGTGCCACTGATCGACGCGGCCGAGAAAACTACCGGACGACTGAAGTATTCTGCTGATGTCCGCCCGCCCGACAGGACGCATGTGGCCAAGGTATTGCGCAGCCCTTATGCGCATGCCCGGATTACCCATATCGATGTCTCCAAGGCAGAAGCATTACGTGGTGTGAGTGCAGTTGTCACTTACAAAGACAATATCATGCCGGGTAATCCCAGTACCTGTTGTGCCAACCCCTGGAAAGATCTGAGTTTCAATTTTGTTGGGCCTATATTGTCTCAAGAGGTTTGCTATGTCGGTGACGATGTCGCGGCCGTGTCGGCTGTCGATGAAGAAACTGCCAAAGCGGCCCTGGCTTTAATAGAAGTCGAGTATGAAGAATTGCCAGCGATTTTTGATCTGGAAGAGTCCATTGCAGAAAATGCGCCGCAAGTTCGGCCCTGGGGTCCAAACCAATTGGAACCGTCGCTTTACGAATGGGGTGACTATGCAAAAGGACTTGAGGAATCCGATTACGTCGTTGAAAACCGGGTTACCATGGGAAACCAGCAGCACGCGCCGCTGGACAGAAACTCCTGCACAGCAATGTGGGAAGGCGATAACCTTTCTATCTGGACCTCCACCCAGGCGCTTTTTTGGATCAGAGATGCCGTATGTGAATTCACCGGACTGTCGCCCAGTCAGGTTCGAGTGTACTCCACGCCGACAGGCGGCTCCTTCGGCCTTTGGTGGGCAAATAATTTCATGAACCTTGCCATTGTTCTGGCAAAGAAAGCTCGGCGGCCAGTACGGCTTATTCTCACCCGGGACGAGGTGCAGACCACTGTAAAACGTCGTGAAAAACCACTTATTGACATAAAGTTCGGCTTCAACAAAGAAGGGCTTATGGTGAGCCAGGACATACGTCATATCATGGACAATGGTTCATACGGCGCGAAATTTGACCCGTACCAGTCGGTGGCGGATATATTTTCACCGCCCAACGGGCGAGTCCGGTTCATTGGAGTGGCTACCAATCTCCTCCCGGCCGGGTGTATGAGAGGAGTCGGGGACCTGACCCTTGCATACGCAATGGATCAAACGCTGGATATGGCGGCGGAGCATTTCAATGAAAGCCCCGTAGATTTTCGCCTCAAGAATATATTTCAGCCTGGCGACATTTGCTATACATCGCAAGAACAGTTGTTTGCACGCGTTCTCTTCAATGAAGTGATTTCTATTCCACTGGGTAGCAGTGGATTGGACGAATGTATTCGCAAAGGTGCCAAAGAATTCGACTGGGATGCAAAATGGAAAGGTTGGGGCAAGCCCTCTTCAGTTGATGGTACCAAAGTACGCGGTATCGGAATGGGCATTTCCACTCATATCAGCGGCCTGTCTTTTTTTGGCTACAACGGCATTATTTTGAAATGCAACCAGGACGGCACGATGGCTCTTACGACCGGCATTGGTCGAATGGGTCAGGGAGGAGACACCACGCAGGCGATGGTTGCTGCAGAAGTATTGGGTGTCGATGTCGAGGACGTCAATGTGATTGATGGCGATACCGAGGTTTGCGGGCACACGATGGTGACCTTCGGTAGTAACGGCATGCACATGGTGGCCAGGGCTACAAAAAAGGCGGCGGAAGATGCAAAACGACAGATTCTTGAATTTGCGTCAAAACATTTGGAAGCCAGTCCGGAAGATCTGGATCTCAAAGACAAGATGGTTTTCGTCAAGGGGAGTCCGAGTAAATGCATGTCGCTCAAAGATGTTTTAAGTACACCGATATTTGAAACACTTTCCCCTCCGGAAGTCATTGGTCGTGCTTCCGAGGGAGTGAAGTTTGATGAATCCGGCAATATGATGATCGCCGATTTTGCCGAAGTGGAGGTTGATACCAGAACGGCTCAATGGCGAGTGGTCAGGTTTGTTGCCGTCCACGATAGTGGAACTGTGGTCAACCCTGCCATATGTGAAAATCAGGTGGCTGGCGGCTATTACCAATCCATGGGGCTATGTACAACGGAGAACCTCATTTTTGATGAAGAATCCGGCGCGATCGTAAACCCGAACTTCATGGATTACAAAATCATGGGGCCGCTGGACATGCCAGACCCGGACATTTTCTTTGAAGAGGTATACGACCCATTTGGTCCATACGGAGCCAAAGGGATCGGTGAAGGAGTTACCTGTGCCGTTCCGGCAGCTATATGCAGCGCGATCTATAACGCGATCGGTGTCAGGATCAACCCACCGGTTACCTCGGATGCAATCATGAATGCGCTTAAAGAAAAAGGGATGCTGGCCGCCTGATGAAAAGGACTAACGGGCTGTAACAGACGTCGAAACAGCTCACTGGGCCTACTGGCGCTTCGGCGCCAGTAGGATTGGGGACGCTGAATTGGTGATAGACCATCGGCAGCAGTGTTCCACGCCGTCTGGTTGGTTTGTGCGGTAAGGGCAATTACCAAAAGACTTGCACTTTTTATTTTCTCAGATAAGATAGTAATCAATTACTACGTACTGAGGACCACAAGCATGCAAAATCGCGCAAAACATCTTCCTGCTGATGAGCGACGCGCTGTGACCGTAAAGGCGGTCGTTGATTTGGCAGCTTCACAAAACCCCAGTGGAATCACTACCGCGGCCATTGCCAAGCATATGAACGTCACGCAAGGGTCCCTGTTTCGACACTTTCCCAATAAAGAGGCCATCTGGTGCGCGGTCATGACATGGGTGGCTGAACGGCTTATGGCTCGCATTGACCGCTCTGCGCAGGGCATAGCATCACCGCTGGCTGCCCTGGAGGCCATGTTCATGAGCCATATCAAGTTCGTGGTCGAGCACCCCGGTGTTCCCCGCATGATGTTTGGCGAATTGCAGCACGCCGAATCGACCCCTGCCAAGCGACTGGTACAGATCATGATCAAAGGCTATGGAGAGCGTTTGCACGGTTTGATTGAAAAGGGCAAGGCAGAGGGGGAGCTGGACGCCGCACTCGATACCGAAGCTGCCGCTACGCTTTTTATCGGCACGGTTCAGGGTCTGGTGATGCAATCCCTGCTGGCTGGCGATGTAGCCAGCATCCGTCGCAATGCTCCGGGCGTATTTGCTATTTACCGCAGGGGTATCAGCAGTGCCCAATGAACTGTGTGCTGAACTGCCTGAGGCCGTTACCGGGTGCTCCAGCTAGCCAACCTGTCTTTTTTTATTGAATGAACTGAGAGAGATAATCATGGCAACAATCAAGCAACGCAGTGTCTGGACATGGGTGCTTTCCCTGATTGCCCTTGCCTTCGGCCTGATGACGATCAAGGAGGGCGGAACCGTTTTATTCGGTGGTGAAGCGGCGCGCATGACTGCGGGAGACTATGTCCCCTTTGTGCTTTGGTTCAACTTCATTGCTGGCTTTGCCTATGTGGTCGCCGGTATCGGCCTGTGGCTGCAGCGGCGCTGGGCGGTTGGACTGGCAATCGCCATTGCCACGGCGACGGTGCTCACCTTCGTCGCCTTTGGAGTACATGTTTATTCCGGCGGCGCCTATGAACAACGCACGGTAGCCGCCATGAGTCTGCGCTCGCTGATATGGATTTTGATTGCATTTTTTGCCTGGCGTACCAGCGGGGCTGGCCATGCGACTGAAAACCCTTAATCCCAACCTTCGTTACGCTGCACACGATCCGTGCAACTTGCCTTCAGCGGTTTTGTGTGTTGCGCCCTGACCCTGGCATTTTGTTCTTTTAAACAAGGCCTTGCAGCTGGCTTGTAAGTTTTAATTTTAACAATAAGGCAGTAAGCGATAGCTGCCTTATCGGCGGAGAACCTATCCATGAAAACGCAGAAAAATTCCACTGGCAAAATACGTGTGGTGGTGCTCATGGCCATCGCAATCATTGCCCTTGGCTTGTTGCTGTACTGGCAGTTGCACAACAATGAAGGTGATGACGGTGTATTGCGCCTGTATGGCAACGTTGACATCCGCGAGGTGGAACTGGCGTTCCGCCAGCCCGGTCGTCTGGCGCATATGACGTTTGACGAGGGTGATGCTGTTAGTGCCGGTGAGGTAATGGCCAGCCTCGATGCCGAGCCTTATCGGGACAGGCTTGCCGCCGCCCAGGCAGAGCTGCAAGCGGTCCAGGCTGAACTGGCCAAGCTCTACAGCGGAAACCGCCCACAGGAAATCACACAGGCGGAGGAAAAGGTCAGTCAGGCGCAGGCGGTTTTTCATAAAGCCGAGCTGGATCTCAAACGCCAGAGCAGTCTGCTTGAATCAGGCGCCAGTAGCCAACGCACCGTAGACACGGCGCGCGCCGCACACGATCAGGCGATGGCCAATCTGGCAGCGGCCAAAGCGGCACTGTCCCTGGCAAGGGACGGATTCCGCAGTGAGGACATCGCGGCCGGCGAGGCGAGGGTAGCCGTAGCCACAGCTGCGCTGGCGCAGGCTCGTACCGCGCTGGCCGACACTGAACTGGTAGCGCCCAGCGATGCCACCGTGATCGCGCGGGTGCGCGAGCCGGGCAGCATGGTGGCAAGCAGCAGTACCGTGTACAGCCTCAGCTTGCGCGACCCGGTTTATGTACGTGCCTACATCAGCGAACCGGACCTTGGCCGCATTGCACCGGGTTCGTCGGTGCGCGTTTACACCGATTCATCGGAAAAGGTCTATCACGGCCAGATTGGATTCATCTCGCCGCGTGCCGAGTTCACGCCAAAAACCGTGGAGACCACCGATCTGCGCACCGATCTGGTCTATCGGCTGCGCGTGGTGGTCGCCGATGCCGACCAGGGCCTGCGTCAGGGCATGCCGGTCACGGTCGAAGTTGATACCAACCTGACAGGCAGCGAACCGGGCGTTCGCGAGCAATGACATGAGCGAGAAAAGCTTCAACGCCGACACCAACACCTCACACGGGCACGGCACGGATACCGCTGCCGTCATTATCGAGGGTGTCGCAAAACACTTTGGCAGGAACGCCGGTAAAGTCGAGGCCCTGCGCGGTTTCAGTGCCAAAATCCACTACGGCCGCCTCACCGGTCTGGTCGGCCCTGACGGCGCCGGCAAGACCACGCTGATGCGGATGATGACCGGGCTGCTGGTGCCCAACCAGGGCACCATCGCGGTAGCCGGTTTCGATGTGGTTAACGACAATGAGGACATCCATATCGTCACTGGCTATATGCCGCAGCGCTTCGGCCTCTACGAGGACCTGTCGGTGATGGAGAATATGCGCTTGTACGCGCAACTGCGTGGTATGGATGCCGACCAGACCTCCGGGACTTTTGAAAGCTTGCTCGACTTTACCCGACTTGGCCCCTTTACCGAACGTTTGGCCGGCAAGCTTTCCGGTGGCATGAAACAGAAGCTGGGGCTGGCCTGTGCGCTGATGGCCAGACCCAAAGTGTTGCTGCTTGATGAGCCCAGCGTGGGCGTGGATCCGGTCAGCCGCCAGGACCTGTGGCGCATGGTGCAGGCGCTGACCGATGATGGCATGGCAGTGATCTGGTCGACAGCTTATCTCGATGAAGCCGAGCGCTGCGAGAGTGTGCTGCTGCTCAATGAGGGCAAACTCGAATTTGACGGTCCGCCGCAGGAACTCACCGACCGCCTCAAACAGCGCAGTTTTCGCCTGGAACAGGTCGGTAGCGAGCGTCGCGCGGTGCTGTCGCGGGCGCTGAATCTGGGCAGCGTTGGTGACGGTGTCATCCAGGGCGATGCCGTACGTGTGGTGTTGCGCGACGGTGCCGGACGCGAGGAAATCGATGCGCTGGCCGTTGATGTCGGTGCAAAACTCGAGCCGGTGCAAGCGCGCTTCGAGGACGCTTTTATCGATTTGCTGGGCGGCGGCCCAGGGGGTACATCGGCGCTGGCCGAGCGCATAGACCCGGTCAAACTGGATTCGGATATCGCCGTGTCCTGCCGGAATCTGACCAAACGTTTCGGTGACTTTACCGCTACCGACAATGTCAGTTTTGAAGTCCGCAGGGGTGAGATTTTCGGTCTGCTCGGCCCCAATGGTGCTGGCAAGTCAACCACCTTCAAGATGCTTTGTGGCCTGTTGAAACCGACGGAAGGCGAAGCGCGGGTGGTAGGGCACGACCTGCGTCTTGCGACGGGTTCTGCAAAAAGCCAACTCGGTTATATGGCGCAGAAATTTTCTTTGTATGGTCTGCTGTCGGTACGGCAGAACCTGGAGTTTTCTGCTGGCGTTTACGGACTGGAGGCGGATATCAAGCGTGAACGTATCGCCGAGATGATTGAGACTTTCGATCTGCAGCAATACCTCAACACCTCGCCCGACTCGCTGCCGCTGGGCTACAAGCAGCGTCTGGCACTGGCCTGCGCGCTGATGCATCGTCCGCCGGTGTTATTCCTTGACGAGCCGACCTCCGGTGTCGATCCCATCACCCGGCGTGAGTTCTGGACCCACATCAACGGTCTTGCGCGTAAAGGGGTTACGGTAATGGTCACCACCCACTTCATGGACGAGGCCGAATACTGCGACCGTGTGGCCATGATGCATCGCGCACAGCTGATCGCTCTGGACACGCCCGATGCACTCAAATACCAAAGCCGAAACGACCAACACCCCGACCCGACCATGGAAGATGCCTTTATTCATCTGGTCGAATCAGCGGATCTTTTGGATGAGGCGCGCACCGACGCGAAGGTCGCAGCATGAGCAGCGAAAGCATCGAAGTCAGTGTCGGCGTTGCCCCGATAGTACCGGAAAGAGAAAGGGCAGCAGAACGGGCGGGGCGAAGTTTCGACTGGCGGCGCCTGATCGCACTGGTACACAAAGAAAGCCTGCAGGCGATTCGCGACCCGTCCACCATCCTGATCGCCTTCGTGCTGCCGGTCGTGCTGTTGTTTTTGTTCGCCTACGCGGTGTCGCTGGATGTGCGTGAGGTGCGCATCGGCGTGGTGCTGGAGTCCGATGCTGCTGCCGCACAGTCGCTGGCTGCTGCGTTCGCCGGCACCCGCTACCTGTCGGTGACGCCGGCACGCGATCGCCGCGAGGTTGCCGATCAGGTCATTTCCGGCAAGCTGCGCGGTTTTGTGGTTATTCCACAGGATTTTGAGCGCCGTCTGATTTCGCCCGAGTCCGGGTCGTTGATTCAGGTGATCACTGATGGCTCGCAGCCCAATACGGCCAATTTCGTCTCCAATTACGCGCAGGGTGTGCTGCAGACCTGGCTGGCAGGCCGCAGCACGATTGCTGCACCGACGCCGGCTGTCATGCTCGAGCCGCGCTACTGGTTCAACGCCGAACTCGAAAGCCGCCGCTCGCTGGTACCCGGCGCCATCGCCATCGTGATTACCATCATCGGTACCATGCTCACCGCACTGGTGGTCGCGCGTGAATGGGAGCGGGGGACGATGGAGGCGGTACTGTCAACACCGGCCTCGGTGGTGGAGATTCTGATCGGCAAACTGTTGCCTTATTTTGTCCTGGGCATGTTGGCCACCATCACCTCGGCACTGCTGGCGATTTATGTTTTCGATGTGCCCTTGCGCGGTTCATGGCTGGCATTGTTGATACTGTCGGCTGTGTTCCTGATTCCGGCGCTGGGCCAGGGTCTGCTGATTTCGGCCGTCACCAAAAATCAGTTTCTTGCATCACAAATCGCGCTGTTTTCGGGCTTCCTGCCCTCTTTTTTGCTCTCCGGCTTCCTGTTTGAGATCGACGCCATGCCGGTGCCGATCCAGGCCATCACTTACCTGATCCCGGCGCGCTACTTTGTATCCTCGCTGCAGACAGTATTTCTGGCTGGTGACGTATGGGCGGTATTTCTGCCGAATCTGGCGGCGATGGCGGCGATTGGCGTGTTCTTCTTTGTGATTGCCAGGCGCAAGACACGCAAGAACCTGGAGTTCTGATCGATGCGACGCCTGTTCAGACCATTTGCCAATGCCCGCCTGCGTGCACAGATCGTCAAGGAGGTCCTGAGCACTCTGCGCGATCCCCGCGCCCGCCTGGTGATTTTCTTGCCGCCCTTGATGCAGTTGTTCGTGTTTGCTTTCGCCACCACTCTGGAAGTGCGTAACGCCAATATTGCCGTGTATGACCGGGATGCCGGTCGCTGGTCGTATGAATGGGTGGCACGCGTGGCTGCTGCCGAATTCGTCAACGAAGTATATGCCGTGCACAGTCGTGACGAATTAAGAGAAATGATAGACCGGCGTAAGGTGATTGCTGCGATTGACATGGGACCGGATTTTTCCCGCAATATTGCCGCTGGCGGTAGCGGGATTGCACAGGTCATCGTCGATGGCAGACGCAGCAATGCCGGTCAGATTACGGTTGGCTACCTCAATGCCATCGCCACAGATGTGGGTGCAGACGCAAGCAGCAGCATGCCGGATGTGTCGCCGATAGCCGTGCGTAACTGGTTCAACCCCAATCTGATTTACCGCTGGTTCGTGGTGCCGGCGCTGACGGGCATCCTGGTCTTCTTCAGCAGCCTGATGATTACCTCATTGTCGATTGCACGCGAACGCGAGTTGGGCACGTTTGACCAGTTGCTGGTCTCGCCGACCACCACCACGGAGATCATCGTCGCCAAGGCCATGCCGGCACTCGCCATTGGTACCTTTCTGGGATTGCTGATGATTGCAGCGGCAAAATTCGCCTTTGGCGTCCCGTTTGAGGGTTCGTTCTGGCTGCTGCTGCCCAGCCTGATGTTGTTCATCCTGTCGGTGGTGGGCATCGGCCTGATGGTTTCCTCGGTCTCGGCGACGCAGCAGCAGGCCATCCTCGGCAGTTTCGCTATTGGCGTGCCGGCGGTGCTGATGTCCGGCTTTGCCACCCCGGTGGAAAACATGCCGGTGGTGCTGCAGTGGATGGCTCAGGCCATTCCGCTCAAACACTTTCTGGTGATTGTTGAAGGCACGTTTCTGAGGGCGATGCCGGCTTCCGACATTATTGCCAACACCTGGCCGCTTGCAGTGATCGCACTGGTGACACTGTCCATGGCCGTGGTATTCGTTCGCAGTCGTCTGCAATGACAAATTTGAGATATCAGACAGGAGTGGTTATGACACATTCATCGAATCGCCGACGCCACGCGGCACACGGGACGGTCGTCATGTTTACTGCGCTGCTGCTCGGCGCCTGTGCAGTCGGGCCGGATTACCGCGAGCCACCGCCAGTGGATACGGGCAGCGGCTGGACACAGCCAAACGAAGATACGCAGACGCAGGTCGACCTGGAAACCTGGTGGACATCGCTCGGTGACCCGGTGCTGGACCGACTGGTGACTACCGCGCTGTCTGAAAACCTCGACCTGCGTCAGGCGCAGGCACGCATCAGCGAAGCCCGTGCGCTGCATGACCGTGCGGTTGGTGCTTACGCGCCGTCTGTCAATGCCGATGGCAGTGTAGCCCGACGCAGGCAGAGCGAAAACGGACCCTTGCCGATCAATTCCATTCCGGGGATGGAGCGTGATCAAACGATTTACGACGCGGGCTTTGATGCAGCCTGGGAAGCCGATTTGTTTGGCGGAATCCGGCGTGCAGTGGAAAGTGCCGAGGCCAGCGTGCAGGTGGCACAGGCCGATGCCTATGCCGTACGCATCCGCGTTGCCGCCGAGGTGGCGCGCAGCTACCTGAGCCTCAGAGGCGCCCAGCGCGAGCTGATTGCACGTGAATCCGCGGTGCAGACCCTGCAACAAACACTTGATCTGGTACGTCAGCGCTTTGAAGCGGGCGATACTGCGCAGGCTGAAGTCGACACTGCGCAGGCGCGTCTGGCTGCCGCCGATGCCGGACTGCCCGGGATTCATGCGCGGATGCGTGCGGCTGCATTGAGTCTCGGCGTGCTGTTGGGCGCGCCACCGGAGCGCGAACTCGCAGTGCTGGACACCGCAGCACCAGAGCTCAGATTGACGCCATTGCCGGTGGGCGAGCGTGCCGACCTGCTGCGCCGCCGCCCCGATGTGCGGGCTGCCGAACGCAGGCTGGCGGCTCGCACCGCCGATGTCGGTGTGGCCACCGCCGAGTTGTTCCCGAAGCTGACAATCGGCGCGGGCGGCGGCTTCCAGTCACTTGATGCCGGCGACCTGTTCGAGTCGGCAAGTCAGACTTTTTCGATAGTTCCGCTGGTTTCCTGGCGCGTATTCGACGGTGGCCGGGTCCGCGCAGAGATCCGCGCCAGTGAGTCGCGGCAGCAACAGGCGGCACTTGCTTACGAGCAGGCCGTACTGGTTGCCCTGGGCGACGCGGAGCGAGCACTCAGTGATTATCGGCTGGGCCTGGACGCCGTTCAGCGACAGCTGGCATCGGTGACGGCTGCCAGACGCAGCTATGCTCACGCGCAGGCACGATTTGAAGCCGGTGATATTGCGCTTACCGACCTGCTGGCCGAAGAGCGGTTCTTGCGCGATGCCGAGGACGCCTATGTACGCACCCATACCGCAACCGCCATTGATCTGGTGGCGCTGTTCAAAGCCTTGGGAGGCGGCTGGTCACCGGCCTGAACCGGACAGAAATGATCATAAGTTTTCGATCAACCCGTTTGAAAAGGAGGACCGCATGGATCGCAAGAAAAGTACCGACATGGATGACCTGACCGACTGCTGCGAGGAAACGGGTCATTTTGTACCTCGTGAGTCTGGATCCGCCAGTGAACGCGAAGCACGGCGGCGCTCCATCATGGAGGGTGACGCCTATCGTCTCGCTTTTGAGGACATGGATTTCCTGGCCAGTGACGATTTGCGCGGAGTGCGACTGCAGCTGGAACTGCTCAAACCGGAACGAGAACTGCGCCGACAGAAAATCAACTCAACCGTCGTCGTATTCGGCAGTGCACGCGTGAATTCTCCTGAGGCGACGCAAGCCGAGTTGGCCGGTCTGGAAGCGCAAGTGGTTACCGGACAGTGTGGCCCGGAAACATTAGACGCACACAGGCTGGCCAAACGACGTCTGGATCATACGCGTTACTATGAAGAGGCGCGGCGTTTCGCACATCTGGTCTCGTCCCGTTTCCAGGAGGAGGAACGTTGCGATTTCGTTGTCGTTACCGGAGGTGGTCCCGGCATCATGGAAGCAGCCAACCGCGGCGCCTTCGAAGCCGGCGCGCGCTCCATTGGCCTGAACATCACTTTGCCGAACGAGCAGGAACCCAATCCGTTCATCAGTCCCGAACTGGCATTCCAGTTCCATTATTTCGCGCTGCGCAAAATGCACTTCCTGCTGCGTGCGCGTGCACTGGTAACTTTCCCCGGGGGCTACGGGACGCTGGACGAGTTATTCGATGTGCTGACCCTGATACAGACCGGCAAAATGGCCCGCATCCCCATCGTACTGGTCGGCAGCGAGTTCTGGGGTCGCGTGATCGACTTCGCCTACCTGGTAGAGGAGGGCTTTATCTGCCCACAGGACGCACAGTTGTTTACCTGTGTGGATACGGCAGAAGAGATCGTGGCCATTCTGGAGGACTTTTACGGAGGCAAACCACCGGGCGGCAAAGCCCTGTAAGAGTAAACCGACCCTCAGCGGCGTTGCATTCCTCGGTCAGTTCGTTACAACGAACTATGGCTTATGATATTCCCATGGATACCAGGCCCAAGCCACAACAGTCAGAACAGAATACGACCGACTTGCCGACGCGCATTCACCGTGGCGTGCTGTTTGCGCTGCAAAGCATGATGTTGGTGGAATTGGTGCTGCTGTTGATCGACGGACAGTGGTTTAATGCGTTCCTGGTCATTACCATTATGGTGACTTCGCTTTTACCGGTCGTTCTCGGCCGGCATTTCCGGGTGTACATACCTCCCGAATTCCAACTGCTTGCCATTGTGTTTGTGTTCGCGGCATTGTTCCTGGGAGAGATCCAAAGTTATTACATCCGCTATTGGTGGTGGGATATTGTCCTGCATACGAGTTCCGGGCTGTTGATGGGTATCCTCGGGTTTCTGCTGGTTTATGTATTGAATGAGAGTGAAAACGTCGGCGTGCACATGCGGCCGCGATTTGTGGCGTTTTTTGCGTTTCTGTTCGCGGTGACCGTAGGCACCCTGTGGGAAATCTTTGAATTTGCCATGGACCAACTGGCCGGAACCCAAATGCAGAAACCCATGCTGGGTGACACTTCGGGGTTGACCGATACTATGTGGGACATGATCGTCAATGCTTTGGGTGCTTTGGCAATCAGCGTTCTTGGCTGGTGGTATATGCGGCAACAGGAGCGTTCTTTCATCGAAGTCTGGATACACAAATTTGTTGTACGGAATCCGCGCCTGTTCCGGCGGTAACGGTATTTTTGAAAAATACTCCCGGCAGCCTGTGTATCATCAAGGAAAGCGAAGCCGAATCAATAGAAATGATGATGAAAACTGTTGTAAATCCGGCCATCATTGGAGAAGCCGAACAAGCCGGGGGGCAGGCCGATGATGCGCGTTGGATGCGTCATGCCCTGACGCTGGCGGCAAAGGCGCAGTCTGAGGGTGAGGTGCCGGTAGGTGCTGTGCTGGTTCGTGAAGG
>CAZRTG010000073.1:12817-15925 GCA_964602895.1 uncultured Wenzhouxiangellaceae bacterium
GCGTTTTTTCGCTCCCGACGGTAGCCCATGAATCCTGATCTGGCCATCATCATTCCCTGCTATCGCGTGAGCGACAGTATTGTTGACGTGGTTCGGGGTGCCTTGCCTTTTGCCGCAGCGGTCTATTGTGTGGATGATGCCTGTCCGGAAGAAAGCGGCAAACGCATTGCCGCTGAGTTCGATGATGCGCGCGTGCGGGTGCTGTTTAACGAGAAAAACCTGGGAGTCGGTGGTGCCGTCAAGGCGGGCTACCGGGCAGCGTTGGCCGATGGCTTTGATTTAATGGTGAAGCTGGATGGAGACGGGCAGATGGACCCTGATCAGATCCTGGATCTGATACACCCCATATCCGAAAAGCTCAGTGACTACTGTAAAGGCAATCGTTTTTACGAACTGGAATATTTGCGTGGCATGCCGACCATGCGCTTGCTGGGCAACAGCCTGTTGTCAGCCTTGAGCAAGCTGTCGAGTGGCTATTGGCAGATCGTCGATCCCACCAACGGGTTTACTGCAATTTCGTCGGCCGCACTCAAACTGATTCCACTGGATAAAGTCCAGAATGGCTACTTTTTTGAGAGTGATTTGCTGTTTCGCCTGAATCTGGCACGGGCAGTGGTCACTGATGTACCCATGCCGGCGCGCTATGGCAATGAAGTCTCCAACCTGCGCATCGGCAAAATTGTTTTTCCGTTCCTGCTGGGCCATATGCGTAACCTGGGCAAGCGGATTTTCTATTCCTATTTTCTGCGGGATTTCAGCATCGCCAGTGTGCAGTTGGTATTGGGCACCTTGTTGTTTTTTTTCGGCCTGTTTACCGGTATTGACGCCTGGGTTACCAGTGTGAATTCGGGAATCACAGCCAGCGCCGGAACGGTTATGTTGGCCGGACTGCCGGTCATTCTTGGTTTTCAGTTGCTGCTTTCCTTTTTGAATTACGATATCCGCAACCAGCCGACCATGCCCTTGTCCCGTCTGGCCCGTCGTACGCCAAACAAATGATTCTGGAACCCACACCAATAATTTTGGAGTATTAATGCGCCAGCCCCTGTTGTACGTGCTGGTAGGTGGCTTGCAATATGTGTTGGATGCAAGCCTGTTTGGTGTCTTGCTGGGCTTTGGTCTGGCTGTTCCGGCAGCCAATGTGCTTTCGCGCGCAAGCGCAGCGGTAGGTGGATTTCTGGCTAACCGCTACCTGACTTTTGCCAAACGTTCGGATACGGTGGCCCATTTTACGGGCAGTTTACTGCGCTTTGTCACGTTGTGGCTGACGATGACCTTTATCAGTACCGGCTTGATCATGGCGGTGTCGCATTACTGGGGTGCGGAATGGGGCATTCAGGTGGTCGGTAAATTATTGATCGAAGCGGTGCTCGCGGTCATCAGCTTTCTGATCAGTAAATACTGGGTGTTTCGCAATTAACCAGGGGTTCTGTCGGCATGTTTGAATTGCCAGTCCTGATCATGACGCAGTATGCCTGGTTGGCAGTCTGGTTGGCCAGTGCTTTGGTGCTGGGCCTGGCCTTGCAATCGGTGATGCTGGACTTCGGCCATGCTCAATCCACCGGGCAAACACCTTGGCCAAATATCGAGCTGACAGTGTTTTTTGGGATCACAGGCGGCCTGGCCGTGCAAATCCTGCTGCTGATTGTGCTGGCAGCCAGCGGGCAGCTGAATCCCATTGCAATCGGTCTGAGCCATACGCTGCTGCTGTGCGTCAGTGCCTGGCTTTTGTGGCAACGCCCGGCCTGTTTGCAGGCTTTGCGGACTAACCTCAACCTGTCTTTGCAAGGCTGGTTGGCGGTACTGCCATTGGTACTGGTGATCTGCGCCTGGATCGTGCGGCCACTGGGTCCGGCGGCCGGGTCTGATTCGCTGGCCTATCACTTGCCTTATGCACGGTTTTACCTGGAACAGGGTGGGCTGGCGGTAAATGACACCCTGCGTTATCCCTTACACACCCACAATATCAACCTGCTCTATGCGGTCGCCTTGATGAAGCCCGGTTCCTATGTGGCTGCACCTGTTCTGGCGCAAATGCTGCATGCCAGTCTGGGCTGGCTGAGTCTGTTGGGCGTTTATGGCGCAGCGCGTGCCTGGCGAGGCTGGCCGACAGCCATCCTGGTGGTTTTTGCTGTTTTGCTGCTGGATGAATTTGTTTATTCTTTTTCGGCGGCGTTTGTAGACAACGGTTTGATGCTGTTCACAACCGCAGCTTTCCTGGCAATGACACGCTGGCAGGAAGGGCAGGATCGCGGCTGGCTGTGGTTTGCTGCCATCTGTGCCGGTACTGCCATGGGTGCCAAGTACCTGGGAGCGTGGTTCACCGTGCCGCTTGGCCTGTGGGTGTTATGGCAAAGCCGTAGCCCGGGTATCAGTGTGCGTTTTGCATTGCTGGTCAGTGTCGTTGGCTTGTTCTGGTATCTGCGTTCCTGGTGGCTGGTAGGTAACCCGGTCCACCCCTTTGCCGGTGATCTGTTCGGTTATACCATTTGGACCGCCGATGACCTGCAGGGCCAAATGTCCGAGCTTGCCAGTCATGGCCTGGATAAAACCTGGACGAATCTGCTCTTGTTGCCAGTCAAAATGTTTAGCGAGTGGGACCGGTTCAATGGCTCTGCCGGCAATGCCGGTTTTCTGGTCGGCCTGTTCATGGCCAGTTGTTTCTTATTGCCCGTGCAGAAACCGGTGCTCAAGCCGGTACATTGGATATGCCTTGTCTACCTGGTGTTCTGGTTCTGGACTTCACAGGTCATTCGCTACCTGATGGTCATTCTGCCGCTGATGAGTCTTTGCACCATGGTGGTGTGGGCAGAATGCATCAATCGGCTGCTTCGCCCCGCCTGGTCACGTATGCAACCGGGTAGAGCCGCCAGATTATGGGCTCACTCCGGTACCATCAGCCTGGGGTTGGTATTGCTCTTTATGGCGTACTTGTCTGCGCAACGCATCAACCGCGATCTGCGGTGGATCGCTGTGACCCCGCAGAGCCAGCATCAGGCGCTGCTCCGCTCGCAAGCCGCGTACGCACCGGCATTGGCCGCTTTGGCAGATGAACGCATCGCGAAAGGCCCCATTTTGCAATTCCAGCTACCGGAAATCCGTTGGTTT
>CAZRTG010000074.1:0-15710 GCA_964602895.1 uncultured Wenzhouxiangellaceae bacterium
ACTTTGCAGTACCTGCGGTAATCTGCGGTCCGCAGGGCAAGTATTCCAAAGAGTGTTTACGAACTTTCCCGCCCAGGGAGCATGGTGGCAATTTGGATATCCGTTACCTGGGTGTGGGTGTGACGATCTATTTGCCGTGTTACCTGGATGGATGTGGTCTTGCCATTGGTGATGTGCATTTTGCGCAGGGTGACGGTGAAGTTTCCGGCACAGCGATAGAGATGGACTCCGACACTCTCGTAAGCACGGAGGTCATTAAAGGCCGCCAGCAATTAGCGCGTGGGCCTCAATATGAAGGGCCTGCCCACCTGCTGGACATTCCCTCGCGACGTTTCTACGCAACCACCGGATTTCCGCTCAAACAGGCCGGAGAAATTCCTCCGGATATGGTGTATCTGGACTCTCCGAAGGTTGCCGGTCTGGAAAATCTTTCCAATGACATCTCGCTTGCTGCCCGCAACGCGCTGCTGGAAATGGTCGACTATATGGTGGAAAACCATGGGCTCACACGTGCACAGGCAGTTGCTATTGCAAGTGTGGCTGTAGATTTGAGAATCGGTCAGGTCGTTGACGCGCCCAATGTGGGTGTTACGGCGATACTGCCTTTGGATATTTTTACGGATCAGCAGTAAGAATCGAGCGTTCTGTATATCGGTACGGTTAGGGTTGAACCCACAATCAGGAGTTGGAAGCTTATAGGAATTGAAGGTGGCCTTAACCTTAACCAGATCCATGTCGTGCTCCAGCCAATCGTAAATGGAGCAAAAAGAGGTGTCAGGCATTAAGATTCAGGTTTTGTTAAATTAAATGTAAGGATATGTTATATTGTTATGGGAATAGAGCACCAATAAATTATACTGCGTAAACGAATCCACCGATCAATGTGTTCGCGTACGGTACAAATGTCAGGTGTACGGTACAAATGACAGATCAAAGCAAATATTTTTTAAACTGAGGTCATCCAGCATGGTCAGAATGAATCATTTCACTTATAAACTAATTCTCGCAGGGGCATTGATGTGGCCAGCAGCGCAGGTTTGGGCGCAGGCAAAACCATCCGGGCAAGCTGGCACGGGGATGCTTGAGGAAGTCATTGTGACGGCTCGAAAACGTGAGGAATCCCTGCAGGAAGTTCCGCTCACCATTTCCGTATTCAATGCGGATGATATTTTGAAGGACGATATTCGTAGCCTGAATGAAGTTTCCAATTTCACGCCAGGATTTCAGTATAACGATCAGGGCAATCAGGAAACGGGCAGGCTGAACACGCAACTCAAGTTCCGCGGCATGACGACGTCACAGTTTTCACCCACTTTCAGTACTGGCGCCATGTTTATCGACGGAATCTATGTGCTGAATGGAGGAACCTCAATATCCCTGATGGATGTGCAGCAAATTGAGGTGATCAAGGGACCGCAAGCAGCGTACTTTGGACGCAATACCTTTGGTGGTGCAATCAACTTGATCACCCGTGACCCCAATATGGAGGAATTCGCCGGTGAGGCGAACCTCCGATTGACGGACCGAGGCAACAATGAGATCAGTGCGATTATCGAAGGCCCCATTCTGCCAGGCCAGCTGTCGTTCAGCCTCAGCGGGAGGTCTTACGACAAAAGAGGGCATTATGTAGCCAACGATGGCGGACGCATGGGCAACGAGGAAACCAATACGGTCAATGCCGTGATTAAATGGGAGCCAACCGAAAGACTGTCGTTCAAGGCACGATACGGCTATTCGGAAGATGACGATGGCGTACCCACGCAGGCGTTTATTTCTGGCTCCATTTATGATTCGTGTACCGGCAAAACGGTCAACAGCGCTGAAGGACCGGTCAATCCAATCAACTACATTTGTGGACAGGTTCCTTATGCGCCGGGAGTTCCTGGTCAGCCAGGAACCGGGGAAATTTCCTCGAATACGTTTATTCCGCACTATTTTGTAGCTGCCCAAAATGCCTATTTGGATGATCTTTATGCAGACCCCAGCAAGACCTTGCCGGGTTTGCCAAAACAGTCCGGTCTGGGCATTAAACGTGAAAGCCAGCGCTTCAGTCTTTTCGGTTCCTACGAATGGGATAACGGCTATACCCTCAACGCGAACTACGGCAAAAACCGGCAAAAGACTAACTATGTTCATGATTTTGACCTTTCGGATCGAATCGTCTGGTTCTCCCGGGACCCTCAGGACCTGGAAGACGAAAGCTATGAAGTCCGGTTGACCAGTCCAATGGATCAGCGTGTCCGCTGGCTGGTTGGATTCAATCAATACGATCAGAAATTTTATGGCAATGGTGCCGGCGGTGACTTCTCAATCTCCTGTTTTGGTGCCCAACAAACCCCTGCGAACAACGACTACCCGGGAAATTGCGTTGCGGGTGTTCCAGGTGCCTTTATCATCTACTCTCCAAACACTCTGGAAAATTCAGATCGGGCAGACGTTCAGGGTATTTTCGGCTCGATAGACGTTGATATCACGGAGCAATGGACCGCGATTCTTGAAGGTCGCTGGCAAGAAGACAAAATTACCAAGGGCGCTGGCTTGAATAGGCCGGGAGCGCCAATACTCTCTGAGACCTACAGCGACTTTCTACCGCGTGTGATCCTGCGCTGGCAACCGACCGATACGACCAATCTTTTTGTGAGCTACTCCGAGGGCCAGATACCGGGTGATTTCAACGCAGAGTTCATCAATGCCGATGCGCGTGAGCGTGCACAGCTCCTGGCTCAGGAGCCAAACCTCTCTGAGTCGCTGGACGCTGAGACACTGGACGCATGGGAAATTGGCTGGAAGCAGGGGTTTGCAGAAGGTCGCGGCCAGGCCAATCTGTCTATCTATCACTATGTTTGGGAGAACATCAAAGGGCGCTCCTCGTATTTGGTTAATGAGACCTGCGAGCCTCAAATGATAGGTGTTGTTGCCGAGTGCAATCCGGCCAACGGCGTTGAGGCAGGTGATGGGAAGCAGATACCCGGGCCGGATGGTGAGCCGATACCCTTCTACAACACCAAAAATTTGCTGTTGCCCGGAGACGCTACCATTAATGGGGCAGAACTTGAGGTGTGGTATCTCTTTACCGACAACTTGAGCGGTCAAATCGGCGTGTCATATATCGATTCGAAGTACGATGACTATGAGTTCAATTTCGTTAAGCCGGTAGCTGGCTACTCGCAAATGAAAGGGAACAGTACTCCACGGCAACCGAAGTGGAGTGGTTTCGCCAATTTGACCTGGAATACGACCGTGTTCGATCGTAGCTCCTATGTGCGCGGTGACTGGATATATACCGGCGAGCAGTTTGTGGATGAATCCAACCTCGCGTATCTCGATTCCTATAACCTCGTGAACGTGCGATTCGGCATAGACCTGAATGAAAAGTGGCTGGCGGAGCTGTTCGTTACCAATCTTTTCGACGAGGAAGCCTGGGCATCTGGCGCGCGCCGGACAGATTTTGCCCGGCCAACGCAGCTCTCGCTACTCACTCAGTTCCAGGGCGTGAATGTGGTACCGCTGGATAAGCGTGAAGTGGGCTTGCGCCTCAATTTCAAGTTCTGATCTTAGAGAAGATCTGAGTAATTCGAAGTTTTCTCGGTACCTGGAACGGATTTCCGTTCCAGGTTGAGTCGTAGATGTTGCAGAATTGCTGTCTGACTGATTCAGTGCGGCTTGTTATACACCGGTAGCCGATGTCTCCAGCGAATCAGCAACAAGTTGTGGATGGGTCATCATTCCGTCACGAGGAATATCCAACTCAATAAAGTCCCAACCGGGTTCCCGGGCTGGACCAACCATCTGTTCACTGCTCATTTTGTACTTCTGGCCGATGCAATGAATGTATGCATGCGGCATGCCGTCCCAACCGTCATTTTGTAATACCAGTTCATCGGTCCATTGTTTGGCAGGATGAGTAGTAATCAGTCTTTTGAGGCGTGCAACCTGTTCGGTGTCTTCAACGGGTACCAGCATTTCAACAGGGTATTCTTCCCACATGTCCATACGATATCCATCGATAAATTTGAGTTGCCTGGCTTTCCACCAGTCTGGATACTCACCTGTTTCCGGATCCCGGGTGACACCCGCCATACGACCTTCGCGCGGAATCAAAGCATCGAAAAATACCACCTGTTTGATTTGATCCGGAAGGCGGTCACACACGCCCGTGATTGTGATTCCTGCGAAGGAATGCCCTACCAATACCACCTCATCAAGTTCTTCCCACTCAATGACATTCATCACATCGGTGATATGCGTATCCAGGCCAACCTCGGGCGAATTGAGATGAACGCGTTCACCACAGCCGGTACAGGTGGGTGTAAAAACCCGGTGTCCACGCGCGCGCAGAATTTCTGCCACATCGCGCCAGACCCAACCGCCGTGCCAGGTTCCGTGCACCAGAACAAAGTTTTGGCCGGATCCACTGGCCTCCACGAATTTTTTGTTACCAACGGTGCCTGCCAACAGACCTCCGGTGACTCCTGCTTTTAAAATATCTCTTCTCTTCATCATAATTCCCAGTGGTTTATATAGTAGTCAAATGGGACTTGATCTGGATATTTATAGTATATGTCTGCTCCTTATGATTTAGGAATCATTGTTATAATGATATACATATATATTTATGTTTGTGCAAAGCTTCAAGAGGTTTGAGTAATAACAGGCAAAATCACGGTTTGTAGCCAATGAGGCCAGTTCAAGGGTAAAATTCACACATAGCATTCTTAGTGAATGGCGAGTTGTAAGCCGGCTCAACCGCTTGCAGACATCCACTCCTGGAGCTTTGCAGAGTCAGCACGGTCAGAAAGTACTTTTGACCCTGTCGGGATGTTTGCTGCAGAAGCCAAACGAGTTCAGCTGATTGGACCGGGCAATGCATTTCCAACCAACAACGTATTGCAAAAGAAGCAGCGTATTTACTAACAAAAAGCGGGATTGATGTGATCAGAAATCTATTATTGGTGCTTGTTGCACTGGGTCTTTTGTTTGGTGGAATCTTTGCCTGGAAGTATTTTCAGACAAATGATCAAACAACAATGGGCGGTATGATGCCGGCCGTGGTCAGCACGCAAACCGTGCGCGAGGAAGGCTGGCAGCCCACACTGCCCTCTGTTGGCAGCCTGACGCCCACTCGCGGCGTGGCTGTTGCTTCCGAAGTTGCTGGTGTGATCCGCGAAATCCACTTTGATTCCGGACATGTGGTTAAAGCCAATGATTTGTTGGTGCAGCTTGATGCCGAGGTTGATATTGCAGAAGCATTGGCACTGGACGCAGATCGAAAGCTGGCGGAAACGACACGTGACCGATTGAAAAAAATTGTTGCCAGTAACCTGGGTTCGCGCGCAGATCTGGATGAGGCACAGGCACAGGTTGACAGTACCAGAGCGCGGGTAGAGGCCAAGCAAGCCACCATTCGCAAGAAAACGATTCGCGCCCCCTTTGCCGGTGAACTGGGTATTCGGCACATCAATCCCGGGCAGTATCTGGCCGCAGGTGATGAAATTATCGAACTGGTAGATCTTGACCCCATCTATGCGGATTACACATTGCCTGAACGCTACCTCAGTTCAATATCGGTTGGACAGGAGTTGGTGGTGACCGTCGCGGCCAGACCGGAAGTTCAGTTTCCGGGGAAAATCAGTGCAATCAGTCCCAATATTGAAAGGTCCAGCCGCAGCGTGCAGGTACGCGCCATACTGGAAAACCCGGATCACTTCTTGCATCCGGGCATGTTTGCAGAAGTACACACGTTGCTACCACAGCAAGATGCCGTGCTGACCATTCCAGAGCGCGCTATCAGCTATAACCCCTATGGAAATGCGGTGTTTGTTGTAGACAGCAGTCAGGGCATGCCGAAGGCACAACGCGTGCAGGTGACGACCGGTATGGTGCATAGCGGGCGTGTCGAAATTCTTGAAGGGTTGAAAGCAGGAGACGAAGTCGTTACGGACGGCCACCATAAGCTGTTCAACGGGCAGCCGGTTAGTGTCGATAACTCGTCACTGCCAGAAGATACCGGCATCCCGCAATGAAATTTACCGATATTTTTATTCGCCGGCCGGTGCTGGCGAGCGTCATCAGTTTGCTGATACTGGTGCTGGGTGTACGGGCCTTTACAGCTCTGGAATTACGCGAATACCCGGAGTTGAGCAACACGGTGGTAACCGTTACCACAGTGTATCCGGGTGCCAGCAGTGAACTGGTGCAAGGGTTTATCACCACGCCATTGCAGCAGGCCATTGCCGAAGCTCGTGGGATTGATTTCCTGGTGGCCAATAGTGCCCAGGGTGTCTCTACCATTTCGGTCCATATGGAGCTCAACTACGACCCGAATGCGGCGGTGGCCGAAATTCAAGCCAAGGTTGCCAGTCAACGTGGCGCCCTGCCGGGGGAATCAGAGGACCCGGTAATTAACTCAACTACCGGTGATCAGACCGCGCTGATGTATATCGTATTCACCAGCGATGAGATGTCGATATCGCAGGTCAGTGATTTTCTGTTGCGTGTGGTTCAGCCCAAGCTGCAGGCTGTACCCGGTGTGGCTAAAGCATCAACCTTTGGTAGTGGTGCTTTCGCCATGCGCATCTGGCTGGATCCGCAACGCCTGGTAGCACATGGGGTGTCAGCCGAGAAGGTGGCCCAGGTTTTGCGCGAGAATAATTTCCTGGCAGCAGTAGGTCAGACCAAAGGTGCTTATGTAGCCATCAACCTTTCTGCCACGACAGACGTCAGTACGGAGCAAGATTTTCGCCGGCTGATTGTGCGCCGGGACGAGCAAACGCTGGTGCGCCTGGAAGATGTGGCGCGTATTGAGCTGGGTGCAGAGAGTTACGACTCCCTCAGCTTCTTCAATGGCGCTACAGGCACGGTTATCGCGGTTGAGCCAGCTCCCGGCGCTAACCCACTGACCGTTGCCAAACGGGTTCATGTCGCTCTGGACGATATCAAACGACAGTTGCCTTCCAGCCTTACCGCCAATATTGCCTACGATGCCAGCCTTTACATCGAGGAGTCGATCAAGGAGGTCTTTAAAACCCTGTTCGAAGCCATGCTCGTTGTCATGTTGGTGATTTTTCTGTCTTTGGGATCCCTGCGTGCAGCGATCGTCCCCGCTGTGGCCGTACCCCTGTCTTTGGTGGGTGGCGTCTTTCTGATGTTGTTGATGGGTTTCTCGATCAATTTGCTGACTTTGCTGGCCATGGTGCTGGCGATTGGTCTGGTGGTGGATGACGCCATCATTGTGGTGGAGAACATACATCGACATGTGCAGATGGGTAAGAGACGTCTGGATGCAGCCATAGCAGGTGCGCGGGAAATTGGCCTGCCCATCATCGCCATGACCACCACTTTGATCGCTGTCTACACGCCCATTGGCTTCATGGGTGGGTTGGTGGGAACCTTATTTACCGAGTTCGCATTTGGGCTTGCCGGAGCCGTGCTGGTTTCCGGAATTGTGGCTCTGACATTATCGCCCATGCTCTCGTCCAAGGTTTTGAGCCGGGAGGGCGAACCCGGACGCTTTGAAAAGCAGGTTGAACGATTTTTCAATTGGCTCGCCGGCGGCTACCGTCGCATTCTCAGCAAAACCCTGAATTTTGTACCCGTTACCATGGTGTTTGCACTGATGGTATTGACCAGTATTTACTTTTTGTTCACCACGACTCCCAGCGAACTTGCGCCCGTTGAAGATCAAGGCATCGTTTTTATGAATCTGCGGCTGCCACACACAGCAACCATTGAGTACAACGAGTTTTACACCAAACAGCTGATACAGGAACTCAAGACTGTGCCGGAAGGAAAAGATACTTTTTTGTTTCTCGGCACCAACTCAACTTTTGGTGGCTTCAAGTTGGTCCCCTCGGCAGAGCGCGAGCGCTCTTTGCTGGAAGTCCTGCCCGATGTACAGGCGGCCTTGCGGCGCCTGCCCGGCTTCCAGGGGGCAGGCTTTCCGCGTCCCAGCTTGCCGGGTTCCGCTGGAGGCTTGCCGGTACAATTTGTGATCACCTCATCTGCCGGTTTTGACGAGTTGGATGGCGTCGCCGATGCTACGGTCGCTGCCGGTATGCAAAGTGGATACTTCGGCTTTTTACAGAAAAGCATTCAGTTCTCTTCACCGCGAACGACCCTGGTGATTGATCGTGATCGTGCCGGTGACCTCGGTATCTCCATGTCCGATATAGCCCGCTCGTTGTCGACCTTGCTGGGCGAGGGTTATGTCAATCGATTCAATCTGGAAGGCCGTAGCTATAAGGTCATTCCACAGGTGGAGCGTTTTGCGCGCCTGGATCGCAATATGCTGAAGGAATATTACTTGCCTACGGCTTCCGGCGAACAAGTACCACTAGCAGCGTTGGTGCGTTTCTCCGATACGGTGGAGCCTGATTCACGCAGCCAGTTCCAACAATTGAACGCCGTAACTGTACAAGGCACCCTTGCACCGGGCAAAACATTGGGTGCCGCCCTGGCTTTCCTTGAGGCTGAGGCGTTGCAGAACTTCCCGCAGGAATTCGGCTATGACTTTAATGGTGAGTCCAGGCAATACGCAGAGCAGGGCAGTGCGCTGATCGTCACATTTTTCCTGGCACTGGTGATCATCTATCTGGTATTGGCAGCACAATTTGAAAGCTGGCGCGATCCGTTGATCATTCTGGTCTCTGTGCCCATGTCGATTGCGGGAGCGCTGATTTTCCTGAATATGGGCTTTGCCACCATCAATATTTACACGCAGGTCGGACTGATCACATTGATTGGTCTGATTTCCAAGAATGGCATCCTGATTGTGGAATTTGCCAACCAGTTGCGTATAACCGAAGGTGTAGAGAAAAGAGAAGCCATTGAGCAGGCATCCGCCATTCGGCTGCGGCCCGTGTTGATGACGACGGTGGCCATGATCATGGCTATGGTACCGTTGTTGATGGCGAGTGGCCCCGGGGCTGTGAGTCGATTCGATATCGGCCTGGTGATCGCAACAGGCCTTGGGATTGGAACCTTGTTTACGCTTTTTGTACTACCTGCGGTTTATATGCTTTTGTCTGCGCCTGAGATTTCACAACGAAAGTTGCATGTCGCTCAGTAAAGTGAAAAAGGAGTGGTTCTGAAAATCACGGATTCTGGACGGGCTCACTGACAGCGCCGCTGCTCAACAGTGCTTCAATCTGGTCACGGGTATAGCCTGCCTGGCGCAACAAAGCGCGTGTATCCTGACCGGCTTGTCGTGGCACTTTCGGCATGTCACCGGGTGTGCGATCAAACCGTGGAACTGGTGCATTCTGCAACACACCACCCACTTCAATAAAATTCTGTCGTGCCAGATTATGTGGATGTTGGCTGGCTTCGGTAAGGGTGAGCACAGGCGTTACGCAGGCATCGGAGCCTGCAAATAACAGGCACCATTCCTCACGAGACTTCATTTTGATGGCAGCTGCAATCTGCTGTTTCAGTTTCGGCCATTTGCCCGGGTCCATCCTGCCGGGTTCCGCGCTGAAGCCCTCGGCAGCAAGCGCACTGCTTTCCAGTCCGAGAATTTGCAGAAACTGCTGATAGAACTGCGGTTCCAACGGCCCAACGGCAAGAAATTTACCATCCCCGGTTTCATAGGTATCGTAAAAATGTGCAGCGCCCGACAGAAAGTTGGTGCCGGTTTGTTCATCGAACAAATCCATGGCCCGGAATACATGAAACAGGGCCATCAGTGCAATGGATCCATCCAGGATCGCGGCATCAATGACCTGGCCTTTGCCGGAACGGGAAGTTTCCAACAGCGCAGCCAGTATCCCGATGGCCAGCAACATACCGCCAGCGCCAAAGTCGCCGATCAGATTCAGGGGTGGAACCGGTTTTTCACCTTGCCTGCCGATGGCATGCAGCACTCCGGATAGCCCGATGTAGTTGATATCGTGCCCGGCAGTGGAGGCCAACGGCCCGCTTTGGCCCCAGCCGGTGATGCGCCCGTAAACCAGCTTCGGGTTGCGTTTGAGGCAGACTTCCGGTCCAAAACCCAGACGTTCGGCTACCCCGGGCCGGAAGCCCTCGAACAAAGCATCCGCGTTCTCCAACAGGCGCATCAATACTTCAATGCCCTCGGTTGATTTCAGGTCCAGACAAATCGACTGGCGGCTGCGCAGTTGCGGGTCTGGTGGAGCGGTTGAATGCTCGCTTGTTCGTTCAATGCGAATCACCGTGGCGCCCATATCGGCCAGCATCATGCCGCAGAACGGACCAGGCCCCAGACCTGCAACTTCGATGATGCGAAAGCCTTTTAAAGGACCCATGGTTATTTAAACATTACCTTGCCCAGAACTCTTTTCCGCCTCCTTTTTTGGTTTCGTCAGCCCCAGAAAGCAGGTGCGAACACCTCTGCCTGGCCTTTGTGATATTGCAGGCCGTTGACGTGATCGTGCTTGAGCAGCAACGGCCCGTCGATATCCACAAAATCACAGAGCTGGGCAATGACGAATGAAGGTGCCATGCCCAGCGAGGTGCCCATCATATTGCCCACCATCAGCTTGCAGCCTTTGGCTTTGGCGGCCTTGGCCAGCGCCAGTGCTTCGGTCAGGCCGCCGGTTTTGTCCAGTTTGATATTGATCATGCTGTAACGACGCGCTGCCTGTTCCAACTCGCCGGTGTGCAAACAGGATTCATCTGCTGCCAGTGTTATCGGTGATTCAAAGCCTTCCAGCTCGGCATCGCCACCGCGTGGCAGGGGCTGTTCGATCATGCCCAGATTCAAACCCGCACATTTGGGCAACACCTCTTTCAATAGCTCAAAGCTCCAGCCCTGGTTGGCGTCCACCACCAGTTGCGCATCCGGCCTGGCCGCTCGAATCGCTGCCAGCTTCTCATAAGGCTGGTCGCTGTCCAGTTTGATCTTCAAAACCGGGGCATCTTTGGCCGCTGCGGCTTTGGCTGCCATGGCTTCGGGTGTTTCTTCCAGACCAATCGTAAAAACCGTAGTCACTGGCTTTGGTGAGATGCCCGTGAGTTGCCAGATGGTCTTGCCACTGAGTTTGCATTCCAGGTCCCACAGCGCACAATCCACTGCGTTGCGGGCGCCGCCCGGTGGCAGTAAATCCTGCAAGGTTTCGCGGCTGATCCCCTGGCGAATCTGCCCGGCCACCGCATTCACCTGCGCCAGCATGCTTTCAGCGGTTTCATCCAGGTAGTAAACGCCTTGTGCTTCACCCCGTCCGATATGGCCCGCCTGCCCCAGCTGAACCACCAGGCCACGTGAATGAGTCCAAACCGACCCGGTAATGCGAAACGGTTGCTGCATTTCCCATTCTTCAAGATAGGCGCAGAATTTCATCATTTTCCTCCAAAAAACTGCTGTAA
Source organism: uncultured Wenzhouxiangellaceae bacterium (assembly GCA_964602895.1). Taxonomy (GTDB): domain Bacteria; phylum Pseudomonadota; class Gammaproteobacteria; order Xanthomonadales; family SZUA-36; genus JAWXBM01. Next base: position 11,323 of record CAZRTG010000074.1, read on the forward strand.
GTGCGCTGCGATGGCGCCACAGCCGTCGATCAGGGAATCCACGCAGGGTACGTCGTGTTCGGCTTGCAGTTGCTGCAGATAGTCTGTTCTGGCCTCGCCTTTCAGGGCTGAGGTATTGACGCTGATGCCCACGCAGCGGATGGCTGGATTGGTGCGCTTGCCCGCCTGTATGTGCAGGTCAATGCATTCCGCAATGGACGGTAAAAGATAGTGTTCAAAACCGGAAACTTCTTTGCGTGTTGCGTCATGGCACAACACAAAGGCATCCGGTTGAGAGCCATGCAACAGGCCCAGGCTGACACCGGAATAGCCAGGATGGAACAGCGAACCCTGGCCCTCAATCACGTCCCAATGATCGGCCGCATTGTCCGGTGACAGAACCTCTGCGGCGCCGGAAATAAAGTCGGCAATAACGGCATCGATCGGCACACCTTCACCCGCAATCATGATGCCAGTTTGCCCGGTCGCGCGGAATGTGGCATTCATGCCGGCATCCAGCATGGCCTGGTGCAGTGCCAGTGCCGTGTATTTTTTACCGATGGCGCAATCGGTTCCCACCATCAAAACCCGACGACCGCTGCGCTTTTTGCCAGTGCCTACCGGCAAGTTCTTCGGCGGTGTACGTACATCAACCAGGCGGGCACCCGAGGCTTTGGCAATGTCTGCAAGGCTGCTGCGCTCGTGTAGTTTGATATGCAGACCGCTGACTATGTCCATGCCGGCGCTGGCAGCCTGTTCTATGATTTTCCACCAACTGTCGGGGATGGAACCGCCCACAGGTGCAACACCAATTACCAGGCTGCGGGCACCGGCTGCAATCGCTTGTTCCACAGTCATATCCGGCACACCCAGATCAACGTCACAGCCCGGAAAACGCAGTTGTCCTTTGACCAGTTCAGGCCGCCACTGCACAATGCCGAGACCGGTTTTGGCGTAGGTGGGATCGTCTTGTTGGCCGATCAAAATCAGATAGGGTGCGGCCAACTGTACCTGGGTCAATGTGTTTTGCATATCAGGCCCGATGTGGAGTTAAAAATGAGTGAATCCCGGAAAAATGTCCATCTGGCCAAAGCCTATGACCAAAGCCTATGACCGAAGATCCGGAGTTGTCATCAAGACTTCAGTTGCTTTACAGGACATCCGGGCCAATCTTATCAGCATAGTGCCTGATTCAGCACCAACCGCATAACCGGAAACCGACGAACAACATCGATATGAAACCAGCTTTCAACTTTCAGCATTCACACAACTACCCGGGTATTTTAATGGTGTTGTTGTTTTTGCTGACCGCACCCCTTTTCGCCGCAGTTCCCGAACCGGGTGGGGGCGAATTGGAAGAGGTCATCGTCAGCGCCACACGCATTCCAACGACCTGGCTGAAACTGCCCGTGGCAGTATCTCGGATGGGGTCGCGGGATATTCATGCCGGACGCCAGGCTTTGGGGATGGATGAAGTACTGGCTGCCGTACCGGGTTTGTTTTTCCAGAATCGATATAATTTTTCACAGGATTTACGTATTTCCATTCGCGGCTTCGGCGCACGGGCCAATTTCGGTATCCGTGGCATCAAGCTGTATGCTGACGACATCCCGCAGACCATGCCCGACGGGCAGGGCAATGTGGACTCAATCGATCTGGGCTCAGCCGAACGCATCGAAGTGATCCGCGGCCCGGTTTCAGCCGTTTATGGCGCCTCCGGTGGAGGTGTGATCCGGATTTTTACTGAAGATGGGCCGGACCAACCCACCGTGTCAGCCAAGGGCAGTCTGGGTTCCTTTGGCTATGGGTTTGGCCAGGTCAAGGCCGGTGGACAGTTCGGCTCACTCAACGCTTTGTTGAATCTGTCGGCTACCCGCTTGGACGGATATCGTGAGCAATCCCGTATGGAGCAAACGCTGTTCAACAGCAAGTTTCGCTACGATGGGCAGGATGGCTCCTCGCTGACTCTGGTGGTTAACGCGGTGGATTCGCCGCAGGCCGGTGACCCGGGCGGCCTGACGGCGGCAGAAGTGGCAGCCAACCCGCGCCAGGCTGCACCCCGTAATCTGCAATATGACGCCGGCGAAAAACTGGACCAGCAGCAACTGGGCCTGGCCTGGCGTAAGCCCTTGAGCGCCAACACCGAACTGCTGTTGCGTGGCTATGCTGTGGCACGGCACCTGCAGAATCGCCTGCCGTTTGATATCAACAGCAACGGCCAGGGCGGCAGCGTGGACCTGGACCGTAAAGCCGCCGGCCTGGGCGGACAATGGAGTTGGTCCCGTAATCTGGCACAGGGGCGGCAGAATCGCCTGGTGCTGGGCGTGGAGTTGGAAGACCAGCGCGATTTACGCAATCGCTACGCCAACAACCTGGGCCGGTTGGGTGATTTGACCACGCGCCAGGATGAAGATGTCAGCGCCCGCTCGCTGTTTATCGAAAATGCCTGGGACCTCAGCCTGCTGTGGACGCTGACTCTGGGTGCCCGCTTTGATCACATGGAATATAAAGTCAGCGACCGTCTGGCTACCGGTTCCGGCCAGACCGACTTTAACCAGTTCAGCCCCATGGTGGGGTTGGTCTATGCACATAGTGAACGCTGGAACGGGTATGCCAATATTTCCACCGCGTTTGACCCACCGGCCATCAGCGAACTGGCCAACCCGGATGGCCCCACCGGCTTCAACCAGAATCTGGATCCGCAACAGGCGATCAACTACGAGTTGGGACTGCGTGGCTTGCTGCGGCCAGGCTGGCAATACGAACTGGCCGTTTATCATATCGATGTGGATGATGAAATTGTGCCCTTTGAACTGGCGGGCTCCGGCCAGTCATTTTTCCGCAATGCCGGTCGCTCCACCCACCAGGGACTGGAGGCAGCTACAAAGGTGGAACTGCTGCCGGGTTTGAAGCTGGGGTTGAGTTACAGTTATACGGATCTGGTTTACGATGAGTTTGTGGAAGCAGGCATCGATTTTGCAGGCAAAACCATTCCGGGTGTACCGCAACACCAGGCGGTGCTGGACCTGGCATGGCAACATGACAAGGGTTTGTACGCAGGTTGGGACACGCTTTATGTAGGCAGTCTGCAGGTCAATAATGCCAATACGGTTGAGACCAGCGCCTATCTGGTTTCCAATGTACGGCTGGGCTATCGCCATGAAAGCACCAACTGGTCATTCGAGCCCTATGCCGGTATCTACAATCTTTTTGACCAGTCCTATAACGGCAATATCCGCGTTAACTCCGCCTTTGGTCGCTACTACGAGCCTGCGCCAGAACGTAACTTCTATGCCGGATTGCAGTTGGGCTATCAATTCTGACCGACAGGGAAACTCTGCATGAGCCAGATCATTCTGTCGGGCCTGCAGCTTCCTCTTCAAGCCGGCGTGCCAGCCAGTCATCAAAATAATCGGCATAGGCCATGCAGGCAGAGGAGTCGATAAAGGGATTTATCTCCGGGTTGGCTGCGGCGGCGGCGAGTTTGTCTTGCAGCTGGATCAGGAAAGGATGAGGTGCCAGCAGCACGTCACAGGGCAAGTCCCGGATCAGCGCCGTACTGGCGGTGATTTGCGTGGCATTGTTGGGGTCGGAATCAGGATCAGAGAATCGAAAGCCATCGGCAGAAACAGCGCTTAGGCTGTCGGCGTAAACCATGTTCAGACAGCTGGATGACTCACAACTTTGCCAGGTCCAGCTGGTGCCGCCGGTGGTGTGGCCGGGTGTGTAGTGAGCGACCAGGGTGGTGTTGCCCAATGCCAGGGATTCACCGTCAGCGATCATCCGCACATTCTCGATAGCAGGAAAGCGGTTAGCTTCTACCCCGAAATTGAATTGTGGGTCGTTGCCAGCCAGTTTGCCGCTTTGCAGCACATCGACGCTGCCTTCACTGGCAACCACTTGTGCCCCGCTAAGGCGTTGCAGTGCAGCCATGCCACCTGCGTGGTCATAATGGGCGTGGCTGTTGAGAAGGAGTTTGATGTCCAGTGGATCAAAACCGATTTGACGAATATTCCCTGCGATCAAATGAGCCGATTGTGGCAGTGCTGCATCGATCAGGATCAAGCCCGCATCGGTCTTGATCAAGATGGCAGCCAGACCTTGCGTTCCGACATACCAGGTATTGCCGTACACCCTGAATGGAGCCTGTGGTTTATTCCATGCTTCGCAATAGGTACAGTCTTCTGCCACATCTTCGATTACTTCAGCATGGGCGTAAATGCTGCATGCCGACAGGAACATCAGAGCCAGGAGTTTTTTCATTTCCGGATCATAGAGCAGGATTTTTGTTTGCGCACCAACAGCGCTTTCAATCGGTGCAAATGCCATAGAATTGCCAGAATCCGACAGCTCGCGGAGCGCTCAGCTTAGGGAAGCTCTGAATAATTCATCCATGAATTCTCAGAGCA
>CAZRTG010000075.1:0-3109 GCA_964602895.1 uncultured Wenzhouxiangellaceae bacterium
AAGCTTCCAACCCCTCCATCGACATACCGGCCCGGCTGGAACAGGTAAGGCAACGCATTGCACAGGCCTGTAAAAATGCGGATCGGGATCCAGCTGATGTGCGGCTACTGCCCGTCAGTAAAACTGTTTCCGCTGACACTTTACGTATTGCATACGCGGCAGGCTGTCATGAGCTTGGTGAAAATAAAATCCAGGAGGCCCGGGAGAAATCCCAGGCCCTTGCAGATCTGGACATCCAATGGTCCATCATCGGCCATTTGCAAACCAACAAAGCCAAGTACATGGTGCGATTTGCCCACGAATTTCAGGCACTGGACAGTCTCAAGCTGGCGGCTGAACTGGACAAAAGGCTGCAACAACAGGGTCGTGGCATGGACGTATTCGTGCAGATCAACAGCTCTGCCGAGGAAAGCAAATTTGGCCTGGCACCTGAAGCTGCCGCAGATTTTGTCAGACAACTGAGGCACTATTCTGCTTTGCAGGTCAAAGGTCTGATGACACTGGCTGTTTTTTCTTCTGACCAGCAGCGGGTACGTGCCTGTTTCATCAAAATGCAGGAGCTGCAAAACCGCTTGCGGCAAATTGTGCCAGACGGAATTTCAGTGGATCAGTTGTCCATGGGCATGTCAGGGGATTTTGAGCTTGCCATTGAACACGGTGCTACCGTTGTCAGAGTGGGGCAGGCCATATTCGGTGAACGCTCTCTCCCCGACAGTTACTATTGGCCGGGTTTGGGGGAATCGTAAGGCTCAAGACACCGGCGTATCAGAGCGGCAGGCCAACATAATTTTCTGCGATGGTCTTTTGTGCTGCCCTGCTCTCGGCGATGTAATCCAGTTCGGCAATCTGCATGCGTCGTTCAAATGGGCCGTTTTCAAGGAAACGGTGCATCAACAGGGTCAGCTGCCAGGAAAACCGTTCGGATTTCCAAACGCGGGCCAACGCCTTTTCCGAATAGGCATCAATTCCTGTCTCATCGTGGTTCCTGAAAAACGCAATCATCGCGTCCGAGAGATAGGCTACATCGGAAGCAGCCAGGTTCAGGCCTTTGGCGCCGGTGGGTGGCACGATATGGGCCGAATCACCGGCCAGAAACAGGCTGCCATGCCGCATCGGTTCGAACACGAATGATCGCAGTGGTGCAATGGATTTCTCCAGCGCCGGACCCCGCGTGATCCGTGGCGCTACTTCCGGCCCCAACCGGATCGCCAGTTCATCCCACAGGCGATCATCCGGCCAATCCTCCAGCGCTTCATCCAAAGATACCTGAATGTAGTACCGGCTGCGGGTAGCCGACCGCATGGATGCCAATGCGAAACCGCGCTCATGGTTTGCGTAAATCAACTCCTCACTGCAGGGTGGGACATCGGCCAGAATTCCCAGCCAACCAAAGGGATAGACAAGCTCAAAAGCTCGGCCAATTGAGGCAGGTATCGCCTGGCGGGACGGACCATGGAAGCCATCGCAGCCTGCAACAAACCGGGCGTTGATCCGCGCCGGTGAACCGTCCTGCGTGAAGGTGATGTAGGGCGCCTCCGTTTCGATATCATGCAGTGCAACCCGGTCTGCTTCCCAGATAATATCAAGACCCCGTTCGGGCGCTGCAGCAATAAGATCCGCAGTGATTTCTGTCTGGCCGTAGACCACTACCTGCCGCCCGGTCAGTTCCCTGAAGTCGATGCGAATCAGCCTTTGGCCATCGGCCAACAGGACACCGTCATGCACCAGCCCTTCGGCATGGAGTCGCTGGTTTATTTTGAGCCGATCCAGAATATCAGTCGTGGTGTCTTCCAGTACGCCAGCGCGAATTCTGCTTTCGACATACGCTTGTGTCCGGCGCTCGACGATTACCACGGCAATTCCGGCATCACGTAACAGGTGACCCAACAATAATCCTGCCGGTCCCGAACCGATGATGACTACATCGGTTTTATCTGGTACTACGACCATATCCGGTCTCCTGTTTCAAACCTTTTGATTTTGCCGGCCAGCGAAATCATGCCGTTGCAGGCACGGTCCCAAACTGCCTGCTTCTGTTCCCCAGTCAATCGACGCGGTGATGGTTCAATCACATGTGCCTGGCTTTGAATGGCATTGTACCGGATACCTCGTTGCAGGCTAGGAAGATCCAGACGAAAGGAGTAGCATGTTGCGTCCACGCAACAAAAAAACCGTAAAGCATGACACAAGCTCATATCCTGGTTGTCGATGACGAACCAGACATCCGCCAATTGGTCTCGGAAATCCTGGTTGACGAGGGCTACCGCGTTAACGTGGCCGAGAATGGCGACATAGCCCGCGCCGAATTTGTCCGCAATCCGCCCGATCTGGTGTTACTGGACATCTGGATGCCGGATGTGGACGGTATTACCCTGCTCAAGGAGTGGTCGTCCGGCGGCAAACTGCGTTGCCCGGTGGTGGTCATGTCCGGCCACGGTTCGGTTGAAACGGCAGTTGAAGCCACCCGGCTGGGCGCTTTTGATTTTGTACAGAAACCTTTGTCGCTGGCACGCCTGCTGGCCGTCGTGACCCAGGCCCTGGCCAGCACCAGGACGGGGCAGGACCCGGGACACCGGCAAACCCGCTCACCGGTCAATCAGCCCATGGGGAACAGTGCCGCCATGCAGTTGCTACGCAGCAAGGCGGAACAGGCCGCACAGCACGAACACCACGTACTGATCACCGCGGAGCCGGGTTGTGGCCGGGAATCGCTGGCGCGTTTCATTCATTCGCGCAGCGGCAGCACGGGCGCTTTTGTTTGTCTGGACCACTTTGAGCTCGAAGGCGACTCCATGCGCGACTACCTGCTGGGTCGCAGCAGCGGAGACAATGGTCAATCGGGGCTATTCGACCAGGCAGCAGGTGGCACCCTGTTTCTTGCCGATATTCAGGACATTCCGGTCGATGCGCGACGCCTGATCAGCCAGGTGCTGGAATCGGGGCAGTACAGCATGGAAGGTGAGGACGGAAAACGCACGCTCAACTGCCGCATTATTGCCAGTGGCAGTGCTGACCTGGTTGAACTGGCTGCCCGTGATGCCAGCCTGGAACAGTTATATTTTCGCCTGAATGTTTTGCCCTTGCAGATACCGCCCTTGAAAGAACGTGC
>CAZRTG010000075.1:3209-8780 GCA_964602895.1 uncultured Wenzhouxiangellaceae bacterium
CGGGATTTTCGAATTGCCCTTGCGTGAAGCACGCGAGCAATTTGAGCGCGAATACCTCAGCTACCAGTTACGCAAAGCGGGTGGCAGCGTTGGCAAACTGGCCGAATCGGTGGGTATGGAACGCACCCATTTGTATCGCAAACTGCGTTCCCTTGGCATTGATCCCAAGTCAGTCAGTGGAGGTAAACGGTGAAAATTGTCGTGCTTGGAGCCGGTCAGGTAGGCTCCACGGTGGCACATAGCCTGTCCACGGAAGAAAACGATATTACCATTGTCGACACCAACGCCCGCCGCCTGAAGGAGCTGCAAGACCGGCTGGATATCCGCGGCGTGCTGGGTTTTGCCTCACACCCCAAAGTACTGGTGCGGGCAGGTATCGAAGATGCCGACCTGGTGATTGCGCTGACCAACAGCGACGAAGTCAATATGACCGCCTGCCAGGTGGCTTACACCCTGTTCAATACGCCCACACGCATTGCCCGTATCCGCTCGTCTGAATACCTGGAATATCCCGGTTTGTTCAACCGTGAACACTGCCCGGTGGATGTTTTGATCAGCCCGGAAACACTGGTGGTGCAATACATCTCACGCTTGATCGAGTACCCCGGTACCTTGCAGGTGCTGGATTTCGCGGATGGCCGTGCACAGCTGGTGGCCACCCAGACTTACGCCGGTGGGCCCTTGGTTGGCAAGCGCCTGCATACCCTGGCAGAACATCTGCCAGCGGGCGCTGAAGCACGCATCGCAGCGATTTACCGTCAGGAAAAAACCATCATCCCTGATGGTTCAACGGTGATTGAAGAAGACGACATCGTGTTCTTCCTTGCTGCGCGCAAACACATCCGCATGGTGATGAAGGAACTGCGACCGCAAATCAGGCCGGTCAACCGTATCGTCCTAGCCGGCGGCGGTAATATCGGCAGCAATCTGGCCAGGAGCCTGGAACGGCAGCATCATGTCAAAATCATTGAACGTGATCCGGATGTTGCCGAATTGATTGCGCAAGACCTGGAAAAGGCCATCGTCCTGATCGGCGATTGCGCCGATGAAGAGTTATTGCGTGAAGAAGCCATCGACACCGCTGATGTTTATTGCGTACTGACCAACGATGACGAAGCCAATATCCTGTCGGCCATGCTGGCAAAAAAAATGGGCGCCAAGCGAGTGATTGCCCTGATCAATCGGGCATCCTACGTGGACCTGGTTGAATCAGGCACCATCGACATCGCGGTATCGCCACAACAGGTCACCATTGGCGCGCTGCTCACCCATATCCGCCGCGGCAATATAGTACGGGTGCATTCGTTGCGTCGCGGTGCAGCCGAAGCGATCGAAGCCATCGCCATCGGCGATCGCCGCAGTTCACGGGTGGTTGGCCGTGCGGTTGAAGACATCGACCTGCCCGCAGGTACCACCATCCCTGCCATTGTGCGTGGTGAAGACGTCATCATTGCACACCACGACACGGTGATCGAAGAAGGGGATCATGTTTTGCTGTTCGTTCCGGATAAACGCCAGATCGTTGCAATTGAACGATTGTTCCAAGTCAGCGCTACCTTTATATAGTGGCCTGTAACAGCCAAATCGAAAGCAGCTCACTCGGCCTGGCGGCGGCGGGGTTGATCTTAAAGCGGTCGATAGTTATAGCCCGCAAACACGGTCCAGACCTGAGCCAGCCCCCGCCCAACCATAGCGCTACCACCACCCCTTTGATTGTTACAGGCCACTAAATGGGTTTTGCCGGCGTTCAACGACTGATCGGTTTTCTCATTGCAGGTTCCAGCCTGATGATGATGCCACCGGTATTGGTATCGTGGTGGTACCAGGACGGCACCGCCAACCTGTTTCTGATTTGTGCGGCTTTACTGTTACTGACAGGAACCGTCATCTACCTGCCGGTACGCAACGCTTTTCGCGAACTGCGTCTGCGCGATGGCTTCCTGGTCGTGGTGAGCAGCTGGCTGGCTTTGGTGTTGGTAGGCGCCCTGCCGTTTGCTTTGCTGGTCACGCCGGATATTTCCTATGTGGATGCGGTATTCGAATCCATGTCCGGCCTGACGACCACCGGCGCCACCATACTCACCCACATCGACAGCCTGCCCCATGCGGTGTTGTATTACCGGCAACAGCTGCAGTGGCTGGGCGGTATGGGCATCATCGTTCTGGCGGTGGCGATTCTGCCCATTTTACGTATCGGCGGCATGCAGCTGTACCGCGCCGAGATGCCCGGTCCGATGAAAGACTCCAAGCTCACGCCACGCATCACGGAAACCGCCAAGGCACTGTGGATGATCTACGTGGGCATCACCGTCGCTGCCACTTTGGCGTATTGGCTGGGTGGGATGTCGCTGTTTGATGCGGTGGGCCACGCTTTCAGCACCGTGGCTATCGGTGGTTTCTCAACCCATGATGCCAGCCTGGGTTTTTGGAACAACCCGACACTGGAAGTGATTGCCATGACGTTCATGATCATTGCCGGTATCAATTTTGCACTGCATTTTCTGGCCTGGCGCCGTGCCACCATGCAGTACTATTTCCTCGACCCGGAGTTGAAAGTTTATATTTCGCTGTTGTTTCTGTTTGTTGTTTTGGCCAGCATGACGCTGTACCTCAATGGCAGTTACGATACCCTGGCCGAGTCGTTTCGCTATGGTGCATTCCAGGTGGTTTCGGTGATGACCACCACGGGTTTCACCACCGCACCGTTTTATGAATGGACTGGTTATCTCCCCACCTTTCTGATGTCAATCGCCTTTATCGGCGGCTGTGCGGGCAGCACTGCGGGCGGTATGAAAGTGATACGTGTGATACTGCTGTACCGTCAGTCCTCACGTGAAATTCGCCGCCTGATCCATCCCAACGCGGTTATTCCGGTACGAGTCGGCGGCCAGAAAACCTCCGACACCGTGATGGATGCCGTTTGGGGTTTCTTTTTCCTGTTCATCGCCTGCTTTGCCATCACAACCCTGTTACTGACAGCCACCGGGCTGGACCCGGTAACTGCTTACTCGGCGGCAGCAGCCTGTTTGACCAACCTGGGCCCGGCACTGGGCGATGCGGGGGCAAATTTCGGTCATCTCAATGACAGCGCGAAAGTTATTTTGAGTGTGGCCATGCTGCTGGGGCGACTGGAAATCTATACGCTGTTGGTTTTGTTGTCGCCGGCTTTCTGGCGTGATTGAGATAGGAGTTTGTAAAGATGGATATCAATGCCCTGGAGAACATGCTGAAAAGTGGCCGGGACAGTGCCATGCTGCGTTTGAGCCTGGCGGGTGCGTTGCAGAAACACGGTGATTTGCAGGCTGCTTTAACCCACCTGCAATCCGCAGTGACGCAGGACCCGAAATACACCGCTGCCTGGAAAGCATTGGGCAAACTCCAGCTTGAACTGGAGGATAAAGAAGGCGCCCGGCAGGCCTGGCTAAAGGGCATAGAAGTCGCAATCGCGCGCGGTGACAAACAGGCCCAGAAGGAGATGCAGGTTTTTGTAAAGCGACTGGACAAACCAACCCCACCATCGGTATGAAGCAGTTTGAAATCGCGTCGGGTGATGGCATCACCCTGCCCCTGAGCTGGTTCCCGGCTGAACAATCACGCTGGAGTCTCCTGTTCCTGCCTGCTCTGGGCATCCAATGCCGTATGTACGAGTCAATGGCAACCGCCCTGGCTGCGGCCGGTTGTTCGGTACTGCTGATGGAGCAACGCGGTCACGGCCGCAGCCTGCTGCGCGCCAGCCGCAGGGTCAACTGGGGCTGCGATCACTACTTGCACTATGATTTGCCCACCGCGCTGGACTGGATGACCGCACAGGCGGAAACCAAAGTTGGTCCGGTGATCATGGGCGGCCATAGCCTGGGCGGACACCTGTCGAGTATTTTTTCAGGGCAACATCCCGAGCGTCTGCAGGCTGTGCTGCATGTGGCTTGTGGCTCGCCTTATCATGCGGACTTCCCGCCAAACAAAGCGCGGCAGATCAAAATGTTGTGCCGTATGATTTCCTTGATGCGCCTGGTTCCCGGCTATTTTCCGGGAACCCGGCTGGGTTTTGCTGGCCGCGAAAGCCTGCAGTTGATGCGGGACTGGCGAGATTGGGCATTGACCGGATGCCTGGATTACGGCTCGCAACAGGGTTTGCAAGCCGCAATTGCGAATTTCAAAGGAGCCATGTTGGCTGTGAGCATGGCCGGTGATGAATTCAGCAGCTTGCAAGCAGAACAGACTGCCATTGCCGGTTTCACTTCGGCGAAAATCAGCCAGATTCGTTTGGGAAAAGATGCACCGGGTCAACGACTGGGGCATTTTGGCTGGGCGCGGACGCCTGACTCAACGGTGCAAGCCATACTGGGCTGGTTGCAAGCAGAATTTCCGTAAACAGGCCGGAAAAGCCCCGGGTCAATCTGCTTTAAAAGGTTGGGCCAATGCAGGCACACGAATCACAGCAATTACGGTTTCTTCGGCGTCGTTCCCGTCCGGACCATTACCAAAAGGAAAATTATTGTCGTTGACCACGCCGATCCGGTCGGCTCCCATGACCACCAGACTCTCGATGGTCTGGTAAGCATAGGCGTAGACGCCTCCCTGTGCTGCACCCGAAAGGTTGGCTGCATCAGCAATCTGCAGCAAATCTACCAGTAGCTGCTTGCGCAACAGGCCCTGCTCATCCAATTCTCCCTGCCGGACCCGGTAGACCCGTTTGATTCGCGCTGCTGCGCCCTGCCCGCGATCACGCTCGACCGTGAGAAACATGCCATCGCCCAAATACTGGAAGGCCCCTACGGAATGGGCGCCCTCATCCAGGCGATAGCGCATCACGGCAGCCGGTTTATCCACTGGCAGAAATTGCTTGCTGGCCAGATCAAAAGCAAAGATTTCCAATACACCGGGTGTAACCGGCAGAGCTTTTTCCAGCATGGGGTAAAGCCTGCCTTGCTGCCGGTCCAGCGCCAGGCCCTCAAAACCGCCACTGCGAGACACCGTCGCAGGGTCAGAAAACAAAGGATTGTCTTCACTGTGATATCCCGGCACGGAGAATGGCGGGTCCAGCAATTTACCGCTGCGGCCAAAGTGCAACAAAAACGGCCCGAACTCATCGCCTATCCAGTAGTGCCCGCCTTCCAGGCGTTGCAGCGATTCGGGATCGAGATCGGCGCCGGTCAACCAGGCACGCTGTCGCATTCCTGCCGGTACCGCCAAAGTAGAATCCGGATAGTACGCAGCATCGATCACACGAGGGAAAGGCAGGCGCTTGTCCGGATCACGCAGCACGATACGTGACTCAATATGAATGACACCCGCACCGCCATCGACGGTTCTGAATTCAGGTCGTATGCGGTAAATCGACAGTACGAAATCAGCCGAATTGGCTTTGCTGCCAAAGCCATTGTCCAGCAACGCCAGGTAGCGGCCATTGCCTTCTTCAACCAGAGCAGAAATACCCTGCACCGGCTGTGCATCAGGATACGGCGGACCAACGAAATTGGTGGCTTTCTCCTCGGGGTCCAGAAATTGCCCGGACGTGTCACCGGGAATCAGGGTATCGGCCGGCATGCGGGCAATGGCGACCAGTTCGGC
>CAZRTG010000075.1:8880-15706 GCA_964602895.1 uncultured Wenzhouxiangellaceae bacterium
CCCAGGATCCGAGGATCAACAGGGCCGCCAACGGCCAGCTGTACGGTAGCCTGTTATCAGCTGTCATAAAAAGGCGGCCTGCCTTCGGGTTGCGCGCGAAAGCGTCTGTAAGACCACAGGTATTGCGGCGGATCGATGGCAATACACCGCTCCACACCACGGTTCACGCCAGCCAGTGCTTCATCCAGATCAGCAGAATATACCGCCTCATCAGCAGGCAGCATATGTACCCGGTACCGGCCTTTCGGCAGTCGCTCGCACACGCCCATCAACACCCGGCAGCCGGTGGCTTTGATCAGACGCGGCGACAATACGGCCGTCAATGCGTCGTTGCCAAAAAAAGGTGCAAACCGGCCCTGGCCCCGGGAAGGCTGTTGGTCGGGCAATACACCTACCCCTTTACCGGCCCGCACATGGGCATAAAGCTTGCGCAAACCCGGACCGTTGGCCGCCAACAGCATGGCACCACCACGCTTGCGCTTGGATAGCAGGGCTTTTTCCAGCCCCGGGTGAGAGGGTGGTTTGTACAGGATGGCAATGTCCTCAAAGCGTTGCAGATACATGCCAAGGTATTCCCAGGCACCAAAATGTGGCGCCAACACCACCAGCCCTTCGCCGCAGGTCAGGTTTTCCACAAACAGCTCTTCGTTGACCATGCCATCACACAGCGCTTGCAGTCGGTCGATATCCCAAAACCAGTTGCGGCCGGTTTCCAGTACGGTGCAAATGTAGTGTATGAAGCTGTCGTGCACCCACTGTTCACGGACCTCTTCCGACATTTGCGGATAGCAACGTTGCAGATTGATACGTGCCACCCGTCGCTTGTCCGGTGAAAAATATGCCCACAAGCCCGCCAGGCGCCTGGCAATTGCATAGGGTGCAGGTCCCGGAAGCAGGCTCAACAACCACAACAGCAGCTTGGCGACGACGATCATGGGGTTGCCACTGGCGCCAGTTCTTTGACCGCCGATAGGGCCTGCAACGGGTTAACATAGGAGCCTGAAGTCAGATACATGTGAGGTCCGGATGATTGCGCTATTGCAAAGGGTAGCCGAAGCAGCGGTCACAGTTAAGAACAAAGATAGTGGTCAGGATGAAATAACCGGTCAGATCGGGCCCGGCACCCTGGCTTTGATCGGTGTACAGCAAGGCGACAGTGAAGCCCAGGCCAGGCGTTTACTGCAACGAATGCTGGCTTATCGCATGTTCGATGACTCACAGGGCCGGATGAATCTGAACCTGCAGCAGGCCGGTGGGAACCTGTTACTGGTGCCGCAATTTACCCTGGCAGCCGATACCAACAGTGGAAATCGCCCCAGCTTTACACCGGCTGCGCCACCGGATGAGGGTTTGCGTTTGTTCGATTGGCTGGTAACCGCAGCCAGGCAGCACTTGCCGGAGGTTCAAACCGGGGTATTCGGTGCGGATATGCGCGTCAGCCTGGTGAACAGTGGACCTGTGACCTTTTGGCTTCAGGTTGATCCGGTGCGCTGAAAGCCCGTCCGGGGCAAATCCGAAGCTTTGTTTTCGTCTACATTTTCTGAACTGTTCCCGACTGCATCATCTGATTCGGCCAGCAGCTTCAGTTTGCGCGTCAGGGTATTGCGCCCCAGCCCCAACAGTTCTGCTGCCTTGATGCGCTGGCCGCCGGTTTGTTCCAGCACGCAAGCAATCAGCACCCGTTCCAGTTCAGCCTGGGCACGGCCGACCAGATTACTGCCGCCCGCTGCCAGTTCGGTCAAGGCCCACCGACGCAATTGCTCTGGCCAGGACGCAGCGTCAGGAAGTTTGATTCGGCCCGGCCGGCGCACTTCGGCGGGCAGATCTTCGGGAAAAATTTGTTCCGCCGGAGCCATCACACTGAGCTGGCGGCAGATATTCTGCAGCTGCCTGACATTACCGGGCCAATCGAATTGTTCCAGTTGTTTCAGACTCTCAGCCCGCAGCACTTTTTCTTCCAGACCCAGTTCCAGTGCAGCCTGTTGCAGAAAACGCCGTGCCAGCAGGCCCACGTCTTCACGCCGGTCGCGCAAAGGCGGCAAGGCGATGTGGATAACATTCAGGCGGTGGTACAGGTCTTCGCGGAAACTGCCTTCGCGTACTTTTTGCTCCAGGTCCTGGTGCGTTGCGGCGATGATGCGCACATTGGCCTTGAGCAGGTCCCGACCGCCTACCCGGTAGTATTCACCTTCGGCCAGAACACGCAGCAAGCGGGTTTGCAGACTCAGTGGCATGTCGCCGATTTCATCCAGGAACAGCGTACCGGCGGCGGCTTCTTCGAAACGCCCCACCCGGCGCGCATGGGCGCCGGTAAATGCACCGCGCTCATGGCCAAACAATTCGGACTCCAGCAATTCCGCCGGTATGGCTGCCGTATTGAGGGCAATAAAAGGCCCCTCGGCACGTGGACTGTGTTGGTGCAAGACCCGGGCGACGACTTCCTTGCCGCTACCGGTTTCACCGGTGATCAGCACATTGATGTCGGAGCGGTACAGGCGGCCAATGGTGCGAAACACATCCTGCATGGCAGGCGATTCACCCAGCAATTGCCCGCTGCCACCCTGCTGTGGAGTCCGGGTTACCTGTCCACTGGGCGTGATGGCACGTGCGATCACCGACAACACCTGGTCCAGATCAAACGGCTTGGAGAGGTAATCGAATACGCCCTTTTGAAACGCGGTGACGGTTTGTCCCAGATCGGAAAATGCCGTCATGGCGATTACCGGCACCTCGATTTCACGCCGTTGCAAAGTGTCCATCAAGGACAGGCCATCGTCGTCCGGCAAGCGAATGTCGGTTAACACAGCCTGTGGAACTGCAGTTTCCAGAGCCTTGCTGACGCTGCCAACGCTGTCGAAACATTGCACTTCATAACCGCTGCGACGCAAGGCACGTTGCAGTATGAAACGAATGGTTTCATCGTCGTCGACCACCCAAACTTCGGCAGCCTGGTTCATAAGGCCGCACCATCTGCACTCAGGGGCAAATATAAACTGAAGCAACTGCCGCCTGTCTGCTCATCTTGCGCTTCGTAAGTCAGCAGCCCACCGTGTGCAGCGGCGATTTGCTGTGACAAGGCCAACCCCAGTCCGGTGCCGCCACGCTTGCCGGTGACCATGGGCAGAAACAGCAACTGGCGCAGGGTTTCCGGCACGCCATCGCCATCGTCGATTACATCCAGGCGCAACAACGCTGCGTTGGTGGTTTGCAATAACGCACCACCGTGTTCGATACGGGTACGCAGCTTGATACTGCTGGCATGGGCTTCAAAGGCATTGCGCAACAGGTTGAGCAGAACTTGCCGCAAGGCCGATGGATCACCCTGAATCAGCGGAATACTGGGGTCAAAATCCCGTTCAATGTGTACACCATGGGTGAACTCGATGGCCAGCAAGCCCAGCGCTTCGTCGAGCAAGGGATAAATGGCCACCGGTTGTTGCGCCATCTGTGGCTGCCCGAGGCTCTGAATCAGGTCATCAATGCGATCCGATTCGCGCATGATCAGGCGCGCCAGATTCGCCAGTTCGGCTGTCTCCAACTCGGCAGCCAGCATCTGTGCCGCACCGCGAATTCCGCCCAGCGGGTTACGGATTTCATGGCCCAGGTTGCGCGCCAACAACTCCAGCAAACCGGTTTGCAGTTCACGCTGCTGCAAACGTGTACGACGCTGTTCCCAATCCAGGTTGTGCAGCTCCAGCAACACACCACCTCCGGCCTGGGCGGTGAGTATGCAGTCGTAGCTGCTACCGGGAAGTTTCACATCATGTAAACGGATACTGGAGTCCACGGCAGGCAATTGTTGCAGCGCATCCATCAACACATCAGGCAAAGGCAGAAGGTCAGCCAAATGGCGGCCGGCCAGGCGCTCTCTGCCCAATGACAGGGCCTGCTCGGCGGCACTGTTCATAAGGCTTACCCGTTGCTGCTCATCCAGTCGCAGAATGGCAGTATCCAACAAGTCCAGTGTATCGGCCCAGCCATAACGATCTGATTGATAGTGGTCAGACTTTTCAGGGAGGGTCAACATCAGGGCCTGGCAACACGATGTCTCACTATCCGTTGCCCCTCACGGTTTGTTGATGAACAAAAAAAGTTACCGGGTCAGCGGTGACCACGGGCCGACCGCTGGCATCAATAATTGCGGCGCTGACCGTATGAGTGCCACGATCCAGCGTGACGCCCAGCATATTCTCAGTACTGGCCGTTTGGGCGACGCCATCAATGGTAAAACGAACCTTCATGCCGTCTTGCAAAGCGGCTGAAGTTTCCCAGGCAACGACTACCGTGTTCTCGGTGCCCCAGAATGTTTCCTCAGGCGCCGGACGGCTGATGTGAAAATCCCGGTACAACTTGCGCAGGGCTTTCGGGCTGGTATCGTCTTCTGCGGCATCCGGCACAGGAGCCGTATCAACCGGATCGGTAGCATAATCGGTAGTGACAACCGACAGCTCCGGCAATTCCATTGGCGCTGAGCCATCACCCGGTGCCTGGTCGGTATAAGTGATGTTGCCGTCTTTATCGACAATCTTGTAAATCTGGCCGTTAGCGTTCAGGCAAAAACACATCAGCAGCATCATTATGAGTGTGCTGCCAGTCAATCCTTTGTCCATGAGCATGCTCCTTCTTTGGGTTAAGCAAACCACCCCGCCAAACGACGGGGTGCCGCGACAAACCGGGGCATGGCTAGCTGCGCAACAGCCGCTGACCCGGAGATTTACAAAGAATAGTACATTTCGAATTCAACCGGATGTGTACTCATCCGAAAACGTGTAACTTCCAGCATTTTCAGCTTGATATAAGCATTGATCAGGTCATCGCTGAAGACCCCACCGACCTTGAGAAAATCCCGATCCGAATCCAGGTAATCCAGCGCCTGGTCGAGGCTGTGACACACCGTAGGAATATCCTTGGCTTCTTCCGGCTCCAGATCATACAAATCCTTGTCCAGGGGTGAGCCAGGATCAATTTTGTTTTTGATGCCATCCAGGCCCGCCATCATCATGGCAGCGAAAATCAAATAGCTGTTACCCGCCGGGTCACCAAAGCGTACTTCGATACGACGGCCTTTGGGATTGCTGATGAACGGAATACGAATGGAAGCCGAGCGATTGCGGGCCGAATAGGCCAGCATGACCGGAGCCTCAAAACCGGGTACCAGACGTTTGTAGCTGTTGGTGGTCGAATTGGAGAAGGCATTGATGGCACGTGCGTGCTTGAAGATGCCACCGATGTAGTGCAGTGCCATTTCAGACAAGCCGCCATAACCGTCACCGCTGAACAGGTTGCTGCCGCCTTTAGCCAGTGACTGATGCACGTGCATACCCGAGCCATTATCACCAACGATGGGCTTGGGCATGAACGTCGCCGTGCGGCCCGCGGCATGGGCCACATTCTGCACAACGTATTTAAGGTCAAGCACTTCATCCGCTTTACGCGTCAGCGTGGAGAAACGCGTACCGATTTCACATTGGCCTGCAGTGCCCACTTCATGGTGATGCACCTCTACGACCTGGCCCATCTTTTCCAGCACATTGCACATGGTAGAGCGCAGATCGTGCAGGGAATCTACCGGGGGAACCGGAAAATAACCGCCTTTGACGCCCGGACGGTGGCCGGTATTGCCGCCTTCATATTCTGTCTGCGAGTTCCAGGCGCCTTCCTCTGAATCAATACGGTAGGAACAGCCACGAATGCCGACGTCATAACGAACGTCATCAAAAACGAAAAATTCGGGTTCCGGGCCGAAATAAGCGGTGTCGGCCACGCCGCTGGCTATGAGGTATGCTTCGGCGCGCTTGGCCAGGGAGCGAGGGCAACGGCTATATCCCTCCATGGTATTCGGCTCAAGTACATCACAACGGATAATCATGGTCTTGTGTTCGGAAAATGGGTCTTCCACTGCCGTTTCGGTATCCGGCATCATGACCATGTCGGATTCATTGATTCCTTTCCAGCCCGATATGGAAGAGCCGTCAAACATCTTGCCTTCTTCAAACATATCTTCATCGACTGCACTTACAGGCAAGCTGAAGTGCTGTTCTTTGCCACGGGTATCGCAAAACCTCAGATCAACAAATTTGTAATCTTCATCTTTCAGGGCTTTTAAAATTTTATCTGCGCTCATTTCCTTCCTATCCTCAGGGTGTGCCAAAATGGGTCAGCCTAGTATATGCAGGTAGCGTGCCAACAACTTCATGCGTTCATATTGTGATTTGGCGTGCTTTTAACTGCATTATTAGAGAATTTAAGCGCTTTTAAACGCATTTAAATGGGTTATTTACAAACCATCATTCATCAGTGCACTAACACAGTGCGCAAAAGCACCTCAATGGTGCGAACTCAATATTATGTTGCACCAATAAGGTGCAATGAATCAAGAGCCGTTAACAGAAAAATCAAAACCATCCTTGGTTTTTTCAGAGATTCAGAACAGCAACCAAAGCAACAGCACGCCCAGACCCAGGCGATAGATGATGAATGGCATCAATCCGACTCTTTGCAATAATGCCAGAAAGGCTGCAATGCAAACCCAACCGGCCAGGGCGGCAAAGCCCATGGCCAGTAAAAATTGTTGCCAGTTGATCGGCGCTTCACCCAAAGCAACTTTCATTGCCCCGTAGGAACCTGCCGCCGCGATGATGGGTATGGCCAGCAGAAAGGAAAAACGTGCAGCGGCATCCGCGTTGAAGCCAAGAAAGCGGCCCGCAGTAATGGTGATGCCGGAGCGCGACACACCGGGAACCAGTGCCAACGCCTGAGCCAGGCCAATCCACAAAGCGCTGCGCCAGTTTATTTCCTGTAGCGACTTTGCACGCTTGCCCAACCC
>CAZRTG010000076.1:0-4514 GCA_964602895.1 uncultured Wenzhouxiangellaceae bacterium
GTTATCGCGAGTCCCATGAGTGGGTGCGACTGGAAGATGATGGCAGTGTGGTGGTCGGTATCAGCGACCATGCCCAGGCCGCATTAGGGGATATCGTTTATGTTGAATTGCCGGAACCCGGGTTGAGCTATTCGCAAGGCGATGCCTGTGCGGTGGTTGAGTCGGTCAAAGCGGCATCGGATATTTACGCGCCCATCAGCGGTGAGATTATCGAGTTCAATCCGGCACTGGAAGACGATCCCAGCCTGGTGAATTCAGATCCTTATGGCGACGGCTGGTTATTCAGCATGGTTCCAGCTGATACTGATGAAATTGAGCAGTTGCTGGACAAGAGCGGATACATCGAATCCATTGAGGAATAAGACCCTGTAGGAGCGAGCCATGTTGTGGGAGCGAGCCATGTTGTGGGAGCGAGCCATGTTGTGGGAGCGAGCCATGCTCGCGATTCAACCTGGTCGGCAGCATGGCTGCCTCCTACATAAAACCTGGCCAAGGTCGGCAGCATGGCTGCCTCCTACAGTTAGCTTAATAGGCAATCCCCAGGCGCTTGTACAGCCACGACATCAGCCATGCCGGGCCGATCAGCAGGAATTGCACATCCTTGAAGAAGGATGGCCGTTTACCTTCTATCACATGGCCAATGAACTGGCCGATCCAGGCCAGTACAAATAAAACCACAGCGATCAGCCACAGTGGCCAGGGCGCAGCCTGTTCCACTTTGGCGGTGATCCACAGCAACAGCACCAGAAACAGCACGATGCCCACCGACAGCCGTGGTGACAGGTAGACGTAGTAAATCATCGCCAGCCCCAGTGCAACCGTAGCCCAATTCACCGGCACCACGTCAGCTTGCAGCGCAGACGGGAACGGGATAAGCCACAACAATGCAATCACGGTCCAGACTATGACCGGGACACAAATCCAGTGAATCAACTTGTTGTTCGGGTTGCGGTGGCTGTCGCCGTACTCATCGAGCAGGTGGTAGATGGAAGCCATCGGTACCTCCTTCGGTCGGGCCCTGGCTGAGTTTTCGATAGGCCTTTTCGTAATTCACAATGGTGGCGGCTATCACCTCATCGGGCAAATGCGGTGCCGGCGGCTTTTTGTTCCAGCCAACCGATTCCAGGTAATCACGAATAAACTGCTTGTCATAGCTGGGTGGACTGGTGCCGGGATTGTATTTCTCTACCGGCCAGAAACGTGAGGAATCCGGCGTCAGCATTTCGTCCATTACGTACAGCTTGCCTTGCTTGTCCAGCCCGAATTCAAACTTGGTGTCGGCAATGATGATGCCGCGCTGCAGGCCGTGGCCCACACCAAAGCGGAACAGGTCGATGGTGGCATCCTTGACACTGATGGCCATTTCCTTGCCAATCAGGTTTTCCATTTCCTCATAAGTGATGTTTTTATCATGTTCGCCAGCAGGCGCTTTGCTCGAGGGTGTGAACAAAACCCTGGGCAATTTATCAGCCAGCAGCAGGTTTTCCGGCAATTTCATGCCGCAAACACTGCCGGTCTCCTGATAGTCTTTCCAGCCCGAGCCGATCAGAAAACCCCGCGCCACAGCTTCAACCGGTAAGGGTTTGAGGCGTTTCACCACCACCGCACGGTCGCGCAAGGCATAGCGTTCTGCCGGGCTTTTTACCACGTCGGCAATCCGGACATCGGCCAGGTGGTTTTCGATGATGTATTCGGTGCGGCCAAACCAGAAATTAGACAGTTTGGTCAGTATTTCGCCTTTGCCGGGAATGAGGTCGGGTAAAACCACATCGAAAGCTGACAAACGGTCTGAAGCAACAATCAGCATCAGGTCGTCATCAATGGCGAAAATGTCACGCACTTTACCCTGGTGAATCAGGGGCAAACTGTTGATCATGCTGGCGTGATAACCGCTAAGGATTGTTGTCAATGCCGTGCTCCTCTGTGCATGCCGTGTTGGCTGGCCGTTGTTGTTGGGATGTTTTTTTATGCAGTAGGCATTATACCCTTCGACCCGCGGCAGGCGATCAGGGATAATCCATAACTTCTGTAGTCTTTGGGCCTGTCAATTGTCAGCAAATCTGAATCTGCCACGTTTTTTCTGGGGTAAGCTCATCGGCGGTGTATTGGGCCTGTTACGCGGTGGCGTCATGGGTGCGGTCATCGGCGCGTTATTCGGGCATTTTATCGACCGGTTTTTTCAGAGCATCGTGGGAGTGCAGGGTACCCAGGCCGCTTTTTTCAAGGCTTTATTCTGTTCCCTGGGTTATTTGAGCAAGGCCGATGGCCATGTTTCACCCTCCGAAATCCGCATGGTCGAAAACCTCATGCAGCGCATGCGGATCAGCGGTGAAGACAGGCAGAAAGCCATCCGTTTTTTCAATCAGGGTAAGGAACCCGGCTTCCAGCTGAATTCAGCCCTGGCTGATTTTGCGCGCTTATCGCTGGCACGTCGTGACTTGCGACAGATGTTCATGCAGATCATGGTGGAGGCAGCGTTTTCCAGTGATGGACTCACCCCGCCGGAGCAAACAGTGCTGGAACAGATCGCCCGTGAGTTGCATATCCCGGCCAGCATGCTAACCGCGATGTTGCAGGCACGGCAGTTTGGCGGCAGTTATTCCAGTGGCGACCAGCGCGCGGGTGGCAGAACCGCAGGCGTGCAGCGCGGTACCTTGCCACAGGCATACGCTCATTTGGGCCTGACCAGCAATGCCAGTGATGCGGAAGTGAAAAAGGCATATCGCAAACTGGTCAGTCAGTACCACCCGGACAAACTGGTATCACGGGGTTTGCCGGAAGAAATGATGGAAATGGCCAAAACACGCGTACGCGATATCAATACGGCCTATGAGCAGATCAAGCAGGCCAAAGGTATCAAGTAAGTTGATCGGGTAAACTTCCCGCTCAATTAATCCGGCCAAAAAGAACATGGCCAAAAAATCTGGCCAAAATACCTGGCCAAAATACTTGGAATAGCAAATGAAACAATCAACCGTAATCGCCCCCTCCATATTGTCGGCCGACTTTGCCCGCCTGGGTAAAGACGTCACTGCCGTGCTGGAGGCGGGTGCCGACTGGGTGCATTTCGATGTGATGGACAATCACTACGTGCCCAACCTCACCATAGGGCCGATGGTTTGCAAGGCGCTGCGCGATTACGGCATCACCGCGCCCATCGACGTGCACCTGATGGTCGAACCGGTAGACGAAATCATTCCGCAGTTCGCCGCCGCCGGAGCCACCCTGATCAGCTTCCACCCCGAAGCCAGTCGCCATGTGGACCGCACCATCCAGCTGATCCACGAGCAGGGCTGTAAGGCCGGTTTGGTGCTCAACCCCTCCACGCCGGTTGAACAGCTCGAATGGGTGCTGGACCAGTTGGACCTGGTGTTGCTGATGTCGGTGAATCCGGGTTTTGGCGGGCAGTCCTTCATTCCCTATGTGCTGGACAAATTGCGCAAGGTCCGCACCATGATCGACCAATCCGGTCGGGATATCCGACTGGAAATCGATGGTGGGGTGAAAGTGGATAACATCGCCGAAATCGCCGCCGCCGGCGCAGATACCTTTGTGTCCGGATCCGCCATATTCGGCTCGGCAGACTATCGCGACACCATCAGCCGGATGAAGGCTTTGACGGCTTAGTTTCTATTGAGGGCAGGGCGGTTATCACGTAGCGTAAAGGGCCACCTGCCGTCACCGCATCAAAAGGGTAACAGGTCACCAGGCTGAGCCGGCTCAAGCCGGGCTCCAACACCAGGTCGTATTCCCGACTGTCGATGATCTCCAGCGTAGCTACTTTGAAGGTGGTGATGCCCTTGGCCGTTTCCAGCCAGAGTTGATCGCCCCGCTGTAAATCCTGCAGAAAACGAAAGTGGGTATCGCGGTGGCCGTTGATAATCCAGTCCTGTAATTGCAGGCTGCTTCCTGCCAGGGTGGGCCCAAAAGCCAGGTTACGGCCGGAACTGCCTTCGAGCACAATCTGTTGTACCTCAAGTCTGGGAACCCGCAATTCTGCCAGCGCATGGGTATCGGCCCAAGGCCAGGGTTTTATGGTTTTACCTTGCTTCTGCATGGTCCAGCTGTGTTGCAACAACAGCTGAGCCAGTTCCGCTTTAAGTGGAATCCAGGCGGCCTGTACTGCCATGAATGTGCAAAAAAGGACGGCGGTGCCCGATAATACCTTCAGGCGTATTTTCGGGACCGCCAACAGGGCAGACTTTATGCGCATTGTTCAGCGTATTTTGGTGGACTTTGCACATGGCGTTGCCGGCGAGAGGAAGGGGTGTACAGCATCATGGCAAGCGACAGCATCAACAACAATACGGCACCCAGCAGCTGAATCTGCCATCCTGTTGCGGTGGCGGAAAAGCCGTTGATCTGCATGGTGTTGCCAGCAGGCAACAGATTGGCAATGGGGTCCTGCGACAGGCCGGCCGATGCAGGTCGCACGGGCGTGCGGTCTACCGCCACCAGACTGGTATAGGGCGTGAGCAAACCAAATTGCAGTGCCACATCAACAATGGATTGAC
>CAZRTG010000076.1:4614-6806 GCA_964602895.1 uncultured Wenzhouxiangellaceae bacterium
CTGGTATAGGGCGTGAGCAAACCAAATTGCAGTGCCACATCAACAATGGATTGACGCAGTTCTTCGCCATTCATATTCATAAATAAACGACTGTCCTGCAGTGCCTCCACGCGGCCACGGGCCCATAAGCTGGCCAGGCTTTCGCTGCCGGCGCCGGGGTGCGGACCGGTTTCCTGCTGCCATTCGCTACCGTTCAGATTGCCCCGCAGCACGATATGACGGGGCTGCGAGGGCAGGCGGGCAACCAGCCACAGCGGTTCACCGGCATACAGGTCGGGAATGATTTCCGGGTAGTAATCGGCTGCCATGCCCCAGTCCACATCGATGTTTTGTAGGGCGGGGCGTTCGATATGCTGCCACAGTTCATTCATGCGCTGCTCCACATCATCCAACTGGCCTATATGCGTGTGGCGGCCACGGCCGATTTCCGCGGCCTTGCGCATAAAGCCGGTGTCGGGCGCAGAGCCTATGGACACCGTAAACAACCGACTGTCGCCCAGTTGTTGTGCAATTTGTTGCAGCAGATCCGCTTCGTTACCCACCGCACCGTCGGTGACAAACACAATCTGCCGCAACAGACCGGGCTGGATGGGCAGTTGCATGGCGTCCTGTAGCGCAGGGGCCATATTGGTGCCGCCATCGGCTTTCAGGTCATCGATAAAATTCAGCGCTTCTTCGAGGTAATTGCCATCGGATGGCACAGAGCCAGGAAACAGGGTGTAGCTGTCCGAGTTGAATTCCACCAGGTTGAAACGATCGTCGACTTTAAGCCAGGACAAGCCCTGATACAGCGCGGCTTTGGCCTGCCGCAACGCCTGGCCCCGCATGGAACCGGAGGTATCAATAATGAATACCACCTCGCGCTCCTGCGGCACGGTGGCCTCAAGCAGTGGCGGTGCCAGCATCAACAGGGCGTAGACCGCATCACCGCCATCCCAGGTAGATAAAGCTGCCTGGGGTGCCGTGCCCAGCTCCGGGGCCCAGTTGAGTTCGAACATGCGGTCGGTACGGGTGTCGGGGTTCACCAGGGCCAGTTCGTAGCCACCCAGCGTGGGGTGTATGTCCATGTCATGAAAACGGCTGCTGATATGGCTCAGCTCCAGTGCGCTCAACAGCTTCAGCCGCAATTCCAGTTTGTGGTCATGCAATGGAGGATTGACAACAAAGTGTTCCGCTGTGGTGGCCTGGGGCTGCACTGTGGCAACTGAAGCATCCCATCGTGGCGTGAAGGTCAGAGGAATTTGCAGGCTGTACTCGCCCTGGCTGAAATCCACCCGCTGCAAAAAGCTGATGCTCACGCTGATGGCTTCATCCGGGCCGATATTGGCCAGCCGGGTTTCAAACTGATTCGGTTTTTGCTGATCCAGCAACGCGGCGATCATGCCATCGGCCCGGGCCTTTTGGTATTGCCGGCGGGCCTCGGCCTTTTCCTTGATCTCGCCTTCGATCAACCGGTCGCCGACCTGCACCTGTAGCCGGTCAACCGCCGCTCCGGGTGGCAGGGGAAAACGATAGATGGCTTCAGCCCAACCGTGACCGGTATTGCGAAACTGCTGTGTGACATCTACCCGCGCCACCAGGCCGTTGATTTCCGCCTCGATCAGTGTGTCCAGGGCCACGATATGGTGCTGTTGACCATCGCCCAGAAATTGCAGGCCCCATTTTTCCTCACGTACATTTTGTGCCTGAGCCGTGCCGGTGCGAATCAGGAATAAACTGGTCAGTACCAGACAAAGTACAATGATGCTGCGGTTTTGCCAGCGATAGACCACGGGTGCAGCAAAGCCGTTACGCTGGGCTTTTTTCCGCTGCGTCAGAGCGTGGGCGAATTCGGGATAGCGGCGCCAGATGTCCCGTTCCAGGCCCTGGCGAATGGAGTCGCGAGCAAGAGTTGACGGGTGAGGTGATGCGTTGACTGGTTGCTTGGACATGATGGCGCTGACTCCGTGCTTTACAGGCTGCTGATAAGGTGACGAATTTTCATGGAGCTATTGAAACCACTGGCGCTGTCCATACGGTGTCGCCAGCGGCCAATTCGGGGGTTGAATTCGGGCAGAGTGGTGGCAAGGCCAGCTATTGGCGGGCTTGCGGATATAAAAGCAGGGCGCAGGGTCTTATGATGCACACAGGCTCCTGAAATTCTGGATCATTCGACAATCAAGGAACAAATCCATGCAACGGCATATCGCAAT
>CAZRTG010000076.1:6906-15564 GCA_964602895.1 uncultured Wenzhouxiangellaceae bacterium
AATTCTGGATCATTCGACAATCAAGGAACAAATCCATGCAACGGCATATCGCAATCGTCGAAGATGAAGCCGCCATCCGGCAAAACTATGAAGAAGCACTGCGACGCTACGGCTATCACGTCAGCGGCTTCAGCGACCGAAGTTCGGCTTTTGCAGCGTTTTCACGCCGCTTGCCGGAACTGGTAATCATTGATGTGGGGCTGGGTAACGAGCCGGAAGGCGGCTTTGAGCTGTGCCGGGAATTGCGTGGCCTGTCCAAGAGCCTGCCGATTATTTTTCTCACCGCACGTGATACCGATCTGGATGTGATCTCCGGCCTGCGTTTGGGGGCCGATGACTACCTCACCAAAGACATCAGTCTGCAACACCTGATCGCGCGCGTGGTGGCCCTGTTCCGGCGGGTTGAAGCGCTGTCGGGCAAAGCTTCTGAAGCCAAAACACTGGAGCGGGGCGATCTGCGCTTTTCGCTGGAGCGCATGGAAGTGAGTTGGCAAGGACAGCCGGTGGATCTTACAGTTACCGAATTCTGGATCATTCACTCGCTGATCCGTCACCCGGGTCATGTGCGCACGCGCCAGCAGTTGATGGACGATGCCAATGTGCTGGTCGATGACCAGACCATAACCAGCCACGTCAAGCGCATACGGCGTAAATTCATCGCCCTGGATGCAGATTTCGATCAGCTGGAAACCGTCTATGGCGCCGGTTATCGCTGGAAACCGCAACACGGCACAGCCGACGGTCAGCCCGCTGTCAACCCAACCTCCGGCCAAGTACCTGGCCAAGCGGGCGAATGAGCTTACGCAATCGCCTGTTGGCCCTGTCCTTATTGACCTTGCTATTGCCCTGGTCCGGCTGGAAGCTGTTGCAGGAGTTGGAGCAATTTCTGCGTGACGCACAGGAAACCTCCCTGCTTGCAACCGCACGTACACTGGCCGCAACACTGCCTTTCGACCAGCTCAGCCAGTTGCGCTACCTGCCGCAACACTATGCCCTGTTAAGGCAGTTACCCCGCAAACCCGAACTGGATGGCTATACCGATGACTGGCCACAGGCTGAGAATGGCCTGGAAATGATCAGCGCCGATGGCCTGCTGACCTTACGGCTTTTGGCCGGTACTTCAGGTTCATCCCTGTACCTGCTGTTTGAAGTGGGTTCCACCAAGCTGCTGAACGACCCGGGTGATCTGGGTAAACATGGAATTGAAATCCTGTTGCGATCACCCCGTGGTTTACAACGTTTTGAAATCCGGCCCGAGTCACCCGGTCCCATTCAACTGCGCGGCCAGGACGTGCAGGGACAAGCCGAAGGGCAGGCCGAAGGCTTCTGGCTGGAAACCGCAAACGGTTACCGGCTGGAACTGGCCTTGCCGGGGCAGTCACGGTTGGCCGATTTCCAGTTTGCGATTCAATACCCCGATACCGATGGAAATACCGGCTGGTTGCGGTCGGGTTCGGTTTCGGACTCGGGAGGGTCAGCCCGCTCCGCCTGGTTACCGCTGATTCCGGCCTGGACCGAGGTATCACGCAGCCTGGCCAGTACCACACCGGAAGCCACTCAAGCCTGGTTGCTGGACAGGCAAGGTTGGGTATTGGCAGATTCCGGTGAAATCGGCACAGCTGCCAGCGGCGAATCGACCTGGTTGCAGCGTTTGCCTTATCGCTGGGTGGCGGGAGGTCGTACCGAACAGCGCAGCTTGCCGGAAGAATCACCGCTGCGCATGCGCGAACCTCCGGTGAGCCTGGCCTTGTCGGGAGAGGAAGCGTCCTTGTGGAGTCAGGACCCGGAAACCGCCGTGCTGAGCAACACCGTGGCGGTACCGGTCACCAGTGAGGGGCGTGTACTGGGTGCCATCGCTTTGCAGTCCAGCTCCGACGGCTTGCTGCTGTTAACCAATCGGGCACTTGCGCGCTTGTTGCTCACCACCCTGGTGATCACAATCGGGCTGGCGGCTGGCCTTTGGTATTTTGCCACGCGTTTGTCACAACGCGTACGGCGTCTGGCAGCGGCCGTAAACGTGGCCATGGACGCAGGCAGTGTCACAACGCGATTGCCTTTGACCCGGGACCACGATGAGTTGGGCGAACTGGCACGGAATAATGAACAACTGTTACGGGCCGTGGCCGATTACAACCAATATTTGCAAACGCTGGCCGGCAAGTTGTCACACGAATTGAAAACCCCTCTGGCGATTACCCGTTCTTCGCTGGAAAACCTGTCCAGCCAGGTCCTGGACCAGGACTCACGACGTTTTCTGCAACGCGCCCAGGAAGGGGTGGAACGGCAAGCTGCCATCGTGCGCGCCATGTCCGAAGCCAGTCGCCTTGAAGCTTCTATCAGCGTGGCTGAGTGGGAATCCATTGACCTGGCGGAATGGCTAAAAGGCTGTGCCGAAGGCTATCGCAGCGTACATCCGGAAAGGCGGATTGACATCAAGCTGCCCAACGGGCCGGTACGCTACCGTTGCTCTCCCGAATTGCTGGCCCAGGCGCTGGACAAGTTGGTCGACAACGCCATTTCACTGAGTCAGCCCAGTGACCGCGTCAGCCTGCGGTTGCAACAGGATGTTGACCATATAGTGCTGTCGGTGCAGAACACAGGCACCCGTTTACCGAAAGAATTCCAGGGTCGTTTGTTCAATTCATTGGTGTCCCTGCGTGAAGATCAGGGCTCCGCATCCCACCTGGGTCTGGGGCTTTATATTGTGCGCCTGGTGGCACAGGCACACGGCGGTCTTGCCAGCGCCTCGAACCTGCCCGATCAATCGGGAGTGGAATTTGCTTTGAAGTTGCCGATTAAAAGGGCATAGTCCACATCATCACTGCTTGTTAGAATGACAGCAGACCTCCACCTGCTACCAGGGACTATTTGTGGACAGGGAATCGTTTGAAACATTAAAAAATGAAGGTTACAACCGTATTCCGGTGTACCGCTCGGTATTGGCTGATCTGGATACGCCCTTGTCGGTCTACCTCAAGTTGGCCGATGCACCCGGTGCATATTTGTTTGAGTCGGTTGAGGGTGGTGAAACCTGGGGCCGATACTCCATCATCGGCCTGCCTTGCCGCAATCGCTATGCCCTCAGCGGCAAGAATCTCACCTGGTGGGAAGACGGTGAGGTGGTCAATCGCCGTGAAATCGACGATCCGCTGGATTATATCTCGGAGCTTCAAAAAGAATTTAGGTCACCGCGTTTGCCCGAGCTGCCCGTGTTTACCGGCGGGCTGGTGGGTTACTTTGGCTACGAGATCGTGCACCGGTTCGAATCGCGCCTGGCGGATGAATCCAAGCCGGATGAGTTGGGTACACCCGACATGGTGTTGCTGGAATCGGATGAAGTTGCGGTATTCGACAATCTGGCGGGCCGCTTGTATCTGGTAATCAATGTCGATCCACGCGGTCACGATGCCTGGCAGCATGCACAACAACGTCTCGATAAATTGGGACACAAGCTGCGCCAATCCGGTGCCGGTTATGGGCTTGTGCCCGAAGCCAAAATGACCAGCCCGGAAGAATTCCGGCTGGGCTTTGAGCGCGCTGATTTCATTGCTGCTGTGGACAAAAGCAAGGAATACATACTCTCCGGCGATATTTTCCAGGTGGTGTTATCGCAGCGCATGAGCGTGCCGTTCAGCGCACGGCCGTTGGATGTGTACCGTGCCTTGCGGGTACTCAATCCATCACCTTATATGTTTTTTATCGATCTGGGCGACACCCAGGTGGTCGGTTCTTCACCGGAAGTCCTGGTGCGCGTGCAGCACCGCAAAGTGACGTTACGGCCCATTGCAGGTACCCGCCCACGGGGCGCTACAGCGGAAGAAGACAAACGCCTTGAAGCCGAATTGCTGGCCGATCCCAAAGAACTGGCCGAGCACCTGATGTTGATCGACCTGGGCAGAAATGATGTAGGCCGGGTGGCCAAAACCGGCACGGTGAAAGTCACCGAGCAGATGGTGATTGAGCGTTATTCACATGTAATGCACATCGTCTCGCAAGTCGAGGGTGAACTGGCCGAAGGCCTTACCGCAGTGGATGCCATACGCTCTGCGTTTCCGGCGGGCACTTTGTCCGGTGCGCCGAAGATCCGCGCCATGGAAATCATCAATGAACTGGAACCCATACGGCGCAATGTGTACGCCGGCGCGGTGGGCTACATCAATTGGCAGGACGATACCGATCTGGCCATTGCCATCCGCACTGCGGTGATCCGTAACGGCATGCTGCATGTACAGGCCGGAGCCGGCATCGTGGCCGATTCCGACCCGGAAGCAGAATGGCAGGAAACCCTGAGCAAGGGCAAAGCCCTGATCGCCGCCGTCAACAGCGCGACCGCCGGGCTGTAGGAGCAAGCCATGCCGTGGGAACAAGCCATACTGTAGGAGCGAGCCATGCTCGCGATCCATGCTGATCAGTCATAGCTCCCGCCTCCAGCAAAACTTGAAAGATAGTTGACGAATCCAGGCATTGCATTCCAAATATGCCTACTAAGTGTTAATTATCTGTGGTACATATTCAAAAATTTGAGATAATCTCAATATTTTTAGCTGAATGGGTCCAAATGGTACGTGTTATGAATGACGAAAATAATAAGCACAGTTCGCTCAATGAAACCGAAGCCGCGATTCGCCAGGCTATTACCACCGGCAAGCTGGTACCAGGCCAGCGCTTGGTAGAAATCGACCTGATGACGGAATTCAATGTTTCCCGAGGGCACATACGGAAAGCATTCCGCAACCTGGAATCCGAGGGGATCATTACGATTGAAAAAAACCGGGGAGCTTCGGTCAAGAAGATTTCACGGCAGGAATTTTTGGATACCATCGAAGTGCTCAATGAAATAACTCGCATGTCGTGCAAGAAAGTCGCACTGCGTGCCAACGAGCCCGCGGTAAAAAAGGAGTTGAAAAAGTCGTTGCAAATAACACGTACTTTCGAAAATGAACTGTCGAAGCACAACAAGGTACAGGATTATATGCAACATAATGTGCGCTTTTGGGGTTGTATTGGAGCGCTCTCGGGCAATCCTGTTCTGGAGGCCATGCGAATACGCCTGCAACTCCCCTTGCTACGCTTACACACCCACGGTTTGATGTTGAGCTCTTCCCGGAGTGATTGGGTGGTAAACCATCAGGAACTGTTACAGGCACTCATTGAAGGCGACGTCAGGAAGTCCGACAAATTGGTCGCCGAAGCACAAAAAAGTGTCTGGAAAGCCATCATGGAGCTGCCTGATTCCGTGTTTGTCTAGCAGCCGTTAATTCGCCCATTGCGACAAATGAAGGAGCCTCAAAAATCAGCAGCGTTGGTCCCCCAGTGCTGCCTCCAATGAGATTGAGCATGCCTGTGGGAGCGAGCCGTGCTGTGGGGGCGAGCCATGCTGTGGGAGCGAGCCGTGCTGTGGGAGCGAGCCATGCTCGCGATTCATACAAGGGTCGGCAGCATGGCTGCCTCCTACAATGAACTTGAGCATGCCTGTGGGAGCGAGCCGTGCTCGCGATTCATACAAGGGTCGGCAGCATGGCTGCCTCCTACATAAGGAACAAGCCATGCTCGCGATTCAGACAACGGTCGGCAGCATGGCTGCCATTGTGCAGGGATGCACCGGTGCCGCCTAGGGTAGGATGCCCGGGAGCGGCCTCCTACAATGAGATTGAGCATTAACAATCGGATAAGACACATATGATCCTCATGATCGATAATTATGACTCCTTCACTTACAACCTGGTGCAATACCTGGGTGAGTTGGGTGCGGAAGTCAAAACCGTCCGTAATGATGAAATTTCGGTGGATGATATTTCGCGCATGAGCCCTGAAGGAATTGTGATTTCACCAGGACCCTGTACCCCTAACGAGGCCGGAATTTGCGTGGAACTGGTGCAGCGTTTGGGCGAGCACATCCCCATTCTGGGCGTTTGTCTGGGACACCAGTGCATTGGCCAGGCCTTTGGCGGCAGGATCATTCGAGCACAACGCATCATGCACGGCAAAACCTCGCAGATCTTCCATCGCAGCCTGGGTGTGTTCCAGGGCCTGCCACAGCCCTTTGATGCAACGCGCTATCATTCACTGGTTATTGACCGGGAATCCATGCCGGAAGAGTTGGCTGTGATGGCCTGGACGGAAATGCAGGAGGATCACGAAATCATGGGCATCAAACATGTGAAATACCCGATTCAGGGCGTGCAGTTCCATCCCGAATCCATACTCACGCGCTGTGGCCACGACCTGCTGCGCAATTTCCTGAAATCTGTCAGCACCCGTTACTGGGATTGATCCGGAAACCTGACGATGGAATTTGTATTTGAACCTGAACCACCCAGCTCACTGGCCATTCACGGCAGCAAACAACGTTTTCCTGTGCGGCGTATTTATTGTGTAGGGCACAACTACACAGATCATGCCCTGGAGATGGGGGCCGACCCGCGCAAGGAGCCACCGTTCTTTTTCGCCAAGCCGGCCGATGCAATCGTCACCGGTGGACAGGCGATGCACTATCCGTCACGCACCCAAAATCTGCACCACGAGATCGAGCTAGTCGTTGCGCTGGACCGCGGTGGTAGCAATATTGCGGTGGACGATGCCTGGGAGCATATTTTTGGCTTCGCAGTCGGGTTCGATATGACCCGGCGGGACTTGCAGAACAAGGCCAAGAAAACGGGCCGGCCCTGGGAGACCGGCAAAGCTTTTGACGAGTCCGCGCCGGTATCGGAGCTCTTTACTGCGAGTGAAACCGGCCGTCTTGACAGCGGTCGTATCTGGTTGGAAGTTAACGGCGAGTTGCGCCAGCAAGGTGATGTTTCCCAGCTGATCTGGAGCATTCCGGAAATGATTGCCGAATTATCCACGCTGTTCCGGCTGCAGGCAGGCGACCTGATTTTTACCGGCACACCCGCGGGTGTGGCAGCAGTTCAACGAGGTGATGTGTTGCGTGGTGGTGTGGAAGGTGTGGCTGAACTGCGAGTGGAGATCATCTGAATTAAAAATGCTATGAATTATTCAGAGTTTCCTTAACATAACGGACCGGGCTTGAAACCGTATTTATGAAACTTTACTCATACTGGCGCAGTTCTGCCGCTTACCGGGTGCGGATTGCGCTGAATTACAAGCAGATTGAGTACCAACAGATTACGCCCAACCTGGCAAGTGGTGAGCACCAAACGGTAGATTACCGCGCCACCAATCCACAGGGTTTGGTGCCGGCACTGGCCCATAAGGGTGAGATCATTGCGCAATCACTGGCCATTATCGAATACCTGGAATCCGTGCAGCCGAGCCCGTCTTTGTGGCCGGCAGAACCGCTGGCCCGGGCGCGCGTGAATGCCATGGCTCAGGCCATCGCCTGCGATATTCACCCGCTGAATAATTTGCGGGTATTGAGGTATTTGAAATCGGAAATGGGCCAGGACGATGCGGCTGTCAACGCCTGGTATGTGCGCTGGGTCAGCGATGGCTTCAGTGCGCTGGAAACCTGGGCCGGGCCCTATTCTGCCGACCGTAAACACCTGTTTGGTGACGCAGTCAGTCTGGCCGATATCTGCCTGGTGCCCCAGATGTATAATGCGCGGCGTTTTGGCGTGGACCTGGAGCCGTATCCCAGGCTGGTGGCCATCGATCAGTATTTATGCCAGTTGCCTGCCTTTGCGGCAGCAGCGCCGGAAGTACAGCCGGATGCGGGTTAGCAGCTCAAATTCCGGGCCTTTCGTAATTCAACAGAGACATTCCGTATGGAAATCAAACAGGCCATCAGCAATATTGTTGACCGCATCGATCTGAACCACGAAGAAATGACTTCAGTCATGCAGCAAATCATGACCGGTGGTGCCACGCCCATCCAGATTGGCGGTCTTCTCGCTGGCCTGCGCACCAAGGGTGAAACCGTGGATGAAATCGTTGCGGCAGCGACCGTGATGCGGTCGCTGGCCACACGTATCAGTGTGCAGCCGGATAATCTGGTGGATACCTGTGGTACCGGCGGCGACAGCAGCAGTACCTTCAATGTGTCTACCGCTGCTGCTTTTGTGGTTGCTACAGCCGGTGGCCGGGTGGCCAAACACGGCAATCGTTCCATGTCGTCCAAGTCAGGCAGTGCCGATGTGTTGGAAGCCCTGGGCATCAATCTGGATATTTCCCCTGAACGAGTGGCGCATTGCATCGATGCCATCGGTTTGGGCTTTCTGTTTGCGCCATCCTACCATGCAGCCACCCGCTATGCCTCAGCGCCGCGCCAGGAACTGGGTACGCGCACCTTGTTCAATTTGCTGGGGCCGCTAACCAATCCGGCGGGTGCGCCCCACCAGTTGTTGGGTGTGTTTGCGGCGCGTTGGGTAGAGCCGCTGGCCAAGGTATTGCGTGAGTTGGGCAGCAAGCACGTGCTGGTAGTGCACTCCGAAGATGGCCTGGATGAATTCAGCATCTCGGCAGCAACCAACGTGGCGGAACTGCGCGAAGGCCAGGTACACACCTATCTGTTCAAGCCGGAAAGCATCGGCATCCAGCGACAATCGCTGGATAGCGTGCGGGTAAACGGCCCGGAGGAATCGGCTGCATTGATTCGGGCGGTATTCGATGGCCAACCGGGCGCTGCTGCCGACATTGTGGTTTTGAATGCGGGTGCTGCGCTGTATGCTTCTGATATTGCTTCGTCCATTGCCGAAGGAG
>CAZRTG010000077.1:0-15547 GCA_964602895.1 uncultured Wenzhouxiangellaceae bacterium
TGCCGGCCTGCCTGCTGGCTGGTGGATGCGGCAGCAGTATCCGCTCCGTTTTGGGCCTGATCCACAACCGAATCCAGCGCAGGGGCCGATTCATCAGCCAGAAAGTCCAGCAATTCGTCATCAGCGCCATCTGCCAACAGCAACAAGAGACTGAGTTGACGGTACTGTTCACCCGGTGGCAATTCAGCAATGGAATCCAGCGAATCGGTGGGTGACTCAGAGACAGCCTGTAGCTGAGCAGACCAACAAAGAAACAGGACACACAGCAAGCTGCCTGCATAAAACCGCAGGTGGTGAATCCGGTTTCGTATTTTTGAATTCTTGATCACTTATTGATAACTCAATTATTGAAAACTCAACTACTGGAAACTCAGGGGTGATAATTGTTGCTCATCGGCGGCACCCACATTTTTGCCATGATCGAATTTACGGGTTTCGGTTTTACGTCCGGGCTGTTCCAATCGTACGATGCCGTGAGGCAGACCGTGCTCGAACTGCCCCTCATAATACAGGGCACCGATTGCGGCGGGCGAGCGCACTATCATTGCGCCCAGCCCTTGGGCCAGTCCCTGATGGGCATTGCCCAGATATTCGATCTCGGTACCATCGTCGCTGCGCACCAGACCGTAGCCCAAGCCTTCTGCCAGTCTGGTTTTACACGAACCGTACCAACTGCCTGACAACGCGGCCGAAGGGTGCAGGAATTGGCACTGGGGCCGGACATCAACGCTCATCGAGCGTGCGTATTTCTGATACAGCGCAGCGGTCTGGCTTTTGAACTCTGCAAAATTACTGGCCGTGATTTCTTCATTGGATTCCAACAGTTCGACCTGAACCGAGCTCTGTTGGTTCAGTGCCGGAGCCATCTGCATCAGGAAGTTTTCGCCAACGGTTTTGGATTCTGCGCTCTTGTTCATGGCGACATTGACTGCCCAGACTGACGACAGGGCCAACGCGCTGGTGAGGAACTGCCAATTATTGTAAGAGCCCCAGCTGCTGGAATCGCTCGCCTGGCCACCGGCGTAAACTGCTCCCGCCATCGCCACAATCGCCAATGCGGTGGTGAGGTTTTGTGCCCTGGCGATATCGCGCCGCTCTTCCAGCATGCGGTATTCTGCGGCAATCATCTGACGCATTTCATCACCATAGGTACCTCCGTAGGTACCGTCATAAATGGCCTTTGACTGTCTGGCGAGGAATTTGCGCTCGGCAACCAACAGGGATTCTGCCAGTTGTACCCGTGCCTGCACACTTTCGTCCGGCGAACGCATCAGGAAGGCATTGGCCAGCTCGGGATCAAAGGCTGTCAGGGCGGTCTGGCGGGTAAAAAACGTCGCCCGGTCGTGATCGATGGCATTGAGTGCCATCACCACCCGCGCAGCAGCCCCTTTGACAAAATCTTCGGCAAAAGGGTCTACACCTGAATCTTTATCCAGCTTGGCTACCAGATCACTTTGCATGCGGATTTTTTCCAACGGGTAGCGCTCAACCGCTATCACCGACTGACGTGATGGCCCGGTTGCCTTGAGCGGTAAATCAAGCGGTGGCGGACTGCCATCGGCCAGAAAGCGGATGAAATCCAGCGGACGTTGATAATCCACTGGCTGCATGGCCAGGCGGTTGTCAAACTGTGCGTCAGCCTGCCGGGCAGATTGCTGCCAGGCGGTAGCTATCAAGGGTTCACTGGAGAGCAACAGCCCATTGGTTGGCGGACTCAACCATCGATTGCTGTGCAGTACGAACAAAGGGGTCACCAGGTCGCCAAAAGTCAATGGCGGCGCATCCATCATTTTGCTGGTATCAGGAAACGAGTAAACGGCGAAATCCAGGGTCAATACACTGGGGACATTTTCTGATGCCAGCAGTGGTTTACTGCTCAACTTGCCCTGCTCGTCACTGAAAACATAGTGCGGTGAAAGCAGCACCGAATTGTCTGGCAGCACGGCCTGTAACTCGCGGTACAGCGACATGACGTAATAGTTGGACTTTGCGATGATGGCTTGAGCCACCCTGTCGCTGTTGCCATCGGCTTGCTTGATATCGCCGCCTATGGGGTGGGCCGCAAATGCGTCGAAAAATTCAGTTTCGGCATTGCGATCAACAATGGCCGGATAACGAATAACCACGTTTGCATCGGCCTGGGAGCGACCACCATCGCTCAAATGCAAATTCTGCTGCGGTTGGTATACCGATTGCTTTTGCCCTCGCGCTGTACTGGCACAACCACTGCCAAGCACAACGACGCTGCACAGGGCTGCACACAGTAGCCATTTGATCGCAAGTCTCACTGCGCCTCCTTTTGCCCCTTGATCAACCCGGCCAAAACAAATCCAGGTCAAAGATGTTCATATTCTAGCAGGCCGGGCATTAATGCCCACTGTATGAGCGACCCGGAATATCAAGGATAGGAAATGGCTTGCCACTGCCGGCTATCCGCTCGACCGGTTTCTACTCCCTGGCTGAACTGGCGGATTCTGGGTGCTTTGCCAGCCTCGCTGACTCGGATCATGCCATCGGCCAAACCTTTGTCGAACTCGCCTTCGTAAAGTATCGGCGCCTTGCCGGCAGCCACCGGACGGATCAAGGCCCCTTGCCCGTGCGCCATTCCGGATTTGGCCTTACCAAAATACTCAAGCGTCTGGCCGTTTGCAGCTTGTGCAACGCCATAACCCCAGCCATGTGCTTTGCCACGTCGACAGGCGCCGCGCCAGACACCGGTTTCACTGGCATCCGGGTGTTCAAAAGCGCAGCGGCCCTGTTGGGTATCCGGCAGGTTTCGGGCAGTTTCACCGTACAATGCCACTACCTGGCTTTCAAACTCGCCGTAACTGCGGGCAAAAATGTCCTTTTCAGACAAGACGATTTCGCTTTGCACCGTGATATAGCGCTGCAGGTCCGGGGCCATTTGCGACATGAAGCTCTCGCCTATGGCATAGGATTTCAGCCGGGCTTCACGATTATTGTTCAAAGCAAGGATGGAAGAAAAACCCAGTGTGGCAGCAGCTCCGGCCCATGGGATGACGCTGGCGACACCGGAGCTGATGCTGCCCGCAGCGTAACCGGTGCCTGCCAGTGTCATGACGGTCAGCGCCGTAGTCAGGTTTTGTAACCGGGCCAACTGACGGCGTTTCTCCAGCACCCCGAATTCTGCTGCTATCAGCGATCTGATCGATTTACCAAAATCACCATAATACGTTCCGCGATACATCCGTTCGGACTGGGCTGTGAGAAACTTCAGTTCCGCATCAATCACCGCTTCCGCCAGATTCAGGCGGGTTTGAAATTCTTCTCCTTCCGTCCTGGCCATGAAGGCAATCGCCAACTCAGGATCAAATTGCTCAATTGAACGATAGCGGGCCATGAATGTGGCACGCCGTAAATCCAGCCTGTGCAATTCGGCCAGCACCCGTTGTGCGGCGTTATGCACATAACTCGTGGCGAAAGGATCAACCAGGCCGCTATCATCCAGACCCGCTACCATTTCGGCATTCATCTGAATTTTTTCCAGCGGATATTTCTCCACCGCAGCGACCGAAAAATCGGTACCTCCCAATCCTTTCAAGGGGATGCTGGAGGAAAGATCATCCCGGGATTCGAGGAAATAAATGAAATCCAGCGGCCGAATAAAACGATCGGAGTAACCGGACAACAGGGACTCTGCCTCGCGACTGGCCTCCAAAGCAGACAGTTCCCAGGAACTGTCCAGCAAATCCTCGCTGGCCAACAGCATGCCCAAAGTAGCGGGTCGCAACCAACTGTCGCCATGGATCACAAACATGGGGGTAACCACATCACCCACCGTAATGGGTGGTGAATCCATCAATTGCGAGGCATCGGGGAACGTGTAGATATTGAAATCAATGACGATGGCGCTGGGCACTTCTTCGGAAGCCAGCAAGGGCCGGCTTGATGCACCGGACTTACCGCGATAAATCATATGGGGCGACAACAGCACCTTGTTGGCCGGCAGCAAATCACGCAGTTCAGCATACAAAGACATGGCGTAATAGCTCGATTTTGCAATTACCGAGCGGGCCAGGTGACGGGTGTCCTTGCGAAGCTGGTGTGTAATGGAAACATCGCCACCGATGGACTGATCCACATAAGCCCGGTAATAGGATTCTTCTGCTTCTTCGAGCACAACCGCGGGATAACGAATGACAATCAGCGCCCCGGGCACTTCAGCCAGGGTGGCCGTGTTTGTCTGCTGTCCGGTATCCATACTGGATTTGCGCACGCCCTTGGCGGTACCGGCACAGGAGCCGAGCCCCAAACTGAGCACCAGTATCAGCAATAGCAGGTTTTTCGTACCCAATCCGGGCGATTTATGCGGCTGCAACAAGACTTCCAATGACGTGGTGATTCCTGATTTTCAATGCTGGGCAAGCATATCAAATCAAGCTGGATGGGATTTGGATTTAGTAAAAGAATTTGCCGACTCTGAAGCAAAAATCAATGGCGAAAACAGGTACAATCGCGCTTTCGTGTCTGTCGCTCAAAATCAAAGCTCTCTGCAACATTGGAAATCACATTATCATGCTGGACCATCTCAAAGCCCTGCCTCCCGATCCGATACTTGGAATACTCGCCGCCTACAAACTGGATAACAACCCAGACAAAATTGACCTGGGTATTGGTGTATACAAAGACGAGAACGGCGAAACGCCCATGCTTCCTTCGGTGATTCAGGCCGAAAAAGAAATGATCGCGCGGCAAACCAGCAAATCCTATCTGGGCCCGCCCGGTGTTACCGGTTTCAACAGTGCCATAACTCGAATCATATTTGGCGCAGGATTGGCTGCTGAGTTTGCTGAACGCATATGCACCGTGCAAACGCCTGGCGGCACGGGCGCATTGCGGGTTGCTGCTGATCTGCTGCAAGCCGCCAATCCAGGCTCTACGGTATGGGTGAGTGACCCCACCTGGGCCAATCACCAGGCTATTTTTCCAGCGGCCGGTTTGCAGAACGGCAGCTACCCCTATTTTGACAAAACCAACAGCAGCTTGCGTTTTAACGACATGATGGAAGCATTATCGAAACGCGGGCCAGAAGATACCGTACTGTTTCACGCCTGCTGTCATAATCCCTGTGGCGTGAGCCCCACTGCGGAGCAATGGGATCAGATAACCGATCTGGCGGCCGATCGCGGTTTTTTGCCTTTGATTGATATGGCCTATCAGGGCTTTGAAAGCAGCCTGGAGGAAGACAATCGGGCCGTTCGCCTGTTCACACAAAAATGTCCCGAAGTAATCATTGCCAGTTCCTGTTCGAAAAACTTTGCAGTTTATCGCGATCGTGTTGGCGCCCTATCCGTGGTCAGCAAAGGCTCCGAACAGAGCAAAGCGGTTGAAACGGTCATCCACTCTTTGACCCGGAAAAGCTATTCCATGCCGCCGGCTCACGGCCCCGCCGTAATCGACATTATCCTGCACAGTGCAGAACTCGAGGCCATGTGGCGTGACGAGGTCAAAGGCATGCGCGATCGCATCAACGGCTTACGTAAC
Organism: uncultured Wenzhouxiangellaceae bacterium; assembly: GCA_964602895.1. GTDB lineage: Bacteria > Pseudomonadota > Gammaproteobacteria > Xanthomonadales > SZUA-36 > JAWXBM01. Next base: position 5,506 of record CAZRTG010000077.1, read on the forward strand.
GAAATGGTGCAGAGAATGTCTGCGGCCGGAATCGCCAGGGATTTTTCATTCCTGCAGCGTCAGACCGGAATGTTTTCCTTTATGGGTCTGGAAGTAAACCAGGTCAGGGCTTTAAGGGAACGCTACTCGATTTATACCGTGGACTCATCGCGTGTGAATATTGCATCGCTCAACCAGGGCAATATGGATTACTTTGTGCAGTCACTGGCCGAGGTACTTACACAGCCTTCCGGGTAGAAGGAATACCGGCCGTCGTTTTGGCTTTGAGTTCGGTCACCTTGTTCCAGACTTCCTGAAACTCAGTGGAGCCGGCCAGAACCACCAGCAAGTCTCCCGGTCCGGCTGCCGCGATGGCCGCATCAATGGCCAGCATAGGATCCAGCTCGACCTGAACAGCCGTGGAGGGAACTCCCGCCTGCTGCAGGCAGGATGCAATCAGGCGTGGGATTTCGGCGGGATCGCGTCCACGCAGACCTCGATAACTCCGACAGATATAAAGATCAAAATGACCGGCCAGAATGCTGATGGCCTGCTGAATTTCGCGGTTTTGTCGATCACCGGAAAATGCCACACAAAGAATTTTTCTTGCATCGACAACCAGCTGCTGTACAAAATCGGTCAAAACGCGGAAGCCATCAAGATTGTGCGCATAGTCCATGATGAACTGAAAAGGTAAGCCCTCCATTATGTTGAGCCGACCTGCCGCCGTCTCGAATTCCGGCTTGAAGCTTGCCAGAGTCGAGCGAATCTGCTCCAGACTGAAGCCCAGAAATATTCCAGCCAGCGCAGCCTGCATGGCATTGGCCGTGTTGTGAGCCGCTTTACCGGCATAGCTCGTTGGCAGGTCAATTTCGCGCATCAATGGAGTGCGCACATTGTCCTGGTAAACCACCAGCCAGGGCTCGCCGTTATGCACCTCCCTGATACACAGCTTACCGGGTCGATCCAACAAAGCCTGCAACTCGGCTGCGCTGTATTTCAATGAGATCAGGCCGATATTCTCAGCCTGGGCCGTGCCCATCATGCCCAGGCTGTAACTGTTATCCGCATTCAAAACCGCTGCCTTGCGGGCGCGCCTGACTACCAGCGCCTTGGTAGCCGCCATATCTGCCATGCTGTGCACGCCGATTCTACCCAGGTGGTCCTCAGTAACATTGGTGCAAACAGCAACATCACTGAAATCATAGGCGAAACCCGCGCGCACGATAGAACCAAAATATTCCTCCAGCACGGCAAACTGTACATCCTCCCGTTCAAACAGCCGAAACTGCCGCCCGAAACCCCCTTTGCCTTCTTCCCGGTCTTGTTTGCCTGAATAAATAATACCGTCGGAATTGACCATCCCGGTAACCAGTCCCGCATCTCTGGCGATGGTTTCCATCATTCGACTGGTGGTGGTTTTGCCATTCGTGCCCGTGACAGACGCTATGGGTATACGCGCTTTGCTACCGGGCGGAAACAGGAAATCCACCAGGGAAGTGGCGGCACCAGACAAATATTCCGGGCAATTCTTCAGCAGTTCATCCAAACGTGGTGCCAGGTCGAAATCCAGAAATGCTCCGGCTACAGCTGACAAAGGTTGTGTGATGTCGGATGTGCGTACCTCAAGCAGCAGTGCACCACTGGCGAGGTCGCGGGCTATTTGTTCAATCTGTAAACGGGTTTCCGCATGCAACCGGTCGATCTGCACCTGGCCTTCTTTCAGCAGGGCTATCAACCCGGTGCCAACCAGCAGGATCTGCCAGTTATCTCCGGATACGCTTCCTTCCAATTCAACCTGTGTACCATAACGGCGCGCTGTATCCAGGGTGCTGCGCAGATTTTCCGCATTGTTGATGCCCGGCCATGAGTAGCGTTGGCCGTTCGACGCAGTAACATGTAAAACCAGAGGATATCCGATACGTTCAGCAGAACGTAATGCGTGTTTGGTAAGCGCACAGTTACCCGCCGCGGGGTCCACTACCGGCAAAGGCAAATTCAACGCAGCCAACCGGGCACGCCTGGCCCCGGGATTGTGAAGTAAAGGCAACAGATCAACGTGTCGATTAACGCAGATACTGCCATCCACAATCAGCTGGTGGGCACAATGCCCCAATTTCAGCAAACCGTTCTGGCGTATCCGGAAAGCACCCTCAACGCCCTTGTAAGGCGGTCGCTCAAGCTTGACACAGGGCACACCCCGAACCTGTGCTGCCTGCAGAATCGCCGCAGCCTCGGTACTCAGGATCCACGATTCGGCCATGGCACAAAAAGAAGGCCAGGACAGATCCTGCAGTTCTACGGCTTCTCCATCCAGATCAGGCAGGCGCAGTGCTGGTTCCAATTCTGCCAGCCAATGGAATGAAAGCACCGCTGCCGCAGCAGCGACTGCGTCGTGTTCGTATTCAAACCAGACCCAGGCACCCTGCCCCTGGCCATCCTCTACTGAGCCAAATTCGCTGACTTGGTGACCCGCCGCCCGCTGCAGCATGATACTGAGGCATGAGAATATCCTGCCAAAAGATGCAGCCACCTCGCCTGTATTCCAGTCACAGGCATCAAGATACTGCGTTTCGACTATCGCCAGTTTGGCCAGTTTTTGTTGTAAAAGCTTTGGCAGTTGTTTACCGCTTTGCTGCAATGCGGTCTGCTCTTGAGCATCGAACAGGAATTGCTGCTCGAAAACAGTGTTTTCGGAACGGCGACCGGGGCCCAACAGCCAAAGTTTTTCCCTGATTTCCATAGAGTCAATATTGTACGTGCTATCCGGGGTGACAGGCCATTGCTGTCACCCCCGAGACGGTCTTATCTGATGTAACCCAGCTTTTCCAGCGTAATCAGGATGCGGTGTGCCGCCAGATCCGGGGTCAGTTCGGTGGTATTGAGTACGATCTCGGCGTGCTGCGGCTCCTCGTAGGGATCATCAATACCGGTAAAGCCTTTCAACAAACCTGCACGGGCTTTGGCATAGAGCCCTTTGCGGTCACGCTGTTCACAGACCTCGATGGGTGTGGACACGAAAGTCTCCATAAAACCACCGTATGGGCTGATCATTTGCCTGACTTCGGCGCGGGTCGCCTCATAAGGCGCAATCGGCGCACAGATGGCAATACCACCATTTTTGGTGATTTCACTCGCAACAAAGCCAATACGACGTATGTTCAGGTCACGATGCTCTTTGGAAAAACTCAGTTCACTCGACAGATGCTTGCGCACTATATCGCCGTCCAGCAGGGTAACGGGCCGTGAGCCGTTTTCCAGCAGCTTGACCAGAAGCGCGTTGGCAATGGTGGACTTGCCTGAACCCGAAAGGCCGGTAAAGAATACGGTGAAGCCCTGTTCGTACCGGGGTGGATGGGCTTTACGCAGCTCGGCAACCACTTTTGGATAGGAAAACCATTCCGGAATATCCAGGCCTTCCTGCAAGCGCCGGCGGAATTCGGTGCCGGACAGGTTCAGTACGGTATCACCCGGGCTGACATCGTCTTCGGCCATGTATTCCGCACGGTTTTCCACATAAACCATGTTCTTGAAATCCACCATGGTGATGTCCAGTTCGGCTTCGTGCTGCCTGAACAGTTCCTGAGCATCATAGGGGCCGTAAAATGGTTGCCCCTGGCTGTCCTTGCCGGGTCCGGCGTGATCGCGTCCCACAATGAAATGGGTGCAACCGTAATTCTTGCGGATAATGGCATGCCAGATCGCCTCACGCGGCCCCGCCATGCGCATGGCCAGGTTCAGCAAGCTGAGTTGTGTGGTCTGTTCCGGGTATTGTTCCAACACGTGCTCATAGCAACGTACGCGGGTGAAATGATCGATATCACCCGGCTTGGTCATGCCCACTACCGGCTGGATCAGCAGATTGGCCTCGGCGCCGCGAGCGGCGCGGAAGGTCAGTTCCTGGTGTGCACGATGCAAGGGGTTACGGGTCTGGAAAGCCACAATCCGGCGCCAGCCCATTTTGCGGAAACGGCCACGCAGCTCGGACGGGGTATCGCGCAGGAGTTTGAAATCATAATAAGTTGGCGGCTCAACGCCTTCAATACGTCCACCCAGGTAAACCGGGTTGGCGGAGCGCATCAAATAGCGCACGCCCGGATGCAATTCATCGGTGGTACCAAATACCTGTTGGGCTTCGGCCTGTTTGTCCGGTGTCCAGATATCGCCGACTTCCATTACTGCCAGCAGTACACCCTCCGGGTCCCGCAAGGCAATTCGACTGCCTTCGCTCAATCCTTCAGCAAAGGCTTCTGTCACATCCAGATTGATGGGTATGGGCCACAGCACACCGCTGGTCAGTCGCATGTCTTTGCAGACTGAATCGTAATCGGCCTGACTTAGGAATCCTTCCAATGGCGAGAAAGCACCGTTCATCAACAAATCCAGGTCGCAAACCTGGCGCTGGGTCAAATCCCAGGAAGGGTACTCCTTCGCTGCTTCCCTGGCCGTATCGGCCTGGCTTTCCGTCAGGAACAGATCTTTCAGTTGGCCGCCGTGCGGCTCTTTGTATGCACCCATGTGTTTTACTCCTGCTTGATAATGCGATTAATGGAATCCGATTGATGATTTGATTGGTATTACCTGGCAGACAGGCCATGCAGCAGCAACTCGGTACACTGCTGTACGATGTCAAAAATATCGAGTTCGGGATCACGCACAATGTGATCTCCCCAGGAATTGCACAGACCGATTACGGCCAGTGCGGCAAAATGGCTGTCCATGTCGGGCCGTAACACACCTTCGTCCTTGCCTTGATCAAAAATACCCTGCAGCAATTGCCGGTAGCGGCTGCCCAAAGCTTTGAGGCCCACCCGTTGCTCCGCGGAAAGATACAGGCGTTCATCGTTGTAAACTTTCAGCGCCTCATTTTTTTCACGGTAGCTGCCCAGGTGGGCACTGATACTGGCCAGCAGACGGGCTTCAAAAGGCTGTTGGCTGCCGGCGATGGATTCCATACGCCGCAGATAGTCAGTCATCCCCAACATGCACACTTCGAACAGCGCTTCGTCCTTGGACTTGAAGTAGTAGTAAAGGCTGCCTTGCTTGATGCCCAAACGGGCGGCGATATCGGCGGTGCTGGCACCATGGAAACCCTTCTCCGCAAACACCGCTGCTGCAGCCTTGGTGGCTTGCAATCTTTGTTCCTGGTAACGCGAAGAAGTCTTACGGTTTGGCATAAAAGCGCGGCCCTGTAGCATAGGCTGCGATTCTATAACGCGATAGAATTAAAGCAAGATGAAATTAACCAATTGATAAAACAATTGGTTATATGAATCATTAACTATAGGTATATAGAATATCCACTAATCCTGCAAACTGATGTCAACCATCAGCTCGTTTGCCAATTGTTCCAGTTCGGAGCGCAACAATTCCCGGCTTACCCCTGCCGGCACTCTGAGTCTGGCCCTGGCCCTGAACAGCATTTCAGCCGACATGGAAGCACTTTCACAACCGCTTTCCAGTTCCAGGATGTTCACACCGTGACGGCTCAATATGGACGTGATGTCATGAATGATGCCTGGCCGGTCCTGGCCCAACAGTTCCAGAATGAACTCCCTTACCTCTCCATCCACAGAACTGTCGGTGCTGCGATGGGCCATGATCTGTACACCTTCACCCTCCAGTCCCAGCAAGTCTTGAATCAGCGCTTCACTCTGTTCGGTCGGTACACGTGCCAAGAGGATGCCGGCAAACTTGCCCGCCAGTGACAACATGCTGCTGTCCGTCCAATTGCCTTCATGCTGCTCTACCAGACGAGACAGCCGTTCAATAACTCCCGGCTTGTCGTCACAGATAAGTGTCAGAACGATGGATTCAAATAAAGGGCCAGCATTCACAGGAAAAGGATTTTGGCTCATAGAAAAATCTCGTGTAACAGCAAATAAATCAAGGCTGCCAGCAAGCCGCCAGCAGGTAGTGTGATAACCCAGGAAACGACGATACCACCAATCACGCGCAGATCAATGGCACCAATACCGCGTGCCAGACCGACACCGATCACTGCCCCAACCGCAATATGGGTGGTTGAAACAGGCAGCCCCGTGCGCGATGCCAACACAACCGTAGCCGCTGCCGCCAGGGTGGCACAGAATCCACGGCTGGGAGTCAATTCCGTAATACCGGTACCGATGGTCTGAATCACACGATAGCCCAGGGTAGCCAGGCCAATCACAATGGCGGCCCCGCCCAACACCAATATCCAAAGCGGTATGGTTGATTCGGCCACCACTTCTCCACCGGATCGCACGATGCCTACTACTGCAGCCATGGGTCCGATACCATTGGCCACATCATTGGAGCCATGCGCAAAAGCCATGGCACAAGCCGTAAAAACCATCATCGGCGTGAACACTTTTTCCACACTGAAAAAATGAAAATTACGATCTGCAGCAGGGTCCACCTGAACTTTTCGAATCATGTTCCAACCCAGCAATGCCAGCAAACCCCCAAACAAAAGGGCTGCAACAAAACTCATGCCCGCCGACATTTCAAAGTTAAGGTGCTTGAGGCCCTTGAACAGCGTGACCAGTGATATGAAAAAGCCCACCAGAAAAACGTAGATCGGCCCCCAGCGCTTGGCACTTTGAAACGGCTGATCGGTATCCAGAATCAACCGGCGTATGCTCATCATCAGCATGAAGGATATGGTCCCACCCAGCACAGGTGAAACCACCCAACTGGAGGCAATCTGTATCACTTTGGACCAGGCAACCGCTTCGGTACCGGCAGCTGCCAGAGCAAAACCGATCACAGCACCCACGATAGAGTGGGTAGTGGATACGGGCCAACCGCGCCAACTGGCGATCGTCAACCAGATGGCTGCAGCCAACAGCGCGGCCAGCATACCCAACACCAGAATTTCCGGCTGGCCGACCATGACACTGGAATCAATGATGCCATTGCGTATGGTATTGGTAACGTTGCCACCTGCGATCAGGGCTCCGGAGAACTCAAAAATCGCTGCGATAACAATGGCCTGGCGTACCGTAATGGCACCCGATCCTACCGAAGTGCCCATGGCATTGGCTACATCGTTGGCACCTATGCCCCATGCCATATAAAAGCCAAATATTATGGCCAACACCACAAAAACGGTACCGTATTGGGCAATCAGCTCCACATTGGCTGCCTTGTGTGTGAAATGGGGATCATGGCCTAACGAGCAATCAACAAACGTACACGGTTACCGGATTTCTCGGCAAAATCTGCCAGGTCACCGATCAATTCAATCAACCGATACCACATCATGACGTCCACCGGTTTCATCCGGTCTTCATGAGCGAAAAGGTCACTGATGAGCGCAACTTCGTATTCGTCCGCTTCGTTTTCCAGACGGCTCAATTCTGACAACATGACTTCCACACGGTTGGCCTCCCGACCGCGGAATCCGGTTGCAAGCAATTCATCAAATTCCTCAAGAATCAAGCCGGCCTGCTCGCAGGTTTCGACACATTTTTTTACCAGTAAATCAAGCGTTGGCTGCATGTTTTCCGGAGGGCTCATGTCGCGCTCCAGCAGCATTTCCGCAATGTCCTGTGCGGTATCGGCGATGGAATCCTGCAGGTCCAGCAACTCCAGTAAATCACGCCTGTCTACAGGCATGAACAGGCTTCTGGGCAAAGCAAGGCGCATATCATTCTTGATGGCATCGGCCTTGGATTCGCTGGCAAATATCCGATCATGAGCCAATTTCATTTGTTCCTGATCATCCGCCTCAAGGGCTTCGAACAGGGGAATCACATCACGGACACATTCCAGCACCGCCCGCATGTGATTTTGCATGGCCGGAAAAGGTGACTGACCAAACAGTTTTGCAATTGGGTTGGGAGTTCGCATAAGTTTCAGGCCGCCTCAGCCATACCGCCGGATCAAACCCGCTCGATAACGATACGCAGTTTAAGGGTAAACACGGAAACCTGGTTCAAAAAACCCGGTGACTCACGGACGCCAACCGACAGTTCAGTCTGGTGTGCCGAAATACGTTCTTCCACAGTAGGAACCGGGCAAGTCAGATCACTTTCAACCGTACCGGAATCGTTCTGGAAAAGATCCACTTCGGTGGCAACCAGGATCATTCGGATCAAAATGCTTTTTTCCCCATCGCCTGCAGGCAAAACCAGAGGTTCCAATGGGCCGGGGGGATCCTGCACAAAACCTGCCGGCAGGTTGTGCTTCTTGACCTTGAGATGACCTTCGCCTTTCAATCCTTCATTGAAAACCTTTACGGTCAAATCGAATTTCCAATCATCCCCGATATCCCCTTCCTGGCTTTCTGAAAGGACCGAGACCGTTACCTTGAACGCCATTGACTTGCTCCTCAGATTGCGGGTTTTTATACGGTTATCAGGCTGGTGAGTTTATCAGTTAATTTCCGCGTCTGCCCATACCTGAACCGCCGGACAACCCGTCAGGCTTAAAACATCCTGCTCCAGGATGCAATCAGGCTATCCAGATCCGAGCCTGTTCGCGTATTGGTCTGACTTCGTGCAAAGGTCAGTTTCAGACTTTGTTTCGGTCCCAGTGGTGTTCCCAGACTGACAGCCCAAAAACTGACCCGACCGTCGTCATGCTTCCTGATTCCGTCAATGGTGTTTTCTCCCCCATAACCATAACCTGCCCCGATATCCGTCCAAATACCCCGGGTGAAGGTGTAACTGACATGCCCTTGCAAGAACCAAAGCGGATCCTGATCCCGCACTACGCCCCCAAACATATCGTCGTTCCGGCCAAAAATGTATACCGAGGCGGTGGTCTCAAACTCCCACCTGTCATGAGAGTGCAGCACACCAATTTGCGGTCTCAACATATAGCGGTTGTTGCCGAGGTTGATCAGCAGGTCGGGGGAATACTCTCCCCAAGGCACTGTAAGCTCCACAGCGATCCCTACTATGGTTCGAACCGGATTGGCAGCCCGATAGCTGACAAATTCCTTGCCTTGCAGTGGGGGTGAACCCAGCAAATTCCATGAAAGCCTTACCGAGGGATCAGAAAAGCCCGTGCGACGTGTTGATACGGGCAAATCAAAACGCTGGCCCTCCCAGCGGCCACGGGCGTAAGGCAGGTTAACATCCAGACGCGCAGTTTTGCCAAACAGGGCAAAGACGTGAATGTAGCCGGCATTCAGAAAATACAAATCCATGCTGCCATCTTCAATTTGCAAAGCATGATCGAGGTAAATATCACCCTTGCTGTTGCCTGCACCCAGCCCGATGAAATTGGAATTGACCGGCAAATGGGTCCAGCGACGCGGCTCCAGGTTTTGCGGCCAGGCATTGGATACCATGAACATCAGAAACAAAGTCAGAGCAAATCGCTTTGATTGCGAAGACATTTCCATTCTCCAGGCACCGGCATGTCGACATAAGGCCATTACACTCCTGCAAGCGTGCCATTATGTAGCAGGCAATACTCCTGTATCAAAGATCGCGATAACATGAGGATCGCTCTGAATGAATCAACCATGATGCAAAAGCCCGGAAAGTTGAAAATCCTCTACCTCACCGATAAAAGTGATCGTGGCGAATCTGCCATGATCATGGGCGTGCAGGCACAAGGGCATGAAGTTCGGGTATTCGGCAAGCTGGCGTCGCCCCATATTCAGCGTATTCGTGATAGCGGAATTCCGGTGGCCGATGTACGCTGGAAGAAAAAACTGGATGGCGAAGTGCTTCGGGCAATACGCAAGACGGTGCTGGACCATGACATAGACATTATCCATAGCGGCAACAGCCGAACAACCCTGCACATGGTTATGGCCACCAAAAAACTGCAACGCATGGGTAAATCTCCCAAATTGGTTGCCTACCTTGGTGTAACCGGCAATGTAGCTTGGTGGTCGCCCTTGTCCTGGGTGCGCTTTCTGAACCCGCGGATCGATCGGATAATCTGTGTGGCAGAAGGTGTGCGGCAGTATCTGCTACAGGATGTGCGCTTGTGGGGCTTGAAGCTGGATCCAAAAAAAGTAGTAACCATTTACAAGGGCCATAAACTGGAGTGGTATCAATCCGAACCGGCAGACCTGAGTCCGTTTGGTATTCCAGCCGATGCCATGGTGGTGACGGTT
>CAZRTG010000078.1:0-15491 GCA_964602895.1 uncultured Wenzhouxiangellaceae bacterium
GCACTGGGTGCACCACTATCCGGCTGGCGTGCATGCAAGTGGATGATGGCCGCACCGGCGTGCGCAGCGGCAATGGATGCATCGGCTATTTCCGCCGGAGTCAGCGGCAAGTGAGGGCTCATGGTCGGCGTGTGGATGGAGCCGGTTACCGCGCAAGTAATGATGACTTTTCTGGCCATTGGGTTGCGTTTGTCATGACCAGTGAGCCTGGCCTTCAGGACAACGATGTTACCGGTCGCTGAATCATCTTGCGAGTGCTTTGGCGACTCCCCCGACTGAATGCACTCTGTATGTGCCTGATAATCCGGACTGTTTGGTTTACCGCTGGAATTTTTATGTGGTCTACTCGGCCTCATCTGATATTGTGGCGTATCAAGACCGGAACGAAATCAGCGAATGCCGGTCTCAAGTGCTCACAACCACCCCGAGGAGACTTTAATATGCACAAGACCTACCTGTTATTGCTGAGCCTGATATTCACGGCATGCTTTTCAACCGCACAGGCATGGGAACCTGATCTCTCCAACAAATCAGAACTGGAAGTTCAGGGCGCGATTCTCGGGTTGCTTGAAAAAGATCCTGGTATGAAAGACTGGTTTGACAACTCGGCCGGTTACGCCGTCTTCCCCAAGGTGGGCAAAGGCGGCATTGGTATTGGTGGTGCTTATGGTAAAGGCCTGGTCATTGCAGGCGATCAGGTTGTCGGCACCACGTCGCTCAGCCAGGTCAGCATTGGTCTGCAACTGGGGGGACAAGTGTATTCCGAGTTTATTTTCTTCCGGGACGCAACTGCCCTGAGCGATTTTCAGCGGGGCAATTTTGAACTGGGCGCACAGGCTTCAGCCGTGGCTGCCACGGCCGGCGCGTCAGCTGATGCTTCTTACAACAAGGGTGTAGCGATTTTCACCAATGTATCGGGCGGCTTGATGTACGAAGCTTCCGTAGGTGGTCAGAAATTCAAATTTGAAGCCAAATAATTACCCCAATAGTTACTAAGAACATAGCTTCTCAGTCGATTTTGAAAAACCGGGCAATGCCCGGTCAGGTAAAGACTTTGAGTTCTCCCGGCAGGCAACCAATTCTTGCCGGTGTCGTACCGATGAATTCCCCATCCATCATCATGGGAAAAGCAACGGGCTCGATGATGTTGAATTCACGACCCTGCAGCACCAACACTTCCGGGTAAGCGATGTGTGTACCGGAATAGATGGTTGGAAACAGCCGTAACAGCCTGAACCTGGACAAATTGCGCAACAGGGTAAGATCCAGCAGCCCGTCATCCAGTTCGGCGCCGGGTGCCATCAAGAATGAGGCACCGGTATAGCGGGAATTGGACAATTCAACAAACAGGTTGTCCTGTTCTATCAGCCTGCCATCCACCTCCATTCGCAGCGAATGACTCTGCAGTTTCAGTGTCTGCCACAGAGCTGCCAGCGTATAAGCGGCGCGGCCTGCAAAGGTCAGTTTTCGAGCAGTCAGGCCGGCGTCAACCACCAGGCCCAAACCGGCAATGTTCATGAAATGGATTCGTCCCTCAACACAATCGACCTGGCCCAGATCCAGTTGACGAATTCTACATTTGAGAATCAAATCCAGAGCAGATTGCCAGTCGCCTGCCTGCAGGCCCAGATCCCGGCTGAAAGCATTCCCTGTGCCAGTGGGCAACACACCCAGCGGCGGACGGGATGGTCGCGGATGGCACATCAAACCATTCAGTGTTTCAAACAGCGTGCCATCGCCACCGGCAGCTACTACTGCATCGAAGCCGTGCAAATCCTGCTTACCCAGCCATTCACGAATGGCGCCGGGCGCGCTGCTGCAATACGTCTCGAACCGGATGTCATGTTGTTCCAACCAATGCTGGATGGCTGGCAACAGGTTCTTCGTACGACCACCTCCGGCTTTGGGGTTGATAATCAGCAGGATGTTGTTCAAAGTGCCGATCATGCCCGGAATTTACAGCTCAGACCTGAAGTGATACCAAAGTCTGACTGCGAAGCCACCGTCAAAGAGACGCGGATGAAAAGGCGCGAAGAATAAACCCCCGATAACACCCTGAATTTGCTACCGAACCGCAGCTATTGGTTCCGCTGGTAAACGCCGACCAGCCGGTTCATTCCCAGTACGTTGGGCTCAATGCGTTTCAGCAACTGCCACAAGGTTAGTCCGGGTTCCAGGTCCAACTCTTCGTTCAGGGCCAGCACCCAGAAATAATACTGATGCTTGCCGTGACCCTTGGGTGGCATCGGCCCGCCGTAGCCTTGCTTGTCAAAATCGGTCGTACCACTGGTGTGATCACGGGTTCCTTCTGCCAGACTGGTGACCGAAGCAGGAATGTTGTACAACACCCAGTGCACGAATCCATAGGTACCCTGGGCGCTCACCAACGGCGCATCCGGGTCATGGCAAATAACCGCGAACGAGCGGGTTCCTTGCGGCGCATCATGCCAGGCCAGAGCCGGTGACACGTCCTCACCCTCTCCTGTGTGCCGGGCCGGTATCGCCTCTCCTGAGTGGAACGCCGGGCTGGTCAGTTTCATGCTGGACAATGCAAATCCCATAACAAACTCCTTTTAACGATTTCAGCCAATTTTTCCAAATCGATTGTACCTGATCCGGATTTCCGGGCCCGAAAGACTTGATTTATATCAATGGTCTTACCGGTCCTTCCATGTAGCCTTATCCGGCCACTCGGCACAGTCTGGGTCAACTCCGCATCTGGAGCCATACAATGAACTCGATTCTCAGTGAAAAACAGCAACAGCAATTCAAAGACCTTGGGTTTATCGTCATGCCGGGCTTTTTTGATGCAGCCACCATGCAGCAAGTCACCACCTGGCTTGATGGCTTGCAAGGCAAATTGCCTGGAGAGGGCAGTGAAGCCAAATATTATGAAACCAGCCCGCTGACGGGTGAAAGCATACTGGTGCGCGCCGAAAACCTGTTGGTTGAACAGAACCCCGACATCACAAAAATGCTGCTGTGTGAAAAAACCCTGCAATGCCTGACGGACCTGTTCGGTGAACCGCCACTGCTGTTCAAGGAAAAGGTCAACTACAAACTACCCGGCTGCCGACCGGACAAATTGCACCAGGACCAGGCAGCCGGCTGGAACCGCTATGCCGATTTCTTTATTTCCATGGCCATTGTGGTGGATCCAAACCGGCGGGACAATGCGGCCCTCAGCATTATGCAATCGGGCAATTACGCAAGAGAACTGATGACTGAGGAATGGCAACCGCTCACACACGATGATCCGCCATACCAGCCGGAAGACGAATATCTGCTGATCGAGGCCGATCCCGGCGATGTCGTCTTTTTTGACAGCTATGTACCGCACGGCTCGCCGGCCAATACCAGCGAGCGCCGACGTTGCAATATCTACCTGACCTTCAACAAGGCATCGGACGGGGATATGCGCGCGAAGTACTATGCCGACAAATGGGCCACGTATCCACCGAATAACCCGCAACAGGTGCGCCCGGACAGCGCTTATCGGGTATAGCTGTACCTGGCCACCGCCATCAGGTGAGACTGCTATAGGCGCGTAAAAACATGGTCACACAACTGTCGATGTAGGCTTCAATTTCGTTTCCACTGTGACCCTGCAGGTTGAACTGCTTGCGCATATGAGCCTCGGCCCTGAGCATGCTGAAAAACTGCCAGGCTGCGGCATCAGGATCTGCCACCTGCAAATTTCCCGAATGATTCTGTCGTTGTAAATACTTGGCCAGAACTTCAACAGTGCGTAGTGGCCCGTGCTTAAAAAACAGTGTGCCCAGTTCGGGATGGGTATCGGCACTGGCGGTGCAAACGGCGTAAACCCGCAACGCTTCGCGGCTCATCATCAGCTTCAGAAAACTACGGGCAATCTCGGGCAGGAGTGCCTCGGGCGGGGCATCCATGTCGATGGCTTCTTCATCAAATCCGGACGACTTGCATTTGGCTGCAACAGCCAGTCCAAACAGGTTTTCCTTGCTGCCAAAGTGAGCATAAACAGTTTGCTTCGAGACACTGGCAGCAGCGGCGATGTCATCCACACTGGTATTGGTAAAGCCCTTTTCGGTAAATAAACGAGTTGCAGCCTGGAGAATTTTCTCGCGCTTTTTTTGACTGGGAGGGCGGCCCCGGCCGGGACTGATGGCTTTTTCAGGTTTCATTGCACACCATCTTCACAAACAAAAAATAGACTTGCAAGTCCAGTTATTAATATACTGGACTCAATAGTTTGATAAATGGAATCACTATGTCCCGATTTCCCCTATTTTGCCTGCTTTTATTTACCGCCTGGCTGCTACAGGGCTGTGGTCGTGACGGTTTTGCTGCCAGTGACGAGAGCGCTTACCTGCACAAGGTTGATCTGGTTGCGGTAGCTCTGCAACCAGGCTATACGATTGAGCGTGAATTCGCCGGTGTGGTCGAGGCAAACCAGACCAGTGAGCTCGGCTTTGAACTGTCCGGTCGCATTGACACGCTGTATGTGAACGAGGGCGACAGTGTTTCAGCCGGTCAACTGTTGGCTGAACTCGACAGCGGGCTGCTGCATTCACAGCGGGATGAGCTGAAGGCCAGGTTGGATTCTTTGCAATCCGAACTGGAACTTGCACAACGCAATCTCCACCGTGTCGAGCAACTGCGCCAGGAGCGGCTGGCCAGCGAGCACGAACGCGATGCGTTGTTCAGCAGGGAACAGGTTTTGCAGGCAGCCATGCGTGAAGTCCAGGCAGCCCTGCAGGCCAACAGGCTGCGACTGGACAAATCCCGGCTACATGCACCGTTTGCCGCACGAATCGGCCGCCGTAGTGCAGACATGGGCACGGTGATCGAAGCGGGCATGCCGGTATTTACCCTGCTTGAATCCGGAACCCGCGAGGTACGGGTGGGTATTCCGACCGCCTTGTTTCCGGAATTGACGACTGGCCATTCGGTACAGGTTCGCAATGGCCTTGAGGTGGTAGACGGCGTGGTTCTGGCAAGAGGCGCCAGAGTGGATCAGGCCACACGCACGCGCTCTTTACGCATCGCTGTCAATGCGCCATGGACTCCAGGTGAGTTGGCCTATGCCCAACTGGAACAGCTGGTTGAACTGGAGGGTATCTGGCTGCAGGCTGCAGCGGTGACCGAAGGCGTGCGTGGAACCTGGGTGGTATTTGCAGCCGTACCTCAAAGCGATGCCACAGCATTGCTGGAGACACGTTCGGTGACCGTGCATTACAGTCTGCACGACCGGGTTTACGTCAGCGGCGCGCTGGCAAATGATGAATGGCTGGTCAGCCATGGCCTGCACCGACTGGCCCCGGGCCAATTGGTACGAGTGGCCGAAAATGAGTCTTTTATCCATGCTCCGTAATGCCATTCGTAATCCACGTCTGATTGCACTGTTCAGCTCCATGCTGATCGTGGCCGGGCTGGCCTCGCTGCTCGCCTTACCCACCACTGAAGATCCACATGTACTCAACCGGGTCGCCATCGTGCTGACACCTTTTCCGGGTGCAAGTCCTGAG
Organism: uncultured Wenzhouxiangellaceae bacterium; assembly: GCA_964602895.1. Classification (GTDB taxonomy): domain Bacteria; phylum Pseudomonadota; class Gammaproteobacteria; order Xanthomonadales; family SZUA-36; genus JAWXBM01. The sequence goes on from CAZRTG010000078.1 coordinate 5,505, forward strand.
CGGGTGGAGGCGCTGGTGTCGGAGCCCCTGGAGAATGCACTGCGGGTCATGCCCGAGGTCGATATCATATCCTCCACCTCGCAGGCCGGTTTATCGGTGTTGCGGGTAGAGTTGAAGGAAGATATTAACGACACCCAGCCGGTGTGGTCAGAAGCCCGCGACAAACTGGCTGCCGCTCAACCCCTGTTGCCCGCAGGCGCCTTGAGCAGCCATCTGGACGATGACCGGGGCTATGCCTACACCCGTTTGCTGGCACTTCGCTGGCAGGGACCGGGTGAAGCCGATGTGGCCACCCTGGGCCGCTATGCCGAAGAACTGGCCAGCCGTCTGCGCAGCGTACCGGGTATGGAACTGGTGCGACGTTATGGCGAACCCGGCGAGGAAATACAGGTCCGTATCGACCCGGCAGAACTGGCGAGCGCCCGCCTCAATGCAACAGACATTGCCCGGCTGATTCACTCACGGGATACCAAAGTAGCGGCCGGTCAGCTGCGCGGCGGTGATCGGGAGTGGCTGGTGGAAGTCTCCGGCGAAGTCGATTCGGTCAATGCCCTGGGGCAAACGGTGTTGCGGGAAAATCCGGATGGAACGGTATTGCGCTTATGGGATGTGGCAGATATTGAACGGGCCATCCAGCAGCCGGAAAGCCAGATTGCGCTGGTAGCGGGTGAACGTGCCGTGGTCGTGGGGGCCCGCATGTTGCCGAACGTGCGCATCAATGACTGGAGCCAGCGGGTTGATGCAGTTGAAGCGAATTTTGTCGCCGCACTGCCGTCCAATCTGCGCCTGGAAAAGCTGTTTGACCAGGCTGACTATACCAATGAGCGCCTCGGCGGCCTGGTCGTCAATATCCTGGTGGGATTCGTGGTCATACTCGCGGTGCTGTTCATTACCCTGGGCTGGCGGGCCGCGCTGACCGTTGCATTTGCACTGCCACTGACCGTTGGATTTACCCTGACCTGCATGCGCATTTTCGGCCTGCCCATACACCAGATGTCGGTCACCGGCCTGGTGGTTGCGCTGGGCATCATGGTGGATAACGCCATTGTGATGACCGACACCATCCAGCGTTTCCGCCGCCTGGGTATGACCGGGGCTGCGGCGATGATGCGTGCCATACGCCAGCTGTGGGCGCCGTTGGCAGGCTCAACGCTGACCACTGTACTGGCTTTTTTACCCATCGCCATGATGTCCGGCTCGGCTGGTGAGTTCGTCAGTGGCATTGCCATTTCGGTTATTTTTGCCTTACTGGGTTCCTACCTGATTTCGCATACCCTGATTGCAGGCACTGCCAGCCTGTTCCTGCGGGCCAGCGATACTCGTTCCGGCATCTCTTTACCGGCCTTACGATCGCGTTTCGAGGCCGTGTTGGACTGGAGCCTGCGTAAGCCGCTGACCAGTATTGCAGTAGCCCTGATACTACCCGCGCTGGGCTATGCTGCTGCCGGGCTGATGGATGAACAGTTTTTTCCACCCTCCGATCGCGATATGTTCCAGGTTGAAGTGCACCTTGATTCCGGTGCCAGCCTGCAGGTCAGTGAACATGTTGTCAAACAGATAACGCCACTGATAGAGAGCCAGCCTGGTGTGACTGGCGTGCTGTGGTTTGTTGGTGGCAGCGGCCCGTCGTTTTACTACAACATGATGAGCCGCTACGATCAGACCCCGCATTTTGCACAGGCCATGGTAAAGGTGCGTGATTTTCGTGCCGCCAACCGCATCATTCCGCTGCTGCAACAACAACTGGACGATGAATTTCCTCAAGCGCAGGTGCTGGTGCGGCAACTGGAGCAAGGCCCGCCATTCAATGCCCCGGTCGAAGTACGGCTGTACGGACCGCAGCTGGACCGTCTGGCCGCGATAGGTGACGAGATCAAGCGTCTGGCGCTGATGACCGAGGACGTCAAACACGTGCGTGCCACCCTGTCCAAGGGGCGGCCCAAGGCGCAATTGCATATTGATGAAAACCAGTTACGCCGCAGCGGTATGTCGCCGCTGGACCTGGCAGCCCGGTTGCAGGCCTCGCTGGATGGTGTGGTCGGCGGTTCTCTGCTGGAGGGTACTGAAGAACTTCCGGTGCGGGTTCAGATTGGGGCAGACAGCCGTGCAGACCCGGCTGACCTTTATCGCCTGCACCTGGCCGGTGCGGGTGATTTACCTGCCATCAGCCTGTCCAGCCTGGCCGACATACGGTTTGAACCGTCGGCTGGAACCATCAGCCGCCGAGCAGGTTCCCGTGTCAACACCATCGAAGTGTATTTGCGTGCCGGTGTATTGCCTTCCGAAGTGCTGGCACGCCTGCAGAAATCTTTGCAAGAGAACGGATTCCGGTTACCGGTGGGCTATAGCCTGGAATGGGGTGGCGAAAGCGCAGAGAGGGATTCGGCGGTAGGCAACCTGATGGCTAACGTGGGTTTGATCCTGATACTGCTGATCACCACGGTGGTACTCAGTTTCAACTCGTTCCGCTTGAGCATGATTGTTTTTACCGTGGCCGGACTGGCTCCCGGTCTGGGTTTGTTGTGCGTCTGGGCATTTTCGTACCCATTCGGTTTCCACGTGATCGTTGGTCTGATGGGGTTGATTGGCCTGGCCATCAATGCCGCGATTGTCATCATGGCGGAATTGAAACTTGACCCCAAGGCTGCTGCGGGTGATGCCCTGTCCATGCGTCAATCCGTGATGAATTGCAGCCGTCATATCATTTCGACCACCTTGACGACGCTGGGGGGCTTTATGCCGCTGATTCTTGCAGGTGGCGGCTTCTGGCCACCCTTTGCCCTGGCCATAGCGGGTGGCACGCTGTTAACCAGCCTGCTGAGTTTCCTGCTGGTGCCGGCAGCATTCCGCCTGTTTGCCTTGCGCCGGCCCTTTATGCTGCAGCAGGTCAGTTCTGACCAGGACATGGTGCCGGCACATAATTGATCAGAATTTCCTTGGCACAGGGATGTGCCAACATTTTCAATGATGGTAAATCATTGAAAATGAAGCCAAACAAAAACCACGCTTTTTGTTTGGCGTGCTCTGAGAATTCATGGATGAATTATTCAGAGCTTTCTTAAGTCGCATCCAGACCATGGCGGGTAAGCAACTCAGTGAATGCGGCTTCGTCCATGATCTCAATTCCCAGCTTTTCTGCCTTGCTCAATTTCGAACCGGCATCGGCTCCTGCCAACAGGACCGTGGTCCTGGCTGACACGCTGCCCGTCACCCGGGCGCCCAATGATTCCAGCAGGGTCTTGGCCCGCGCCCGCGGCATGGCCAGGGTTCCGGTCAATACCCAGATCTGTCCGGACAGGGGTTGATTCCCGGCTGATTCGGCAACAGTCTGCGCCTGCACACCTACTGCAGCCAGGTCAGCCAGCACCTGCTGGTTATGCGGCTCCTGAAAAAAGGCATAGACATGGCTTGCGACCACCGGACCCACATCGGGTACATCCATCAGGGCTTCCTGACTGGCCTTGGCCAATGCTTCCAATGAACCAAAGTGGCGAGCCAGTGACTGTGCCGTTACCTCACCGACTTCACGTATGCCCAGGGCGAACAGCAAGCGACCCAGTTCCGGTGTTTTGCTTTTGGCAATCTCTGCCACCAGATTTTGCGCCGATTTTTCGCCCATGCGCTCCAGCTCGGCCAGCTGCTGCTGATCCAGTCGATACAGGTCGACCAGTGTTTGTACCAGGCCACTTTCAACCAGTTGATCAACCAGCTTCTCACCCAGACCCTCGATGTTCATGGCTCGTCTGGAAGCAAAATGCATCAGGCTTTGCTTGCGCTGTGCCGGGCACACCAGGCCGCCGGTACAACGCGCTACTGCTTCGCTCTCCAGTTGCTCGACGGCGGATCCACAAACAGGACACTGCGTCGGCATTTCAAATTCAGCCGGTTCGCCCTGGCGTTTTTCCAGCACCACCCGGGCCACTTCCGGAATCACGTCACCGGCACGCCGCACCACCACCCAGTCGCCGGGCCGCACATCCTTGCGGCGGATTTCATCGAGGTTGTGCAGGGTTGCATTGGTCACGGTGACGCCACCGACAAACACCGGCTCCAGGCGTGCTACTGGCGTCAATGCACCGGTGCGTCCCACCTGTATGTCAATTGACAGGAGGCGGGTCATTTCTTCCTGGGCAGGAAATTTACGGGCGATGGCCCAGCGCGGCGCACGGCTGACAAAACCCAGCGTTTCCTGATCGCGCTTCTGGTTGACCTTGAACACCACGCCATCGATGTCATAGGCCAATGATGCCCGTTTTTCTGCCATGTGTTCATAATAGCCATCACAGCCAGTGTCATCCTGCACCCGTTGCACTTCGGGATTGATTGGAAAACCCCATTCACGGAGTTGTAACAAAAGGTCATACTGGTTCGTGGCCAGGCCCGTATCTGCTGCTGCGGCATAGGCAAAAAAAGCCAGCGGACGTTGCGCGGTCAGGCGCGAATCCAGTTGTCGCAAGCTGCCGGCTGCGGCATTGCGCGGGTTGATCAACTCCTTGGCGTCCTGCTCACGGGCCTTTTGGTTATAGGCCTGAAAGCCTGCCAGAGGCATATAGATTTCACCCCGTACTTCGATTTCCTCTGGCCAGTTCTTGCCACGCAGCGACAGGGGTATGGCCCTGATGGTGCGCACATTGGCCGTAACATCTTCACCCGTATTGCCATCACCGCGGGTAGCTGCCTGCACCAGCTGGCCATTTTCGTAACGCAATGAAATGGCCACCCCGTCCAATTTGGGCTCCGCCACGTATTCGACGTGCTCTGATTCCAATCCCTTCAAAACGCGCTCATGAAACAAACGCGTTTCATCAGCGGAAAAGGCATTGGCCAGCGAGAGCATGGGATAACGGTGCCGCACTTCGCTGAAGCCTTCCAGCGGAGCAGCACCCACCCGTTGGGTAGGGGAATCATGTGTCAGCAGTTCCGGGAATTCTGTTTCAAGCTGCTGCAATTCACGCAATAAGCGATCGTATTCAGCGTCCGGAATGCTGGGTTCATCCAGAACGTAATAGCGGTAATTGTGAGCGTCGATCTCGCGGCGCAATTCGGCCACCCGTTTGGCGGCCTGATCCGGATTCAGCGATGAGCCGTTGGCAGGCACCGTGTCTGGCCTCAGAGTAATGCCTTGCGGGCCCGCTCGCGATCGAACTGACGCATTTCCTCGCGTATTTTTCCTTCCTTCTGCCGGGTCAGCGGTTGATGGTCTTCATCGTTTACCACCGCATTCAGCACATCAGCAATGCGCTTGGCTGTAGCCAACATGGCATCCCAGGCATCCAAAGCCAGGATCGGCCCGGGCAAGGTCAAAAATACCACCAGTGCCCTGGTTTCAAAACTGTTCCAGGCTTCTTTGTCGAAGTAGCCGGGCTTCAGCGCATTGGCCATGCTGAATATCGGCGTATCGCTGCCATCGGCCTGGCGATGAAAAATATCCATATCACCGAGTTCCAGACCGGTTTTCAGAGCAGCCTGCAGCAGGTCGGTGCCGTTGATGACCTGCTTGTCCGCCGCCAGGATGTACAACGTGACAATTTTTTCCGGTGGTGGACCGGCGGGCTTTTGGGACTTGGGCGGTTTGCGTGGCTCCGGTACCGATTTCAGCTCGGGCTCCACTCTGGCCTTGGGGGCGTCTATCGGCAACTCGCCCTGCTCCTCCTCGCCTTCCAGTTCCAGCGGCTCACCCGATTCCGGCTGATCCAGCGTGGGCTCACGCCGGTCCGTGGCATCGACCACCGGCTTACGCCGTGATGCGCGGGGTTTCTGCTTTTTGTCAGGGTTACCGAACAGGAATATCGCACCGAGAATGATGATCCCGACAATGATAATGATCCATCTTAAAGTTGCTGTATCCATCTGCAGGTCTCTTGACTGTCTGGCTTGTTCGATTTTAAAGGTTCGGTTTCAAACATTCTGTTGCAGGCACTCAGGCCTGTCCCGCCAGTTTGGCGGCCTCCTCAATGTCCACCTGGACCAGACGCGAAACACCGGGTTCCCGCATGGTCACGCCGCTGAGCTGGTGTGCCATTTCCATGGTGATTTTATTATGCGTCACATAAATGAACTGCACCGTCTCGGACATTTCTTTCACCATGTTGGAAAAGCGCACCACGTTGGCGTCGTCCAGAGGAGCGTCCACTTCGTCCAACAGGCAAAAAGGCGCGGGGTTCAGCTGAAATATGGCAAATACAAAGGACACGGCCGTCAGCGCTTTTTCACCACCGGACAACAGGTGGATGCTGCTGACCCGTTTGCCCGGTGGCCGCGCCATGATGGTGACGCCGGTGGTCAGCATATCGTCACCGGTCAACTCCAGATAACCATGACCGCCGCCAAACAGACGCGGAAAGAGTTCCTGCACGCCCTTGTTCACCTTCTCAAAGGTTTCCTTGAAACGCGTACGGGTTTTGCGATCGATTTTGGCTATGGCTTCCTCCAGCGTGGCCAGGGCCTGACACAGATCCGCATCCTGCGCATCGAGGTAGTCCTTGCGTTTTTTCTCTTCCTCGTATTCTTCGATCGCGGCCAGGTTGACGGGTTCCAGCCGGGTGATCCTGTCCTGTAAATCTTCAAGTTCTTTGACCCACTCGTCGGCATCGGCATCAGCCGGCAACTGTTCGGCGATTTCGGCAGCATTGCCCCCCAGTTCTTCCACCTGCCGCTGCAACGTACGGGTGTTGAGTTCCAGCTCCTGCTGCGACAAACGGTAGCGTTCCAGCTGTTCGCGGATTTCTTCGGATTGCTGCACCGAGGCTTGCCGCTCGCCGTCTTTTTGACGGTATTTCTCTTCCAGATCCTGCAAACCGGCGCGGGCTGCGGCCAGACGCTTTTCGGTATCGATCCGGCGTTGTAACAGGACATCCATCTCGGCCTTGTGTGCCTGTTGTGGATCGTCCACCCTGGCTATTTCTTCGCTGAGACTGATATAGCGCTGCTGCAACTGGCTCAGTTGCGTGTCCATGCGCTGCAGCGACTGGGTCAATGAGTCCAGGCTGGCCCGCCGCGATTCGGCTTTAAGGGCAAATTCATGACGCTTCTCGCGGGCGGATTTGGCTTCCGCCCGGGCGGTTTCACGGCGCTGCAACAGCTCAGCGCGCTGACGATCCAGTCGCTGCCTTTCCTGCTGCAGGGCATTCATGATTTCAACGGATTGTTCAACCGCGCCACGCGCCTCTTTTACTGCGGCCTCATCCTGCTCGAATTGTTGTCGCAGCTCGGCATTTTCCGCGGCAATGGCCAGTTGACGCTTGTCCAGCAGCTGGATATTGGCTCTGCGGCTTTGTGCCTGGCCTTCGATTTCATTGCGGCGCCTGTGCAGGTTATTGGCCTGGACCTGGTCATCACGGATTTTCTGTTCCAGTTTTGACAGGGCTTCTCGTTCGGCTTCCAACTGCTGCTGCGCTTCAGCTACTTGAGGCTCCAGCTCGTCGAGCTGCAAACGCAGTGTGGCAATGGCTTTTTCACGCGCCAGCATGCCTTCTTCGCCAGGCTTGCCGCGGGCAACCCGCACCCAACCCTGACCCAGCCATTCACCCGCCCGGGTCAGGAAAGATTCACCGTCCTGCAGTTCTGCCCGGTCGTTCCAGGCTTGCTCCAGCGAATCGGCGCAACGCACCTGGTTCAGCCAACGCACGACCACATCGGGGCCTTTGACGTGTTCGGCCAGGCTGCCGGGAGTGGCCGGCACCTTGCCGGAGGTTCCATCCACCAGATCTACAACAGAGTCGTCCAGTTGTGCCAAAGCACGCACCCGATCATCGTCGTCATCAGCCACCACCGACTGCAGCCAATGGCCCAGCACCACTTCGGTAGCTGCTTCCCAGCCATGTTTGACCTGGATCAGCTTGGCCAGCCGTGGCGCCTTGCTCAGCCCCTGCTTTGCAAGCCAATCCTGATTGTCACCGGCGGCCAGCGCAGCGGCTTGTAATGAAAGCAACGATTCCAGTTTGCCCTCACCGATATGCAGATCGCGTTGCTTTTGCTGTGCAGCCCGCTCCGCTTCGCGCAAGGCAAGCTGACGGTTGCTGAGTTCATTGCGGCTGGCGTTCAATGCGGCTTGCAGTTGACCGTCCTGCTCAGCCAGTTGTTTGGCTTCCCGATCCAGCGTTTCGACGGCCTGCAACATTTCAGCCGTATCGGCACCCGTGGTTTCCTTTTGCAGGGTCTCCATGCGCCGTGAGTTCTGCAACATACGCTGCTCCAGACTGTTAATCTGCGCACTTTGCAGATCGGCCTGACGCTGGGCGTCTGCACTTTTCTGGTGATGTTGCTCAAAATTTTCCTGCCAGGCCTGCACTTCGGCTTCCACGGTCTGTAAAGCCTCATTGGCTGCCTCCTCGATGCTTTGAGCCTTTTTCAAGGCCGGCTCGGCTTCTGCCAGGGCCTGGGTGAGGTCTTCTACCTGGGCACGGTCCAGCACAATGTGCTTTTCGATATCGTTCAGCGCAGCGGAGGTTTCTTCAAATTCGGATTTCTGCCGTGCGTGCAGCTCACGGGCATGTTGAATGGCCTGTTCCAGCCGGGCAATCTCACCACCCACGGCATACAACTCACCCTGGATTTCACTGAACTGCTCGTTGGACAGGTTCTGTTGCTGGTGGATTTCTTCCAGTACCGCTTCGGCTGCACGCTGGGCCGCGACACTTTGCTGCAAACGGGTTTCCAGTTTGGCCAGGCCTTGCAGGCCAGTCTCGGCTTCAGCTTTCAGATCCCGCCAGCGCAGGGTCAACAGGCGCGAATCCAGTTCACGTTTTTCCTGTTTCAGTTTGCGATAGCGATTGGCTGCCGCTGCCTGACGTTGCAGGCGATTCAGTTGCTTGCCTACCTCTTCGCGCAGATCAGACAGGCGCGACAGGTTGTCGCGGGTATGCCCGATGCGGTTTTCGGTTTCACGACGACGTTCCTTGTAACGGGAAATGCCAGCGGCTTCTTCCAGATGTGCGCGGATTTCTTCCGGGCGGGCTTCCACGATCTCGGAAATCATGCCCTGCTCGATGATCGAGTAACTGCGTGAACCCAGACCGGTGCCGAGAAACAGGTCTTTGACATCCTTGCGACGCACTCGACTGCCATTGAGGAAATACAGTGAGATGCCGTCGCGTGATACCTGCCGTTTTACCGAAATTTCGTTGTATCCGGCATAGGCACCACCAACCCGGCCATCGGTATTGTCGAATAGCAACTCCACCGTTGCGGTGCCCACCGGTTTGCGGGTGGATGAGCCGGAGAAAATGACATCGGCCATGGATTCGCCGCGCAACATCTTGGCCGAGGCTTCGCCCATCACCCAGCGCACCGCATCAATGATGTTGGATTTACCACAACCATTGGGCCCGACGATGCCGGTCAGGTTGGTCGGGGCGTAAAACGTAGTGGGGTCAACAAAGGATTTGAAGCCCGCCAGCTTGACGGCTGTCAGCCTCATGTACCGGGCACTCCAGCAGTGGCTGTACAGGCACTGCGGCTGTGATGCATTCTGATTTTCGTGTCTGCCATGGTCAGTATCTGGCTCATCAGCCGTGTTCCGGGCTGCTGCCGCATTGAATGTTGTTTCATGAACTCGCTAAACTGCGTCGATTGTAATTGATTATTTTTGGAATTTTTCTTGAATGTTAAGGAGTTACCGTGAGCACTCAACCCAACACTGAATTAGAGGTATTCCCCAATCCCAAACCGTCGCGGGATTATACCATCCAGATTGAAACTCCAGAATTTACTTGTCTTTGCCCCAAGACCGGCCAACCCGACTTTGCCACCCTGCGGCTGGAGTATATTCCGGATCAGCTCTGTGTCGAGTTGAAATCCTGGAAATTGTACCTTTGGAGCTATCGCAATGAAGGTGGCTTTCATGAGGATCTGAGTAACCGCATCCTGGACGACCTGGTAACCGCACTGGCTCCACGTTTCATGCGTCTGACCGCCGAATTCAATGTGCGTGGTGGCATTTACACCACCGTTGTGGTCGAGCACAAGGCAGATGGATGGAGTGGGCAG
>CAZRTG010000079.1:0-15310 GCA_964602895.1 uncultured Wenzhouxiangellaceae bacterium
GTGCGAAAACTCCTTCATGGATTATTCAGCTTGAAAAGCTTCCAGGTTGAGCCCTGCGGGGCTGCAAAAACGTAAATGCCGGCCTTTACCGGGTAACACATCCACATCAACCGGATGACTGTGGGCTATGCCCGCCTGTTGCAGCAGTAGACTGAATGCATCCAGATCCGAAACCTGATACTTGAGGTGCAGAATGCCCCGGTTCGGTGGCACGGTCAGCGCATAGAGGTCCTTTCCGTGCACGCCACGGTAGTCGATGATTTCAACCTGCCCGAACGGTGCATCTTTGTCTCCCCAGATGCTCACATCCAATGCCGAACCTGGCGGCAGGCCGACCATCTTTTCGATTTCCGGGCCATCCAGCAGGTTTTCTGAAAGCATGGACAGTCCGATGATATCCTGAAAAAAAGCACGTTCAGCAATGGCATCGTCCACAATGGTGATCAGTGGACCAACCCCGGAGAATCCGGCCGGGTTGAAGGGCATGGCCAGGCCAATCACTTCAAGCAGCACCACATTAATGCCATCGTGGCTGGGCAGATGAATTTCGCGGAACTGCGTGCCATCCGACGCGGTCACTTCGCTGTAATGCTCATTGCGAAAACGATAGCCTGCGTTGCGTATGGCATCGACCCTGTCAGGCATATCCTGCACATAAATGTCGAGGTTCTTTGGCACCTGATCAAATGCCTGCGCGCCCTCACGCACCACGGGTCCGGGATGAGCGAACTGCACCAGATGGATCATTCCAGTGGCTACGCCGGGGGCTGCGATCAGGGCTTGCCTTTGTATGTCATTTTTTTGTAAGTTCCATAGACGGGACAAGCCTTCGTCTGCCCCTTCACGCAGGGAACGGACTTCCAGACCGAAGGTACTGCGCCATAAAGCCAGGGCTTCGTCCAGATTGGCAACACCCACGGTGACACTGCTCCAGGCGGGAGTGACCAGTGAATCGGAACGGCGCCTGATGGTATTTTTGACGGACATGGCTGGTTCTCTTTTGAAATGTTGAACGGATACTGTGCGGGACAACGCAGCCCAGGGCATGCTTCACAGCAGGTGCAATCGGATGGTAGTTCAAACAGTCATAACACACCAGAGTGAGATCAATGCCTTAATACTAACCAGTTTGGACTCTGTTCAGCCATTCACGAGTTTCTTAAAAAGACTGTTTGATATAACATTAGGTTCCACCTACAATTGAAACCGAAAGCATTTCAGTGGCATGCACTTACAATGCACCGGGAAGTGTCCAACGATTTGCCTGATCAAGCTGGCAGAAATCAATCACAGGCTTCACTGACCATGGAATTATCTACAGCAACCAGCCCGGTTTCAGTGGACAACCACCCGACTGACAATCACCACGCGGAGACCTCCGGATGATCTGGTTTTGGATTGCCCACATTGCAGTGCTTGGCTACTGGCTGGGATCTGAATTGGTGATCAATTCAACTTACCGCTACGCCTGTTATGCAGATGACATGCCGTTCAAGGAACGCGCCCGGTTGATGGACCATGTCATGCATGTGGACCAGCATGTTCGCTATGCCCTGGTCCTGCAGGCAACGCTGGGCCTGATGCTGTCGGTGAGCTATGGATTCATTCCCGGCGACCAGACCGTCATTATCGTGATTGCGGTGTGTGGGCTGCTTTGGCTGGGCTTTGTTGAAGCGGTGCATCGCCTTCGCAAGCAACCGTCCGGAATCAGGCTGGCCCGTATCGACCGGGTTTCACGCTATTTGCTGCTGGTAGTTTTGCTGGCCCTGGCCCTGGGCCTGATCGGCGGTGACTGGCCTATGCCTGGCTGGTTACGTTGGAAACTGGCCGCTTTTGCCGGAGTTGTAGCCAGTGGTGTAGGTATCCGGCTGGCCTTGATCGCACATTTTCGCACCTGGTCTGAGATGGCAAAAGAGGGTGTAACGCCGGAACGAAACGCCACGATCAAGCGGTGTTACATCCGTGCAACCTCGGTATTGGGCGTGTTGTGGGTATTTATTACAGTGATTGTCTATCTGAGTGTTGCGAAACCGTAAAACCGCATCAGCTCTTGCCCGCTGAAATTTCAGGTTGCAAACCAACGGCTGTACTTTCAGAAATCAACCCGAACAAAATAGATGCAAACTCGACGGGAATGCAAACCCCAAGGTGGTGATTCCATGTTACGCAGAAATCTACTCCGATCTACCACGTTCAGCCTTGCCGGCTTCGTTGGTGGTTTGTTCTCCAGGCCATTGGCCCTCAATGCCGCTACCAGCAAAGAAAGCCAGGGCCAGGTCGGGGTCATGAACGAGAACCCTGCTGTGCGAAAAGCTTATCTGGATGGGCCGTTCGGACAAATTCATTATTACTCTGCGGGCTCTGGCCCATTACTGATCATGGCGCATCAATCGCCGAGTTGTGGCCGCATGTTTGAACAGGCCATGCCTTACCTCAGCCAGCTTGGTTTGCACGTCATTGCAGTGGATACACCCGGCTTTGGCAATTCGGATGTACCCGATTCGCCACCTTCAATTGAAGACTATGCAAACTCCTATCACGCCGTACTGGACGGGCTGGGCGTGCAGCAAGCCCATTTGTTGGGGCATCATACCGGTGCAGGCATTTTGTGCAGTTTTGCAGCGCGCAATCCGGATCAGGTCAGTTCCCTGATCCTGAATGGTCCACCGCTTTTTTCAGCCGCTGATCTCGAGCCATTCAAGGAAATCAAACCGGGGCCATCTCCAATTTATGCCGACGGATCGCATCTCCAGCAAGCCTGGAATCGACGCGTCAGATTCACACCGGGCTGGACCAACACCGTTGCCATGCATCGGCGACTGGTCGATCATCTGTGGGCAGGGGACACAGCTTGGTATGGGCATCATGCAGCCTTCCAATACGACATGACCGCAGACCTGATGGCACTCAAAGTGCCCACCCTGATTCTGACCAACACCGGCGATGATATTTACCTGCTGGCCCAAAAAGCCCACCAGGCACGCCCCGATTTCGCCTACCACGAACTGTCTGGCGGCACGCACGATATTGTGGATGAGCAGCCCCAGGCCTGGTCCGAGGCTGTGGCGAGGTTTGTGCTGTCTCAGTAAACTTCGTTGAGCGCCACAGGTTCCTGAGGGCTGCTGTTAAAAAGAGCCAAAGCACTACAGTGCAGGGTTGAAGGAACCGCCAGCGTGAACCAGTTTCGTATATCGGCCCCATCCCAATATCAAAAGAATTGCACCCAGCACCATGCACGCCCCGAATGTCATTGACAGGGCCAGTCCGATGCGATTGGCACTTTCCGGCAAATAGTCCGATAGCATGCCTACCGACAACGGCCCCAGACCCGCACCAATCAAGCCAACGGATGAGGTCTGCACGGCGGTCAGCTGACCGCGCATCTGATTGGGAGTAGAGCGTGCGATGGCCGCCAATGCGCCTACTGCAGGCCAATTGGTGAACAGCCCGGACAGTGCAAACATCAGCAGGCTGAGCGTCCCGGTAGGCATCAGCGGAGCAAGGGCGCCAGGAAGCAAAGTACCGACCCCGCCCACGAAGCAAACAATCCAGTCGCCATTGAGTCGACCGCGTCGCGCCAGGTGGCTCGAACACCAGCCGGCCAGCACGGATCCAAAAGTACCTACAACGATGGCAACCGTACCAAACGCTGTTGCCAGTTTGGCGGGACCCCAGCCGTACTGGCGCTCAAACATGACGGGCATGAAGGCCAGTTGCCCGTAGGCGGCCAGATAGGTGATCGCAACGGCCAGGCACAGCGTGGTGATGATCAGGGTATGGCGCCGTGCGAACACCAGGGTCTGCTTCAGTGTGGCAACACCGGTTTCAAGTTGTTCTTTCCGCTCGGGCTCACGCACCCAGATCAGAGCAATGGGTGCCAGCACACCCAGAACCGCCAGGGCGAGGAAGGAACCGGTCCAGTCGCGGATACCATAGTGAACGGACAGGAACTCGCCAGCACCAATAGCCAGAGCGCCCAGCCAATAGGCCAGAGCGGTACCAAAAGCAGTGCCCGCAACATACACACCAAAGGCACGCGGTCGCTCGCTGGCTGAAAAACAATCCGAAATAACCGAGGCAGCAGCCGGCTGCAATGCAGACTGCGTGATTCCCAGACCCGCCCGGATTGCCGCCATCCAGCCAAAGCTGCTCACCAGGCCTGTGGCGGCGGTAAACAGGCTCCAGGTTGAAGCGGCAAGAGCGATGAGGCGGCGCCGGCTACTGTGGTCTGCAACCCAGCCAAAAATTGGCCCACCCAGGGCATAGGGTATGGCGAACACAATGCCCGTCAACATACCGATCTGGGTATCCGTAAATTGCAGGTCTTGCTGCATGGGGCCGACCATCAGGCTCATGCCGATGCGATGCACAAAAGCGATCGAATATACAAAGGTAATAATCAGAACAACGCGCCAGGCTTCGCGTGCGGGCGGCCAATCCGAAGGCGTGGATGTGTTGACCACAGGCCTCGTCATGACGTTCCAGTCACGTTGCGGGAAGTTGCCGCAACAGAACGCACCCCGGACAGCACGATCATACCCGTGATCAAAAAGACCAGAGAAACGCCGAAGATGCCATACACCGGGCTTTCAAACGATGCGGTGGTCAGGCCCACCAGCAACGGCGCTGCAAAACTTGAAGCCCTTCCAACCATGACATACAGGCCGAAGAAATCTCCCATGCGGTCTGGTGGACTCAACTCAACCATCAAGGAACGGCTGCTCCCCATGATGATGCCAAGGCAGACACAGGCCACCGTGGCCAATGCCAGAAAAATCCAATCACCCGGCTGATCGAGCAACACGGTACGTTGCGCCATATCGTCCATAACCGGCAGGCTGAGTAACATGCTGGCCGCCGTTACGGTCATCACCCCCAGGGTTAGAAGCAAGGTACGACGCGGACCCAGGCGCGAATCAAGCGCACCGCCGAGCATGCCGCCTAAGGCGCCGGCCAGCAAGCCTACCAAACCAAACACCGACAGCTCAGCCGCACGCCACCCCAAGCGACTGGACGCCAGAATGGCAATAAAGGAAAACAGCGCCATAACCCCATCCCAGTAGAGCATGCGGGACAGCAAAAACCGGCCGATACCGGGCAGGCGGGTCAGATCCTTGAGTGAAATTCGCAAACGCTGCAAACTGTTGCGCGCCGCCAGCTTCAAAGTGAGCTCCGAGCGCTCTCCATCGGGGGTGAATCGAAACAAAGGAAGCATAAAAACGGCCAGCCAGATGCCACACAGCACGGCTGCGGCACGTGGCAGATCGATTTGTGAGGCCTCTGGTGTGAGCGCACTGCCGGCCACCAACACAGCAACCAGATAGACAAAACTACCGGCAAAACCAAGTCCGACTGCAAGGCCGCTGAGCGCACCTACCCGTTCGGCGCCGGCCACTCGCAGCATCAGGCTATCGGTAAACACCCTGGAAAGTTCGACTGTCACCTGCGCGACGATGCAGGAGGCCAACACCCAAAGCACCATACCGGGTTGTGCTGTGGCAAACCACAGGTTGAGCAGCGCCAGGGCGGCCACAGCAACGCAAGCTACTATCCAGGGCTTGCGCCGGCCGGTGGCATCGGCGGCCGCTCCGGCAAAGGGACTCAGTAACACCAGCAGCAAACTCGCGCTGGCCAGGCTGTAGCCCCACAACGTGGTACCACGGACCGGGTCGTTTACCACCCAGGAAACAAAAAAGGCGGAAAAATCAGGCTGAGAACAATGGTAAAGAAGGGTTCGCGCGCCATATCGGCGGCTGCCCATGACCACTGGCCCAGGGACCAACGTCCCTTGTTCACGATGCCCTTGTCACCAAGGTCAATAATCGAGCTCGGTGAGTTCGTAGGTGGTGCCCGCACCAGGTTCACCCACACGGATTTTCACAAACACAAAGTCTTCCGGCAGGCACCAAAGCTCCTCCAGCGGATGCTCTTGTGGTAAGGATCCCTCAAGGTGAAAACGATAGTGATGGGTGATGAAGGTACCCGCCGGGACCGTGACTTCCACTTCGCCGAGGAATTCGATACCAAAGTGGATGGCTTCCAGCAAAGGGCCGGTGCCACCGTCATGGGCCAAGGAACTGAGGTAGCTGTCGATATACTGCACTTTTTCACCCGACTCATGGTCATAGCTTGCAAGGTGCAGTATGTCACCTACCAGTGGATGCGGGCCGAAGCTGGGAATCAGGGTATCGCGTTCAATATGCTGGGAGATCCGTCCGTCACGGATATTGAAACCCTGGTATTCCGCCTTGTTGCCTTTGAACAGGAACCAGCCGGTGCCAAGCAAACTGCCGTCCTTGATCAGGCGCACATAGCAGTCGATTGGACGGAAATCCCGGTCTACCGAATACACAATGTTCTTGCTCAGGCTGCGATCGGGGAGTTCACAAACGCAGCTGAGTGTGCGACTGCCATCTGCGGCTACCGAGCCGGTGAAATGTTCCAGCCCGCGAAAACCAACCTTATCACCGGTGGCGACAATGGTACCCGAGTAATGTCTGCGGAGGGTTGCAGGATACTGCTTGAACGTCATTTTAATACTCCCTACTGCCAGCTCCAGGAACTGCGTTCTGCCAGGTATTGATCCAGCCCGGTCGCTTCCAGTAAAGGCTGCAATACCGGCCCGGCCTTGCCAATGATGGTCTGTTGATCAAGGCGCAAATGTTGCCCGTTTTGCACCACGCGCTCACCGTCAATATACACATCCCGAACAGCCCAGGGGTCGTTTGAATACACCAGGTTGGTGACTACATTCTGAATCGGTGCCAGGCTCGGGCGTGCCGTGTCAATAACAATCAAGTCAGCCCTTTTTCCAGCTTCCAGCGAGCCTATTTCATGTTCCATGTGAATAGCCTCCGCACCGCCGCGAGTCATCAGTTCCAGAGCCAGTTCAGCCGAGCCGAAGCTGGGATTTTCCAACTTCTGTTTCTGGAACAGCAGGGCCATTTTCATGGTTTCCCAGACATTCTGGCTGTTGTTGGTCGATGCACCGTCAACACCCAAACCGACGCGTACACGGGCCTCAAGCAACTCGGCCAAACGGGCCACACCGGCAGCGTAATAGGCATTTGCGACCGGGTTGTGTGACAAACCGGTTCCGGTTTCGGCCAGCAGGGCAATCTCGTCATCGTCCAGCCAAATCGCATGCGCCAACAGCGTGCGGGGGCCCAATACACCCAGGCGGCCCAGTTCGGTAATGGTGCCGTGACCATAGCGTCGGCGACTTTCATCACGCTCACCCTGTGAACTGGCGGCATGTATGGTCAGGTGACAACCGGACTCCTGTGCCAGTTCGTACATGGCTCGAACCATGGGGACCGTGCAGCGCATAACACCCATGGCTTCGGGAACCACACTGATCCGATCGGAGTTGAAGCGTTTCTGCAAGCGCTGTACTTCGGCTACCGCGTAATCCACCGTGTCACGGAAAGCCTCCGGGATAAACTGTGCTGGATCTTCTTCGTTGTCACTGTCCTGCGCAATGCGCGCCACAATGGCGCGGATGCCGGAGCGTTCAACCGCAGTGAGCACACCATCCATCAATTCGGGATTGCCCGCGCCGACCTCGCCACATACCGAGGTCGTGACGCCGGTCGTCATCAATTCCAGCAGGGAAATGGAGGAGCCAACTTCGCCCATTTCACCAGTCAGGTTTTCAACCACCGGCCACATGCCCTTGGAAAACCAGACTTTGAGTGGCATTTCGTCATATACGCCGCGAAGAATGGCATTTGAAAGATGGGTGTGGCAGTTGATCAGACCCGGCATGACTATATGCCCGGCCACCGAACGTTGTTCCACACCGGCTTCCGGTTCTGGCATTTCAGCCATGGAACCGACCTGGTGAATACGTCCGTCACGCAGCCAGACAAAGCCATTGGTAAAAGCACGCCGGCTGTCGTCCATGGTCAGAACCATGGCGTCGGTCAGGATTTGATCGGCGCCGGGGCGTGCAGATGATTCGGAATTCCTCATAACTACCTCTGTTTCAATAATCCAATACGTATCTTGCCGCGCGAGACCAGCTTCCGGCCGTCCCGTCCGGATTTCCACTTCAATCGATTAGCCGTTTGTGCCAGAACCAATATATGGTCCCCATGGATGGGCCCATTGAACCACCCGGCCGCTGTTAGCCGCCAGCAACTTTTCGTAGTGACTATCAACCTTTGTTTGGCTTGAGTTAAGGCTGTGGCTGGCCCGTGCGACGAATGATGGTGCGCAAGTGCTCCAAAAATCGCAACGCCGCAGGTGAGCGGGTACTGTTGCGGCGGAACATCACCACGGTGGGCAGCGCCCAGGTCTCGTCTTCAACAGCAATTGCCTTGAGCAAACCCGCTTTAACTTCGCGGCTTACAAGCTCGGTGGGCAATGCCAGCAGGGTGTCGCTGCGGATCGCAAAACTGATCGCGAAACTCAATGAATCTGTCTGAATGACCGACTCGGGTGCAGCCAGGCCAGCGGCTTTGAAGCTGGCCATGACACGATCCTGGATCACGTCGCGATCTGCGCCTTTGATCCATGGATAGTCGAGCAGGTCTTTCAACTCGACATCGGTGCGTCCAACCAAAGGGTGTCCTGTACGGACGAAAACACGATACGGTTCGGTGTACACCTCTTCATAGGCAATCAGCGGGTCACTGAGATCACTGGTGAGCAGACTGATGGCAATATCCAACTTGCCGTGGATCAGTGGTGCCAGCAGTGTTTCAATCGTGCCTTCAATAACGGTGACTTCAATGTCCGGATCATCTGCCCGGGTAGCCAACACCGCCTCGGAGACGATGCGTGAGGTGGCAACTATGCCGCTGCCAATGACCAGGTTATTGTTTTCATCACCCAGCAGTTGATCTATGGCCCGAACCAGACTGCGCGATTCTGCTTCGATGTTTTGGGCATACACCTGTATCTGTTTGCCAAATATCGTCGGATGCACCAGTTTGGTATCACGCTCAAACAGTCTCACGCCCAGCGATTCTTCCAAACGGCGTATGCTTTTACTCAAGGCCTGTGGCGTGATGCAGCACTGTTCGGCTGCGCGCGTGAAGTTGCACGTTTCTATCAAAGCAAGAAAGTGTCTGAGTTGGCGGAGTTCCATGGTTCCGGTGTTATGCGTGCTTGAGCGTTTGAGTGCTGTTGCCAGGTCGTGCTAAGCAGCAGGCATAACTTGTGTAATCGACACCAGCACATCATCCGGATCGAAAAATATTGCTTCGCGATAACGCATGGGCTTCGCATCGGGGTCACGGGCTGGCGTCAGGTAATCCTCAGGCTCACACAGCAATTCAAGCCCGGCGGCGCGGATGTCAGCCAGTGCGGCATCAAAATCATCTGTTGCCAGTACCAGCGCCGTTTGTTTGCGCACCAGTTTGCGCGGCCCGGCAGGACGTGTTTCAAGTTCTGTGCCGCTAACATCAAACAGACCCAATACCGGCTTTTCATTTTCCGTCATAGCCAGCATCACCATACGGATATTGCAGACAG
This sequence comes from uncultured Wenzhouxiangellaceae bacterium, assembly GCA_964602895.1. GTDB lineage: Bacteria > Pseudomonadota > Gammaproteobacteria > Xanthomonadales > SZUA-36 > JAWXBM01. The sequence goes on from CAZRTG010000079.1 coordinate 9,481, forward strand.
GCAAACCCAGCAAACGACCGGCAGCTTCTCCGCTAATGGTTCTGTCCATTGCAAGGTGTAGCCCCAGCACATCACGATACACCCGCAAAGACTTCTCAATGTCGTGACAGAAAATGGTAATTCGTTGGAAGTTCAGCGCCATCTCAATCATGCTCCAAATCGTGTAAAGACTTAATGATAATACATTCAGACAACGCAATCAGTATAACGGGTCAACCGGAACAATCAGGTACCGGCACGGATGCAAGGACAGGAAGTTGCAGAAAGTATAAAAATGCTGCTGGCTGCTACACGGACGAAGATCCCATGCAGCAGCCAGCAGCGCTTCTGACTTTTATCAGAACGAATAGGACATGCGAACACCGATACGGCGTTTCTCAGCCGGTGTCACGATAACACTCTGGTTGTTGGCAAAGTCAAACAGGTCTATACCGGAGAAGTCAGAAAAACGGCCGGCAGACTCGTACTTGTCCTCGCCGAATAAATTCGTAACAAACGCTTCCAGTCTGAGGTTATCGCGTTGAAAGCCGGCACGCAGGTTAAATCTCCAGAAAGCCTCGGCGTAAGCAAAGTTGGTTTCGTCCGTATACGCTTTACCAAAGTAAATCCCGTCCATGCGTGTGAAATAATCCCACTGATCGGTCAGACGATCCTGCCAGTCAAGCGCAAACGAACCACTGTACTCCGGGAAACGCGGGCTTTTATTGCCCGAACAATCCGTGGTACCTGCAAATTGCGCTGAATAAACACAGAAATAATCAATCAATTCACTCTTGGCCCAGCCAAAAGTGGCGCTGGCGGTTAACTGCTCAGTGACCAGCATTTGGCCTTCGAATTCCAGACCCCAGAGGTCCGTATCGCCGGAATTAACGCGCACATTAAGACTGGTTACACCACCCGGTGTTGGCGAGCTGAGAAATACCGGAACCTGGGTTTTACGGTCGGTCCACTGCATGTAATAACCCACCAGCGAAAAACTGGCACGGTTGTTCAACAGGCTTTGTTTCCAACCAATTTCGTAACTGTCCAGTGACTCCTCTTCGAGGAAAGTCGCTGCCTGGCCGGTCTGGTCAATCACATCCTGCTTTTGTTCATCCGTCAGGCCAACAAAGTCGGTATTGAAGAAGCCGGGCACGTTACCCTGCGCAAAGGTGAACCAATACAATTGCTCATTTACTGGTTTGTAATTCAACGTCACTCGAGGCAGGAAATTATCGAAGCTTTGCGACAGTTTTGTTACCGGCTCACCGTTATTGGAAAGCGGTGTACTGGAAACCTCATCATCCTGCCAGCGCCATTCTGCATCGACGGTGAACTGGTCGTTTACGTCATAACTGAATGAACCGAACGCGGCGATGGTTTCACCGCCCTCTTCACTGAACAACTGCAGGATGGGTACCGGAAAAGGAACTTATGCACCACCGATGGTGTAATTCGGGTTCGCTTCAGGGTTAAATACGGCCATACCGCCGCCGCCCTGGCGGATGAACTCCGAATGGAAATAATTCACACCCAACATCCAGCGGAATCGACTGTCCTGCTCAGACGCGATGCGCAACTCGGTTGAGTAGGTTGTAAACAACTCCGGATCACGTGATACCGCAGAAGCGGCTGAAGTCAAATCAAAGTCCTGGATCCAGTTGGTGGCGACTTCGTTGTAACCGGACAGGCTGGTAATGGTCGCTCCGGCCAGTGGACCGCCCTTGATGGTGTAGTCGGCAATCAGGCTGACCACGGTGTTATCACGGGCAAGGCCCATACCGCTCACAAACGGTACATCGGGCATGGCCAATCCGGGTGGATTCAGGATCAGGTCACGAATACCCGGCTGCAATCCGGTTTGTGTACCGGTGCTCAGATCCGCATTGGTACGGGGTAATGCACCACAGAAAAATTCGGTGAGGGGGTTGCCATTAAACGGATTGGTCATGCCTTCCAATTCAGGACGAACATCAAAGCAGTTGGCAAGGTCCGGGCCATTACCGAAGTTCGTGATATCGTTACCCAAACTGTAACCCGATGGCGGGCCATCATCGTCTTTCTGGTACATGACATTCAGCCTGGCACTGAACTGATCGGTTGGCGTTGCATATAAAGTCGCAATCAGCGTTTCCGAACTTTCCTCACCCAGGTCGCCACCATCAAGTGTACTGGTGTACTGGCCTCCATCACCAAAGCCACGAACGCCAACACGATACGACAGCTTATCCGGAATGATGGGGCCTTCATGTGAAACAGCAAAATCGTACAAACCATCCTGGCCAAGCGTACCGCTGACTGTGCCACTGTATTCAGTCGTGCTCGGCGCAGATGTCACGTAATTGATGGCACCGCCAAAAGTGGAGCGTCCGAACAGTGCGGACTGCGGACCGCGAATGACTTCCACGCGCTCAATGCCCAGGAATGAGAGGCTCTGCGCACACCGCTGGCAATGTACACACCGTCGATAAAGGCGGTACCGATCTGCTGCGATGGTGAGGTGATGTTGCCCGAGCCAGGGTCCATGCCGCGGAAGCGGATAGCAGTTCTCAATCGGCCAGGAAATGCACCGCCCTGCGAACTGAACTGAAGACCGGGAGAGTTGTAGGAAATATCCTGAAGACCCAGGGCACCGCTCTGAGCGATTTCGTCTGCGGTAAACACAGAAATCGCCACCGGAATATCCATCAGGCTCTCTTCACGTTTACGCGCAGTAACCACCACTTCTTCAAGGGCCAGGTTTTCGGATTCCTGTGCCAGAACCACCGAAGGCATAAAGCAACCGGCCAGAATACTGCCTGCCAATAAAGCTACATAAACAGGATTCCGTCTGATGCGAGTCAAATGTTTGATCATAATCGCCTCTCTCAACCTAAAATATAATAAAACTTCAGAACTGCAATTTATCCCCAACTGCCGGGACTATTGATACACCAGGCTGCCGGCACCCTCCAGCAACTTTGCGTCGGCACTATCAACTTCTGTTTGACGCATGCTCCATCAAGTAAAATCCGGTGCGGCTGAGGGTCAGCTTCAAAGCCGGTCAGCGGTCCAGCTGTGCAGACGATCGGCTGGATACGGCAGCTGGATACTTACCCAGCGTCAGGAACAAAAGCGCAGCGACCGCCAGTGCAACGGAAAGCCCGTACAGGCCAGGCACATAAGTACCAAAGCTGTCGCGCGCGGCACCAAAAAAAGGATTGATCAAGCCAGGAATCAAGGCGAACCCTATGTAAACCCCGGCAAAAATCTGGCCAAAATTCAGCAGACCAAAATAGCGTGAAACCAAATAGCCCATCAGGTCCACTTCGGAACCCGCTGCCAGTCCGATGGCAAGAATGGCCAGAACCAGACCTGCCGTACCCAGATCAGCGGTAGCCAGTACGGCAACCGCAATGGTTGCCGGAAGAAAAACCAGGAAGCCGACCAGCGGCGCCCAGAAATGGTCGACCAAAAAGCCCACGGCCACTCGGCCGGCGATCAGGGTGACGCCAAACGAACTCGCCATGGTCGCTGCCAGCGTTGGGGAGTAGCCGCGGTCACCGAGTATGGGAATAAAGTTGGTTAACAGCATGGTCATCACGGATGAGCCCAGCATAAAGATGGTGAACAAAGCCCAGAAGCGGTAACTGACCAGCGCGCTACGCAGTGAAATATTTGGTGCAGCCAGCAACTCTGGTGCAGCAGGCATTTCTTCCAGATCAGCCGCCACCGGCTTGGCATCAGCAAATTTCGGGTTGCGGATAAACAGCAAACTGGCAGGCATTGCAATCAACAGCGGCAGCAAGCCCAGGGCCGCATAGCCCGCACGCCAACCAAAGGTTTCAACAAAATAAGCTGCATACGGCGGCGCTACCAATGCACAAAAACCTGTTCCGGACATGGCAATACCCAATGCCAAACCTCGATGGTGAACAAAATCCGAGGTCACGAGTTTGGCGAAGGGTATCGCCGATGTGGCCATGCCGGCCACGGACATCAGGAAATAGAGTGCGTAGAAGCTTGGCAGGCTCTGGATGCCGACCGCCATGAGCAGAAATGCCAGGCCGAAAGCGATCTGGGAACAGATGATCAGCGTACGCATGTTCACCCGGTCGCTAAGCCAGCCCACCAACAGACTCAAACCACCAACTGACAGACTGACAACACTTCCCGCGGTGAGAATCTGCGCGCGGCTCCAGTCGAACTCGTTATGCAAAGGCTCAATAAATACGCCAAGCGTATAGGGAAAAGACAATGCGGCTACACCAAAGGCAAGCCCGGTAAACGAGGCCACCAGGGTACCCCAACCTTTGCGAAACTCACCTGCATGACTCATATTCTGATCACTTTTATAGCGTTTGATAGAGTTCAAGCAACTCGTCATCCGGACCGTAATAGCTGCGTGCTGCAATGTTGCCGAGTCCAGGCATTTGAACCTCAACGCGCTTACCTGCCGGCTCTGCACCTATACTTTCGAGCAGCGCTTCGGTCGCACTGAGGTCATCGGTTTGCAAAGATGCATTGAGAATGCCCAGCGCCGGGGGAACGGCACGGTCCCGTTGGGAAACTCCTGGCCAGCCCACGTACTGCGCAATTTCGAAACGACCTATGCCTGGCTCGGACGGCATCATCATGTTGATGTTGTGCAGCGTTGTGCCCTGCGGGATATGAAAGACAGACTCCATGTTCTCCAGGCGCTTGTTGTACATCGGTCGAAAACCCAGCGCTGCATAAAAACATGCGGAACGGCAGGCATCTGAGGAATGGAGCGCAACCGTTTGTAACGGCGTGGTGCGACCGTCATAGTCGTGGAGTGCCGAGCCGGGTTTAGTATCCAGCTGAAAAACGTCGAGCAGGGTACCATCCGGGTCATAGGACATCGTATCCCAGGCCGAGAGTGTGGGTGACACAGTCCAATAGGTTGGCTCTGTTCTGGAACGTCCGCCATTGTCAAGGATGGCAGCAAAGGTGGCCTGAATATCGGCAACCCGAATGTTCAGCGCGTAATGTCCGTAGTTGTTCATGCCTGAGTAATCGCCCCAGTACTGTTCACCGGGCCGGTCAAATTGCACCAGCCTGAGCAAGCCGGAAGTTGCACCCTCTGGCCCGATAATGGCTATCTTACCGCTGACAGGCTCCGGCAAACCCCACAAAGCTTTGAACGCCGGCCCCGAAACCGATCCTTCAGCATGCACGACATAATCGAAGGCATTCTCATAAAAACTGAGGGCGGACGCCAGCTTGCTTACGCTGACGGTTGATTGGCGTATTTCACTGATCACTCGAGCTATCTCCCTGGATATATTCCGCGTAACTGCGGCAAGAACCATGAATCAACAATGATGGAACCGGCGGTCAAACTGGGGCAGAATGAATTTTCCCGGTAACATTGCAGACATAAAAACGCTTAATGATATGACAATATCACCTAATTTTTGTTTGGTCAAAGCACATCATTTGGTCCTGATTGAAACATAACTGGGTAACGCCATGCCTACAGTACTCATCACCGGCGCCAATCGGGGCATCGGCCTGGAATTGGTCCGGCAATACGCTGCTGCCGACTGGCGCGTGCTGGCCACTTGCCGGCAGCCCAGGTCGGCCGGTGAACTGGTTGCGCTTGCCGCAACACACAACGTCATTGTGCAAGCTCTTGATGTCACGGATTTCGCAGCCATAGACGCCCTGGCGCTGCAATGGCAAGACACCGCCATTGACGTGCTGGTCAACAATGCAGGTGTTTTCGGCCCCAAGGCGGGTGCGGACAAAGACTTGCGACAAAGCTTCGGCCACATGGATTACGACATCTGGTCCGACGTTCTCCGCATCAATCTGATGGCACCCGTCAAGATGGCAGAGTCGTTTCTGA
>CAZRTG010000080.1:0-15282 GCA_964602895.1 uncultured Wenzhouxiangellaceae bacterium
AACAACACTGGAGAAGCCATATTGGCCGCATTCTTAAAGGCCATGGAGCCGGCGATTTTGAAGGCCATTTCGCTGGAGTCAACTTCATGATACGAACCATCAAACAACGTCGCTTTACAATCCACCATTGGGTAGCCGGCGATCACACCATTACCCATGGCTTCCTGGATACCCTTATCCACGGCATTGATGTATTCCTTGGGCACCGCACCACCTACGATGGCGTTGGTGAATGAATATCCCTCACCAACCTCGGTCGGCTCCAGACGGATTTTCACATGTCCATACTGCCCACGACCACCCGACTGGCGAACAAATTTGCCTTCTGCCTCAACCGATTTGCGAATCGTTTCACGATAGGCTACCTGTGGTTTGCCCACATTCGCTTCAACATGAAACTCACGACGCATACGGTCAACGATGATGTCCAGATGCAGTTCACCCATTCCGGAAATGATGGTCTGGCCTGACTCTTCATCGGTATGCACCCGGAACGAAGGATCTTCCTGTGCCAACTTGGAAAGAGCGACGCCCATCTTTTCCTGGTCGGCTTTGGTTTTTGGCTCCACCGCCACGGAAATTACAGGTTCCGGAAACTCCATACGCTCCAGAGTGATGATCTTGTTCATATCACTCAGTGTGTCACCGGTGGTAACGTCTTTAAGACCTACTGCCGCTGCGATATCACCAGCACGCACTTCCTTGATTTCCACACGCGAATTGGAATGCATCTGCAGCAGACGACCAATGCGTTCTTTCTTGCCTTTTACCGGGTTGTACAGAAAATCACCCGAGTTGCAAACACCGGAATAAACCCGAAAGAAAGTCAACGTGCCGACAAACGGGTCGGTCGCAATTTTGAACGCCAGGGCTGCAAAAGGCTCGTCGTCAGAACTCTTGCGCACGCCGGGTGTTTCATCTTCATTGATACCGGTAATAGCCGGAACATCAACCGGCGACGGCATCAATTCGATAACGGTATCGAGCAGAGCCTGAACACCTTTGTTTTTGAATGCGGTACCGCAAAGCACTGGAACCAACGTGTTGGCCAGAGTACCTGCGCGCAGACCCTTGAGAATCTGCTCCTCGGTAAGATCGCCCGTTTCCAGATAGGCTTCCATCAGCTCATCCGTGGTTTCGGCCGCACTTTCCACCATGAACTCATGTGCTGCCTGGCAGGCATCTTTCATATCGGCAGGAATTTCGCGTGCTTCAAAAGTCATTCCCTGGTTTGCAGAATCCCAGTAAATCGCTTTCATCCTGACCAGATCAACGATGCCTTCAAACCCTTCTTCAGCACCGATTGGCATCTGAATGGGTACAGCATTTGCGCCAAGACGATCGCGGATCTGTTTGACCACACGAGTAAAATTCGCACCGGTACGATCCATCTTGTTGACGAAAGCAACACGAGGAACCTTATATCGGGTAGCCTGGCGCCAGACGGTCTCGGATTGAGGCTGCACGCCACCAACAGCACAGAACAGACATACTGCACCGTCAAGCACACGCAATGAACGTTCTACTTCAATGGTGAAATCAACGTGTCCCGGTGTATCAATAATATTGATACGGTGCTCGGGAAACTGTTTATCCATACCCGACCAGAAACAGGTTGTAGCCGCTGAGGTAATCGTAATACCACGCTCCTGCTCCTGCTCCATCCAGTCCATTGTAGCGTTACCATCATGAACTTCACCGAGTTTGTGTGAAACACCGGTGTAGAACAGGACACGCTCAGTCGTGGTGGTTTTGCCAGCATCAATATGGGCCATGATGCCGATATTTCGATAGCGTTCTATGGGCGTCTTTCGTGACACAGTCTTTTCCTCAAAATTCCGAATTGGCAGCCAGGAACTTACCAGCGGTAATGGGCAAATGCCTTGTTGGCTTCTGCCATGCGATGCACTTCTTCACGCTTTTTAACGGCAGCGCCGCGCTGCTCAACCGCGTCAAGCAATTCACCAGCGAGACGTGCCGGCATGCTTTTTTCACCACGCTTGCGAGCAGCATCAATAACCCAGCGCATCGCCAGTGTCTGGCGGCGCTTTGGACGAACCTCAACAGGCACCTGATAAGTTGCACCACCAACACGTCGAGATTTAACCTCAACCATGGGGCTTACGTTTTCCAACGCTTTTTCAACCAGATCTACTGCATCGGCACTTTTATTCTTGTCAGTGATCGTATCGATTGCACCGTAGACAATTTTTTCCGCAACCGACTTTTTGCCACTCTCCATCACCATATTGATAAAGCGGGCAATCATCTCATTGTGGAACTTGGGATCCGGCAGGATCTCCCTGGTGAAATTGGTATGCTTTCTGGACATCGATAGGGTTCCGTATTTATTCGGTCAATGGTTTTTTGATCAATTCTTGGGACGCTTGGCGCCGTACTTTGAACGCGCCTGGCGACGATCACTTACACCGGCGGTATCAAGACTGCCGCGTACCGTGTGATAGCGCACACCCGGTAAATCTTTCACTCGGCCGCCACGAATCAAAACTACGCTATGCTCTTGCAGGTTGTGACCCTCACCGCCAATATAACTCGTTACTTCAAAACCATTCGTCAAACGTACACGCGCAACTTTGCGCAAAGCAGAGTTTGGCTTTTTCGGTGTGGTGGTATACACACGGGTACAAACACCACGTTTTTGCGGGCAGCCTTCAAGTGCCGGAACTCCGCTTTTGTACATCTTGTCCTTGCGAGGTTTACGTACAAGTTGATTGATCGTTGCCATAAGTTTTCCTGGTTCAATCCGGCCGAATAACCTCGACCTCTAAAATTTAGTATTTGGGCTAATCCCGTTTTGCGTCTTGCGCGCTTTCCGCACACTTAATCGCCAATAAAACCAAACGCCCAACCCCGTTTGTAAAATTCAGGATTGGGCGTCTATCAGTCCGGCCCACGCGCCGGCGACATCGGCCTTACGCACAGGTTTTTACTGTGCGCCCCTCTTCAGGAGGAGTTTCTCAAGTAGTTAGCCGGAGAATTATGACAGGATTAATTTTCCTGCGCAAGCTAGTTCTATAGTTTTTTGCTGACTGCGCAAAATTGCTGGCTTCTGCCAGCAATTTTTCTGCGAACGTTGATAGTAATGAAAACGGTTTACTCTTTTTCCATACTCGCATCGAGATTGGCCAACTCTTCTGCAGCAACAGCCGTTTGCAGAGCAACCAGATCGATTTCCTGTTCCTCTTTCGGAGCCCGCTTGCGGGAGTTGTGATAAGCCATACCCGTACCGGCCGGGATTAAACGACCCACGATCACGTTTTCTTTCAAACCACGCAAATGATCTGTCGTTCCCCGTACCGCTGCTTCGGTGAGCACGCGTGTGGTTTCCTGGAAAGAGGCAGCTGATATGAATGATTCAGTAGCCAGCGATGCTTTGGTAATGCCCAGCAAAACCCGCTGGTATTCAGCCGGACGACGGTCGTCTTTAGTGGCCAACTGATTTTCATCCAATACACGGGCCACATCCAGTTGCTCGCCACGCAACAAACGTGTGTCCCCGACATCGGTAATCTCGGCCTTGCGCAACATCTGTCGCACAATGACTTCGATATGCTTGTCGTTGATCTTCACACCCTGCAGGCGGTACACATCCTGGATTTCCTTGACAAGATAGGCATCCAGAGCTTCCACACCCAGCAAACGCAGAATGTCATGCGGATTGGGTTCACCATCAACAATGGTTTCGCCCTTTGCCACATGCTCACCTTCAAACACAATGACATGCCGCCACTTTGGAATCAGCTCTTCATGGACTTCACCATCTTTCATGGTGATGACCAGGCGCTGTTTGCCTTTGGTGTCCTTGCCAAAACTGACGATGCCGGAAACCTCTGCCAGAATAGCGGGTTCTTTTGGCTTGCGCGCTTCGAACAGATCCGCAACGCGTGGCAAACCACCGGTAATGTCACGGGTTTTGGAAGACTCCTGCGGAATACGTGCCACGACGTCGCCCACGAGCACATCCTGTCCGTCACGCATCTGCACAATTGAACCGGACTGCAGGAAGTAATTGGCAGGAATCTCTGTACCGACCAGATACAGCGCTTTGCCTTTCTTGTCCAGCAAACTGATCATGGGACGCAAGTCCTTGCCGGCGCTGCCACGCTGTTTCGGATCGGTAACCACGAGGCTGGTTAGACCGGTGATTTCATCCACCTGTTCGTTGACAGTCACACCATCGATAAACTCATGAAACTTAACCCGCCCTGCAACTTCTGTAACGATTGGATGGGTATGCGGATCCCAGTTGGCAACCAAATCACCCGCTTCAACAGCATCTTTGTCGCGCTTGGAGATAATGGCACCATAGGGAACCTTGTAGCGTTCACGCTCACGTCCATGCTCGTCGATTATTGAAATTTCGCCCGAACGCGAAACGGCTACCAATTTTTTATTGGCATTTTCAACTGTCTTCATATTGTGCAGTCGGATGGTACCGGCTGACTTTGTCTGGATATGATCCACGGCAGCGGCTCTGGATGCGGCGCCACCAATATGGAACGTACGCATGGTCAACTGGGTACCCGGCTCACCAATGGACTGTGCAGCGATAACGCCTACTGCCTCACCAATGTTGACCAGGTGTCCACGGGCCAGATCACGACCATAACAGGATGCACAAACACCATGACGGGTTTCACAGGTAATGGTAGAGCGTACAAAAATACGATCCACGCCTGCTTTTTCCATCACTTCAACCATTTCTTCATTCAGCAATGTATTGCGTGGAATCAGAACCTTGTCTGTACCCGGTGTGAAAACATCTTCTGCAGTCATACGACCCAAAACACGTTCACTCAAGGGTTCGACAACATCACCGCCTTCAACGATAGGCTGTAAGGTCACACCACCATCGGTTTTACAATCCGTTTCCGTGATAACCAGATCCTGGGCAACGTCAACCAGACGCCGTGTCAAATAACCCGAGTTTGCGGTCTTTAATGCGGTATCGGCCAAACCCTTTCTGGCCCCGTGAGTAGAGATAAAGTACTGCAGAACATCCAGGCCTTCACGGAAGTTGGCCGTAATCGGAGTTTCAATGATGGAACCATCAGGCTTGGCCATCAAACCACGCATACCGGCCAGCTGCCTGATCTGTGCTGCAGAACCACGTGCTCCGGAATCAGCCATGATGAACACAGAGTTCATCGAATCCTGCTCGACCATCTTGCCGGCAGCATTCTTGACAGTGGTTTTACCCATGCCCTTCATCATGGCGCGAGCGACCTGTTCATTGGTGCGTGACCAGATATCTACAACCTTGTTGTAACGCTCACCCGCTGTTACCAGACCGGAAATGTACTGGTTCTGGATTTCAACCACTTCAGCATCAGCGTCTTTCAGGATGGCTTTCTTTTCATCCGGTACGACCAGGTCGTCAATACCAATGGATACGCCCGCTTTGGTGGCATAGTGAAATCCGGTATACATCAGCTTGTCGGCAAACACTACGGTCTTTTTCAGCCCCAGGCGACGATAACAGGAGTTGATCAAACCGGAAATCTGGCGTTTTTTAAGCGTCGTGTTCAACAGGCGGAAAGGTAATCCTGCTGGACGAATTTCGGCCAGCAAGGCACGGCCAACCGTAGTTTCGACCAGGTTGGTTTCATTACGCTCTTCACCGTGTTCGGAAATGATGGTTTCCTGAATGCGCACCTTGATACGCGCATGCAGTTCAATCGCCTTGTTTTCAAAAGCGCGATGAACTTCAGCCAGGTCGCTGAAAATCATGCCTTCACCTTTGGCATCTTCCAATTGGCGGGTCATGTAATACAAACCCAGTACCACATCCTGTGTCGGCACAATAATGGGTTCGCCATTGGCCGGAGACAGGATGTTGTTGGAAGACATCATCAAGGTGCGTGCTTCCAATTGCGCTTCCACCGATAAAGGCACATGGACTGCCATCTGGTCGCCGTCAAAGTCAGCATTGAAAGCAGTACAAACCAGCGGGTGCAACTGAATCGCCTTACCTTCGATCAATACGGGCTCGAAAGCCTGGATACCCAGGCGATGCAGCGTCGGAGCCCGGTTCAACATCACCGGATGCTCGCGGATAACTTCCGAGAGAATATCCCAGACTTCAGCGTGCTCGGTTTCAACCAGTTTCTTTGCAGCCTTGATGGTTGCAGCCATGCCACGGCGTTGCAGCTTGCTGAAAATAAAGGGTTTGAATAACTCCAAAGCCATTTTCTTGGGCAGGCCGCATTCGTGCAATTTCAGGGTGGGACCAACCACAATGACTGAACGACCGGAATAATCGACGCGTTTGCCCAACAGATTCTGGCGGAAGCGACCTTGCTTGCCTTTGATCATGTCAGCCAGTGATTTCAGTGGACGCTTGTTGGTGCCGGTGATGGCTCGTCCACGACGACCGTTATCCAACAAGGCATCTACCGCTTCCTGCAGCATGCGCTTTTCGTTACGCACGATGATATCCGGCGCATTCAATTCCAGCAGACGCTTCAAACGGTTGTTGCGGTTAATGGTGCGGCGGTACAGATCGTTCAAATCCGAAGTTGCAAAGCGACCGCCATCGAGCGGAACCAACGGACGCAAGTCCGGTGGCAACACCGGCAATACCGTCATGATCATGAACTCCGGACGATTGCCGGATTCAATGAACGCTTCCACCAACTTCAGGCGTTTGCCCAGCCGTTTCAGTTTGGTTTCCGAACGGGTTGAATCGATGTCTTCACGCAGAGTCAGAACAGACTGGTTCAGATCGATCTGGCGCAACAATTCGTAAATCGCCTCAGCACCCATCTTGGCAACAAACTCATCGCCCCATTCTTCCATGGTGTCCAGGTACTGCTCGTCTGTCAGCAGTTGACCTTTTTCCAAGGTGGTCATTCCGGGATCCAGTACCACATAGGATTCGAAGTACAGGATGCGCTCGATATCACGCAGGGTCATATCCAACATCAGACCAATGCGCGAAGGCAAAGACTTCAGAAACCAGATATGCGCCACCGGGCTGGCCAGTTCAATATGTGCCATGCGTTCACGGCGCACCTTGGTCTGAGTGACTTCAGTGCCACATTTTTCACAAACCACACCACGATGCTTCATGCGCTTGTATTTACCGCACAGGCATTCATAGTCTTTTACCGGGCCAAAAATGGCGGCACAGAACAAACCATCACGCTCCGGCTTGAAGGTGCGGTAATTAATGGTTTCCGGCTTCTTGACTTCGCCAAACGACCAGGAACGAATCAGGTCAGGTGGAGCAAGCCCGATGCGAATCGCGTCGAATTCCAGCGGTTGACGCTGGCGGTTATAGAGATTTAAAAAGTCTCTCATAGCTCATTCCTTCCTGATCAGGTTTCTACAAGTTCGATGTTGATGCCCAGTGAGCGGATTTCCTTCACCAATACGTTGAAGGATTCCGGCATACCTGCTGTCATCTCGTGATTGCCGTCCACGATGCTCTTGTACATCTGGTTACGGCCAGCCACGTCATCGGATTTTACGGTCAACATTTCCTGCAAAGTGTAGGCCGCGCCGTACGCTTCCAGCGCCCAGACCTCCATTTCACCGAATCGTTGGCCACCAAACTGGGCTTTACCACCCAGAGGCTGTTGCGTAACCAGACTGTATGGGCCGGTTGAACGCGCATGCATCTTGTCATCCACCAGATGATTCAACTTCAGCATGTACATGTAACCCACGGTTACCAAGCGTTCAAAAGCATCACCGGTACGACCGTCATACAACTGGGTTTGCCCCGACTCGGGCAAATTCGCCAGACTGAGAAGCTGCTTGATTTCCGCTTCACTGGCACCATCAAATACCGGCGTTGCCATTGGCACACCGCCTTTGAGGTTGTTTGCCATGGTCAGAACTTCCTCATCGGAAAATTCAGCCATGTCCACCCGACCATTGCGGTCACTGTTGTAAACCTGGTCGAGGAATTTACGCAAGGCAGGCACGGCATTTTTGGCTTCAAGCATATCGCCGATGCGATGACCCAGGCCCTTTGCAGCCCAACCCAAATGGGTTTCCAGCACCTGGCCAATATTCATGCGCGAAGGAACGCCCAGCGGGTTCAACACGATGTCCACCGGAGTACCGTCTTCCATATAGGGCATGTCTTCCTGCGGGACGATCATGGAGATAACACCCTTGTTACCATGACGACCGGCCATTTTGTCACCCGGCTGAATACGGCGTTTGACCGCCATATAAACCTTGACCATCTTCAAAACACCCGGGGCCAGATCATCACCCTGGGTGATCTTGCCCTTCTTCTCATCGAAGCGGGCATCAAAGGTCTTGCGTTGTGCTTTAAGCTGGTCGGCCATTTGCTCCAGCAAATCATTAGCCTCATCATCGTGCATGGTGATTTTGAACCACTCTTCATGGCTCAGACTGTCAAGATACGCTGCGGTAACCTTGCTGCCTTTTTTCAGGCCTTTCGGACCTTTATCGGCAACCTTGCCAGTCAACATATTGTGCAAACGCTGATAGATCGCGCCTTCAACAATGCGCAACTGGTCGTCCAGATCCTTACGTACCTGACGCAGCTGTTCTTTTTCAATGGAAACAGCCCGCTCATCCTTGTCTACACCATCACGGGTGAAAACCTGCACGTCGATTACGGTTCCATCCATGCCGGAGGGCACACGCAAGGACGTGTCTTTTACGTCCGAGGCTTTCTCACCAAAAATGGCACGCAGCAATTTCTCTTCCGGAGTCAGCTGGGTTTCGCCCTTTGGCGTTACCTTGCCCACCAGAATGTCTCCAGCTGATACTTCGGCACCGATATAAACAATGCCGGATTGATCCAGCTTGTTCAGATTGTGCTCACCCACATTGGGGATATCCGCAGTAATTTCTTCAGAGCCCAGCTTGGTATCGCGGGCAACACAGGTCAGTTCTTCTATATGGATCGTGGTGAAGCGATCTTCCGTCACGACTCTTTCCGAGATCAGAATGGAGTCCTCGAAGTTGTAACCGTTCCAGGGCATGAACGCGACCAGCATGTTCTGGCCAAGAGCCAGTTCGCCAAGGTCGGTTGAAGGCCCGTCAGCCAGTACGTCACCTGCTGCAACCATATCGCCTACATTGACCAGCGGGCGTTGATTGATGCAGGTGTTCTGGTTGGATCGCTGATATTTGGTGAGGTTGTAAATGTCTACGCCCGGGTCTCCAGCTTTCACTTCGGACTCGTTGGCACGCACCACGATACGGCCGGCATCCACCTGGTCAACAATACCACCACGCTTGGCAACCGCAGTTACACCCGAGTCGGTAGCAACCGCGCGTTCCATACCGGTACCCACCAAAGGCTTTTCAGCTCTGAGCGTAGGTACAGCCTGGCGCTGCATGTTGGAGCCCATCAATGCACGGTTGGCGTCATCATGCTCCAGAAACGGCACCAAAGATGCGGCAACAGAAACGATCTGCTTGGGTGAAACATCCATGAAACTGATGTCAGACGGTTCTTTCAGTGTGAACTCACCCAAATGACGACAGGGAATGAATTCGTCAACAAACTTGCCATTTTTGTCCAACTCGGCATTGGCCTGGGCAATAACGAAGTCTCCTTCTTCAATAGCAGAAAGGTATTCAACTTCATCCTGCACTTTACTGTTGGCCACCTTGCGATAAGGTGTTTCCAGGAAGCCGTAGTCATTTGTTCGGGCATATACCGACAAAGAGTTGATCAAACCGATGTTTGGACCTTCCGGTGTCTCGATCGGACAAACACGACCGTAATGAGTCGGGTGCACGTCCCGGACCTCGAAGCCCGCTCGTTCACGGGTCAGGCCGCCTGGCCCCAAAGCCGATACACGGCGCTTATGGGTCACTTCTGACAGCGGGTTGTTCTGATCCATGAACTGGCTCAGCTGTGAAGAACCAAAGAATTCTTTCACTGCAGCCGCCACAGGCTTCGCGTTGATCAGTTCCTGGGGCGATAGGCCTTCGCTTTCGGCAACAGACAAACGTTCGCGGACGGCACGTTCCACCCGCACCAGACCAACGCGGAAAACGTTCTCGGCCATTTCACCCACACTGCGGACACGACGGTTACCCAGATGATCGATATCATCCACGCCACCTTTGCCGTTGCGAATGTCAATGAGTACACGCAGCACTTCCAGAATATCTTCACGGTCCAGAACGCCCGAACCCTCAACTTCCTTGCGACCGACGCGGCGATTGAACTTCATCCGGCCAACTGCAGACAGATCGTAGCGATCTTCCGAGAAGAACAGATTCTTGAACAGGTTCTGGGCTGCATCTTTGGTGGGCGGTTCACCCGGGCGCATCATGCGATAGATTTCTACCAATGCTTCCAGCTCATTGCTGGTGGGATCGATCCCCAGAGTAGTGGAGATATAGGGGCCCTGATCCAGATCGTTGATGTACAACACGGCCAGCGCTTTTACTTCTGCTTCACGCAGCGCTTCCAATAACTCCTCGGTTATTTCCGCATTGGCTTTTGCCAACAATTCCCCGGATTCTTTCTCAACAATATCAGTGGCAATCACTTTGCCAATCAGATATTCATCAGGTACATCCAGCGACTTGATACCGGCCTCTTCGATCAGCTTCACATGGCGTGCGGTAATTCGCTTACCTGCCGGCACGATCACGTCTTTCTTCTTGCCGACGATATCGGACAATGCGGTATCACCGCGTAAACGACTGGGTACCAGATCCAGTTTTGCACCTTCCTTCTTCAGCGTCAGAAAGCTTTTATCGAAGAAGCGATCGAGAATTTCTTCGTCACCCATGCCCAAAGCACGCAACAGGATAGTTACCGGCAACTTACGGCGGCGATCGATACGGGTAAAAATGGCGTCCTTTGGATCGAACTCGAAATCCAGCCAGGAACCGCGGTAAGGAATAACACGTGCAGAAAACAGCAGTTTTCCGCTGGAATGTGTTTTGCCCTTGTCATGGTCGAAAAACACACCGGGTGAACGATGCAACTGAGACACGATAACGCGTTCTGTACCATTCACGATAAATGTTCCGGTGTCCGTCATGAGTGGCAAATCACCCATGTAGACTTCCTGCTCTTTTACAAATTTGACCGGCTTGACCTTTGCCGAGCTGTCCTTGTCGTAGATCACCAGGCGCACTTTTACGCGCAAAGGAGCGCCATAGGACATACCACGGAGTTTGCACTCCTTGACATCGAATGCAGGATCACCCAGCTTATAGCTGACATACTCAAGAGCTGCGTTCCCGGAATAGGATACGATCGGAAAAACCGATTTCAGTGCACCGTGCAATCCACGGTCCCTGCGATCATCTTCAGGCACTTCTTCTTGCAAAAATTCCTGATAGGAACGGATCTGCGTCTCAAGCAGGAAAGGCACGTCAAGAACGGATTCCCGTTTACCGAAGTCCTTACGAATGCGCTTTTTTTCCGTGAATGAATAACTCATGTTTGAACCCGCCTCGTTTGCGATCATTGGTCACTCTGGCTACTGAACCAGCGCCGTCCCTGTGTTATATATGGCCGGGACGAATAAGTACTGCTATGAATTCAGCCAGTCTGGAATCTATCCCGGAACAGCCCAGTACCTGGCCGTTTGCGCTTTAGCGCAAACAGGAACAGGCCGGAGACTTTCGTCCCCAGCCCACTCCGTTTTCAACCCTGATTAACAGGGTGGATATTACTTGATCTCGACAGAAGCACCTGCTTCTTCGAGCTTCTTCTTGAGCGTGTCTGCTTCAGCCGCGGAAACAGCTTCCTTGACTACAGAAGGTGCGCTTTCTACCAGATCTTTGGCTTCTTTCAGACCCAGGCCGGTGATTTCACGAACGATCTTGATCACTGGCACTTTGTTGGCGCCGAATGAGGCCAACACTACGTTGAACTCAGTCTGCTCTTCAACAGCAGCGGCTTCAGCCGCCGGGCCTGCTGCAACGGCAACTGCCGCAGCTGCAGATACACCAAATTTCTCTTCCATTGCGCTGATGAGGTCTACAACCTCCATAACGCTCATATTTGAAATGGTTTCCAAAATATCATCTTTTGAAACGGCCATTATCGTCTCCTGGTTATATGTCGGGGGTCGTTAAACCCTTAAAATTGTTGAAAAATCAAGCAGCTTGCTTTGCATCTCGCACTGCAGCAACGGTACGTACGAGCTTGGCGTGAGGCTCTGCCAGGGTACGAACAAACTTCTCGATTGGCGCCTTCATTACGCCCATCAAAATAGCCAGCGCCTGGTCGCGTGTAGGCAGCTTGGACATACGATCCAGTTCGGATGCGTCGTACAGCTGACCACCTACGGCCACTAAACGGGCTATCAGTTTGTCGTGGTCCTTGGCATAGTCTTTAACCAGCCTGGCCGCTGCACCGGGATCTTCCATACTGAACGCAAACAGGAGTGGTCCCGTCAGTGCATCAGCTATGCATTCGAACTCGGTGCCTTCTACGGCCCTACGTACCAGAGTGTTCTTGGCGACTTTAAGAAATACTCCGCCCTGACGTGCTTTAACACGCAAGTCGGTCATTTCCGTAACGGTCAAACCACGATACTCTGCGGCAACAGCGGCAAGTGCGGAACTGGCCACTTGGGACACTTCTGCAACTACTGCCTTCTTTTGCTCAAGATTGAGCGCCATTGGTTACCTCCTGGAGTCTTTTTACCGGAAAATCCGGCTTTGTTGACTCGATCCAGTGGTGACCCCGCCACTAAAACGGGCTTACCTGCCAGGGTTTCCCATTCCGGTTTCCCAAACTGCCTTTGCAGGGAAACCCGCTTTAGTGGCGGGGGCTCCACCATCTACGCAGGCCACGACTGGTCGCCCAGCTCGCCATTAAGTGAAACAACTCAGGAGCTGTTTCATACCTGCGGTCTCTGACGGCCTCGCCTCTTTCGAGGTCGGCCCGCCTGTTTACACCACGAGCCTGTTAAGGCCCGCAGCACAAAACTTCAAATCAATAACTTAAACTGGACTGATCGACCACAATGCCCGGGCCCATGGTCGTTGAAAGCGAAATTTTCTGCAGATAAGCACCTTTGGCCGCAGCGGGTTTCAGCTTGACCAAATCTTTCAGCAGTGCCGACAGGTTTCCTTTCAGTGCATCCGCTTCAAAATTGGCTTTGCCTATGGTGGTATGAATGATGCCGGCTTTATCGGTGCGATAACGCACCTGACCTGCCTTGGCATTCCTGACGGCTGTTTCAACGTCTGTTGTAACCGTTCCGACCTTCGGATTGGGCATCAAACCGCGCGGGCCCAAAACCTGACCCAGCTTGCCAACCACGCGCATGGCGTCCGGAGTTGCTATCACTACGTCGTAGTTCAGATCACCTTCTTTCATGCTGTCATGCAAGTCGTCCATACCGACCACGTCCGCACCAGCGGCCAATGCCTTTTCAGCATTTTCACTTTGGGCAAATACTGCTACACGTACCGTCTTGCCAGTACCGTTGGGCAATACGGTGGAACCGCGAACGTTCTGCTCCGATTTACGAGGATCAACGCCAAGGCGTACAGCAACGTCAACCGACTCCACAAATTTAATCTTACTGGCTTGCCTGAGAATTTCCAGCGCTTCATCCAGGGTGTAAGCCTTTCCTGGTTCAAGCTGTTCACGGAGGGCTTTCATTCTTTTGCTTGTTCTGGCCATTATTCGACTCCCGTCACAGTCAGGCCCATGCTGCGGGCTGAACCGGCAATGGTACGTACCGCTGCGTCCATACTGGCAGCAGTAATATCAGGCTGTTTAATTTTTGCAATTTCTTCCAACTGCTCACGGGTAACCGTGCCAATTTTCTTGGTATTGGGCTCACCACTGCCTTTAGCAACACCAACCGCCTTCATCAGCAACACAGCCGCAGGCGGTGTTTTGGTGATGAACGTGAAGCTGCGATCCGAGTACACCGTGATAACCACAGGTGTTGGCAAACCCGGCTCCAGACTCTGCGTCTTGGCATTGAATGCCTTACAGAATTCCATGATGTTCACACCGTGCTGACCCAAAGCAGGGCCTACCGGTGGACTGGGGTTGGCTTGACCCGCTTTGACTTGCAGCTTGATATATGCCGAGACCTTCTTGGCCATTTCTTATCTCCCCGGGTTCAATCGCTGTTCAACCTGTGAATCAGCTCCCCGTCGTTGTTTGCGCTATTGGCGCGTTTACAAAACCGACCGTTCCCGGTCAGGAATTTCAATGCTTAATCAGGACTTTTCGACCTGGTGGAATTCGAGTTCCACTGGTGTGGAGCGGCCAAAAATCAAAACAGCGACTTTCAGCCTGCTCTTATCGTAATCCACACCCTCAACAACACCATTGAAGTCGTTGAATGGGCCATCAACCACACGAACCATTTCGCCTGGCTCAAACAGAACCTTGGGACGAGGTTTGTCCACACCTTCTTTCACCCGGTTCAGTATGGTCTCTGCTTCTTTCTTGGAAATTGGCGCAGGCCTGTCCGCAGTTCCTCCAATGAAACCCATCACTTTGGGCACGTCCTTGACCAAATGCCAGGACTCATCGGTCATTTCCATTTCTACCAGCACATAGCCAGGAAAAAACTTACGATCTGAACGACGCTTCTGACCGCCCTTCATCTCTACCACTTCTTCAGTAGGGACCAGAATCTCACCAAACTGATCTTCCATTCCAGCCCGCGCAATGCGGTCTTCCATGGAGCGTTTCACCTGCTTCTCATACCCCGAATAGGCATGAACGACGTACCAACGTTTTGCCATGACTCAGGCCCCTCCGACCAGGCTGCGAATTGCGGCTCCAAGCCCCCAGTCGACTGCGGCCATGAACAGAGAAATCAGCAGGGTCACAATAATGACCATTATGGAAGTCTGTAATGTTTCCTGATGAGTCGGCCAAACCACTTTGCGTCGCTCAATATCCGATTCCTTGATGAAGCGGAAAAATGCTGCGCCTGATACCGATTGCGCAGCGATTAATGACGACACAAACACGATTGCAATCAGACCAACTACCCGAATCGGGGTAATGATGGTGTTCTGGAAGTAGTAGTAGCCAGCAACTCCAGCCATTAACAGAATCGCGGCAATAGCCAACAACAACGTGTTGGCCAGCTGGGATTTTTCAGTTTCTGCTTTCGTACTCATGATCTGTAGATTGCACGCCTTATATTGACCGGCTCAGTGGCAGGCCAGGAGGGAATCGAACCCCCAACCTGCGGTTTTGGAGACCGCCGCTCTGCCAATTGAGCTACTGGCCTGTCGTTACTAACCTTTAAAACTTTACTCGAAGATCTTGGCGACGACGCCAGCACCAACAGTGCGGCCGCCTTCACG
>CAZRTG010000081.1:0-14557 GCA_964602895.1 uncultured Wenzhouxiangellaceae bacterium
AACCGAAAGTAGAGTGCAAGAAAGCTTAATTTATCAGGCGTGTAATGAGATACTTGGACGCTTGGCTATCACTAATTTCAATCTTACAGGATTTAAAAATGAGTAGAAAAAACTACTTCAATACTTTGACTTTGGCCCAGAAGCTGGAGCAACTCGGACGCTGCCGATTCATGGATCGTTCCGAGTTCAATGGCGTTGAAGCATTGAAGGGTAAAAAGATCGTTATCGTGGGTTGCGGTTCTCAAGGCCTGAATCAGGGCCTGAATTTGCGGGACTCCGGGCTGGATGTGAGCTATGCGCTGAGAGCAGATGCCATTGAGCAAAAACGACAATCGTGGAAGAACGCCACTGAAAATGGTTTTGCAGTCGGTAGTTACGAAGACCTGCTGCCGACCGCTGATTTGGTATTGAACCTGACGCCAGACAAGCAGCATGCGTCTGTGGTGGCCGCGGTCCAGCCTTTCATGAAGAAAAATGCCTGCCTTTCATACAGCCACGGCTTCAATATTGTTGAGGAAGGGGCGGATATCCGTGAGGACCTGACGGTGATCATGGTTGCACCCAAATGCCCGGGCACTGAAGTGCGCGAGGAATACAAACGTGGTTTTGGTGTTCCCACCCTGCTGGCAGTGCATACCGAGAATGACCCGCTTGGCCAGGGCTGGGATATAGCCAAAGCCTACGCAGCCGGTACCGGCGGTGACCGGGCTGGTTGCCTGGAGTCCAGCTTTATCGCGGAAGTGAAATCCGACCTGATGGGTGAGCAGACCATCCTCTGTGGCATGCTTCAAACCGGCTCTCTGCTGTGCTTTGACAAGATGGTCGAGCAGGGTGTTGATACAGGCTGGGCCAGCAAATTTGTGCAGCATGCATTTGACACCATTTGTGAATCGCTCAAGCACGGTGGCATCACCAACATGATGGATCGTCTGAGCAATCCAGCGAAAATCAAGGCATTTGAGCTGTCCGAGCAGTTGAAAGACATCATGCGTGATCTGTTTGACAAGCATCAGGAAGACATCATGTCAGGCGCCTTTTCGTCACAGATGATGGCGGATTGGGACAATGATGATAAGGATTTGCTGACCTGGCGCGAAGCCACCAACGAAAGTGCCTTTGAGCGTTCCGAGCCGGCAAAAGTGGACATCTCCGAGCAGGAATATTTTGACAAGGGCATCCTGATGGTGGCGATGATCCGGGCTGGAGTTGAGCTTGCGTTTGAATCCATGACCGCCGCAGGCATCAAGGCCGAGTCTGCCTACTATGAGTCTTTGCATGAAACGCCGCTGATTGCGAACCTGATTGGTCGCAAGAAGCTGTATGAAATGAACAAGGTGATATCGGATACCGCCGAGTACGGCTGCTACCTGTTTTCACACTCAGCGATACCCTTGTTGGGCGATTTCATGAAGGGTGTGAATGTTGATGTGATCGGTAAGGGCCTCAATGTGCCGGACAACCATGTCGATAATCAGCAGCTGATTGAAGTGAATAAGGTGATCCGCAGCCATCCGGTTGAAAAGGTGGGTGAAATACTGAGAGGACACATGACGGCGATGAAAACCATTGCGGTAGGGGTTTCTTAAGGGAGCTCTGAATAATTCATCCATGAATTATCAGAGCACGCAAAACAAAAAGTGTCATTTTTGTTTTGCTTCATTTTCAATGACCTACAGTCATTGAAAATGTTGGCACATCCATGTGCCATAGCAACTCTGAATAAATCAGAGTTTCTTTAAGTTTCCGGTAGCTGATACATCCGGAAGCAGCCAGGGGACATCTCATGATGCCCCTGGCTGCTTTCTGTTATTGACACGGGTCAAGTCCGCTGGAGATTTCCATTCTGTTGCATTGTCATTCTGATCCGCGCTTGGCAAAGTAGGGTATGAGTTCCCATCCAACACCAGACTGGGATCCGGCATCCCCGGATGTTCTGGATGATCAACGCGCGGCTTATGACCAAATGCGTCGTGAATGCCCGGTGGCCTACAGCGATTTTCTGCAATGGTCATTGTTCCGGCATGAAGATGTGTCTCGTGCATTGCGTGATCCAAAAACCTTCAGCAATGTGGTTTCACGGCACCTGTCTGTGCCCAACGGTATGGATCCGCCCGAACACACGGAATACCGCCAACTCATAGATCCGTTTTTTTCAGCGGAGCATATGGCTGCTTTTGAACCCGTTTGCCGGAACATCGTTAACGAATTGCTGCAAGGCATACCGGCCGACGGCAATGTGGAGGTGATGGCGGACCTGGCACGGCCTTTTGCGGTACGTGCCCAATGTGAATTTCTGGGTTGGCCATCGTCCTGGCACGAGCCGTTGATTCATTGGACAAAGAAAAATCACGAGGCCACTTTGGCGCGAGACCGTAATGCCATGTCCGAGATCGCTCGTGAGTTTGAAGCTTTTATCGATAGCCTGCTCGACGCATTTTCACTGTCTGATGTGCCGGCAAGTAAAGACGTAGTTACCATCCTGGCGCAGCAACGGGTCTGGGGGCGACCCTTGAGCAATGAGGAAATCAGCAGCATTCTGCGAAACTGGACCGTTGGTGAAATTGGCACGATTGCAGCATCGGTTGGCATTTTGATCGAGTTTCTTGCTCACCACGGTGATTGGCAAACGCAGTGGCGCCAGGATGCCAGCCAATTACCCGACGCGATTGAAGAGATACTGCGCATACACGGTCCGTTGGTAACGAGTCGCAGAGTCGCTACATGTCCCGTTGAAATAGGTGAACGGCAAATAGCAACCGGTGAACGCTTCACGTTGAACTGGGTGTCTGCCAACCGTGACGAAACCGTTTTTGCCGATCCGGACAGTTTCCGGCTGGATCGTGATCCATCGAAGAATCTGCTTTATGGCGCTGGCATCCACGTCTGCCCGGGTGCTCCTCTGGCTCGCCTGGAAATGCGCGTGTTTCTGGAAGAACTGCTCAGCCACAGCACAGCAATCGTCCCGGATTTGGCACGTGAGCCCGTTTATGCCCGGTATCCTGCTTCAGGTTTTGCTACCCTGCCGGTGAAAATTCGGAGCCAATAAAGTTTAGCACGCACTTTTAAACGACATCGGAAGAGGAGCCAAAAGCAAATGGGAAAGCCAGGCCCTGCCCTCACGACATTGATCATGTTGTTAACCATCGTGCTGATTCCACCGCTGGTGTTTATTCTGGTGGGCTTGTTCAGTGACATGTCGTTCAGTTCAGTGCTCGCTGCTTTGCTGGAGCAATACACGCAGAGAAAACGGAATTTACTGCTGATAGGCCTGTTTGCGTGCCTGCCATTGCTGTTGATTGGTCTGGTTCTCTGGCTGCACAAAGGTTTCGGTGGTTCTGCCAGCCTGCGGCCCGTTTTGGCCTGGTCAGGGTTCACAGGAATTTTCCTCATCACCCTGTGGATAAATTTTGAATACTGGCCAGCCTACCTGCCTGGCCGTGTTTATCCCGGCTTCCCGCATGGCCTGGAGTTTGTAATTGGTCCCTTGTTTTTCGCGCCGATCGCCATGGCCGTGTGCATGCTGGTTGCCTGGCTGGCGGCCAGGAAGACTTCACTCTGATCTCAGCAATTCCGTTTATCATTAAAACATGAAAAAAAATGGCAGGCCCAAAATCGCACTTGTGCTCGGTAGTGGAGCGGCCCGCGGCTGGTCACACATTGGTGTGATCCATGAACTGACAGAAATGGGTATTAAACCCGATATAGTTACCGGTGCATCCATCGGTGCCATCGTTGGCGGTGCCTATGCTTCCGGCAACCTGAAATCGTTCGAAGCGTGGGTCAATGGCATGGGTCGGGTGGATATCATTCGTTTGCTGGATGCAAAGATTACCGGAGGCGGTTTTCTGCAGGGCAGTTTACTGATGAATGCCATCAAAGATCGTATTGGCAACCCCAATATTGAAGACCTTGAGGTTGCTTTCGGCTGCGTAGCTACGGAGTTCGGTAGCGGTCGTGAGGTGTGGTTGCGTGAGGGCTCCTTGCTGGATGCCTGCAGAGCCTCAATTGCACTGCCTGGAATGTTCGCGCCGGTACGCAAGCAGAATAAACGCCTGTTACTGGATGGTGGGCTGGTCAACCCGGTGCCCGTTTCCTTGGCTCGCGCCATGGGTGCAGATGTGGTAATCGCGGTTAATCTGAATGGTGACCTGGTGGGCCATCACTTTTTCGCGGATGGGCATGATCAGGATACCAGCCTTGAACTCAGCGAGAAACAGATTGCTGAAATTGAAAACAAGGACTCCACGGTCGCCAAATGGGCAGCCAAATTGAAAATCGGCCTGGGTCTCAGACTGGATTCCTATATCTCTTCCTTACGCAGCAGGGAAAGCCCGGAACCCGGGTTGTTTGATGTGGTGGTGGGGTCCGTCAACATCATGCAGGACCGCATCACACGCTCCCGTATGGCCGGTGAGCCGCCAGACATCCACATCACACCGCGGTTACGTCATATCGGACTGATGGATTTCGATCGGGCCAGTGAATGCATTGAAGGTGGCCGTAAAGCGGCCCGCAGACAGGCTGCTGAATTGGAAGAATTGGTCAGATTGCTGAGTGACGAGACAAAATGAATTGCCCGGAATTTCCCGGCAATTAGCCCTGGTGTTTCGGCAACTTCCAGTCCGGCCGGACAAAGTGGCAGGTATAGCCGTTTGGAATGCGTTCCAGATAATCCTGGTGCTCGGGCTCGGCTTCCCAGAATGCGCCGACAGGCGTCACTTCCGTCACAACTTTGCCTGGCCATATTCCGGATGCGTCCACATCGGCAATGGTATCTTCTGCCATTTTCCGTTGCGCTTCGCTGGTATAGAAAATGGCCGAACGGTAACTGGCACCTTTATCATTGCCCTGGCGGTTTACCGTGCTGGGATCGTGGATCTGGAAGAAAAACTCCAGCAAATCGCGGAAGCTGATCTGTTCCGGGTCGAAGATGATTTCGATGGCCTCAGCGTGATTGCCGTGGTTGCGGTAGGTGGCGTGGTCCACTTCACCGCCCGAATAACCGACGCGGGTGGAAATCACACCTGGCATACGGCGTATCAGTTGCTGCATGCCCCAAAAGCAGCCACCGGCCAGTACAGCACGTTCAGTTTTATCGTTCATTCATCAATCCTTAAATTTGGGGTCAGAGTAAAGTGCCAGAGTAAAGGAATTAAAATGCCAACATCTACTCTGGCACTTTACTCTGACCCCGGCAACTAAGCTTCGGCCAGTTCATTTACCGCCCGCCAGGCCTGGTCGATGGCGATGTGTGTATAGGCATCTGCGCCCGCATCGGAGTTGGCAATCACAATCCGGCCACAGCGTTGCCGTCCCACCACATTCGGCGCGGGTTCGGTGTTCCAATCCGCATCCTCCAGATCGACGTGGTCACGCGCATAACCATGTGGCCAACGGTTGACCGTTATGGCCAGAATATCATCAGCGGCATTGAAACCGTAGGCCCCATAAATGCCGTTGAGCACTCTGCGTATTTCGCGTTCAAAGTCTTCGAAACTCTGCTCCAGCAACCAGGTCCGGGTGATCTGTTCCATTTGCGCCACGCTGGTCCCGGCGGGTACTTCGGCGCCCAAACCGACAAAGAACTGCATGACACAGGCATCCTCAGCGCGCCATTGTGGACGGTAATCACCCACGTTCACGCCCGTAACCAATTGCATATGTTCCAGATAGCTGCCGGGCAAATAGGCGCTTCCGACCCTGGATTTTTTCAGTGCTTTACCGCTTTTCATCACCACATTGACCACCAGCAAAGGCCGTTTGATGCACTTGGACAAAGCCTCTTTCTGAACCGGTGGAAGCTCCGGAACCAGGTGGCGAATGATGCGGTTGTAACAGGCCATGACCGCCGCCTGGCCCGGCACCCGGCAGATCTTTCCGTTATTCACATAACTCACGTTCACTGTTGCAGAGCCGGTCTCGTTGGCCGCATGCACCACGGTGGAGTTCAAACGCAAGCGCACCCTTGATCCGGGTTGATCCAGTGTTGAATAATCGAGCCGCCGGGTCACGATGGTGTGTGCATCGGCATCTGCTGCCATGTCCGGCAAAGCCTGTGGAATCAGTTCGCGTACCAGCAACCGGGCTATGGAAGCATTGCCATCGGGGAACATCGCTACCGGGCTGTGACGCTCACCCGGGTCATGCCTGGTCTCAACACCGAGTGCATGCGCACCGGGTAGGCCCATCGTGATGCATTCTGCCACGGAGCAGTACTCGGCTTTGATGCCCATAAAGCCGGTTGGTCCATTGCGAAAAATCTGTATGGCATCTTCCGGCATCCGGAAATGTTGCCGCAGAAAATCCGGATAGCTGGTGCTGTGCATATACGCTTGCCGTTGCGAATCGCTTAAATCAGCCAGCACGTCGTCTTTTGCGGTGAGAAAAGCTTTCAGCGAAGCACGCCCTTCTGCGGAAACAGGAAAGAGCTCAACCTGTTCTGCCAGGGCTTGCAGATCGCTGTTGCGTAATTCAACGCCCGGCAGCAGCACATCCTGGCCGAAATGCGCAGCATCAAACCAGATAGCCGTTCCCAGGCCGTGGGATTTGGTCGAAAAATCAAACTCAAAATCTTCCAGCAAACGCGGAATGTCTATCCCCAGCTCTTCGATCAGCCCCATGGCAACTTCGCTGTAATAGGGGTATTCCATATTGACGGTGCCACCCCAGGCCAGGCGCATGGGGCCGCCCTGGTGAAATTCATTGCGCCTGGCGTGGCCACCAAAATCGTCGTGATTGTCGAGTATGAGAATACGGCTGTCCGGCCCGTATTGCTTGCGAAAGAAATAAGCGGCGGCGAGACCGCTGATGCCGGCGCCCACCACAACCAGATCGTATTGCTCATCCAGCGCAACAGGCGAGTCGAACCGTTTGGCCTCACGCGCCAGTGCATGAGCCACTTCAAATGCGCCCGGATGTGATCCGCGCATACCGGTACGTGTAGGCGGGTAGTATGCACCTGGTGCCGGTGCGGGCATATCGGCTGGCCAAACGCTGCCAGGCAAGCCCAGTGCAATGGCGCCCAGGCTGACATCGTGAATAAAGTCGCGGCGTGTGATATCGCGTCCCAAGCCCAACTTGCGATCAGACTCTTTCATTTACGGTTCCCGTTACAGTTCGCATCATGGCGACACAGAATAGTAGCTGATTTTTTGCCAGAACCTGATCTGCTGGCCAGTCCCATGTAAGATCAGACAAGGCTCCCGCAAGTTTTTGGAGCCGTATGAGCACCCGGATAGCCTGCCTTAAGAAAAAATACCGAGGGAAAAACTCCATGCGAAAGAGAATTCAATTCAGGACCGAGAAGGGTACTCACCTGGCCGGTATTCTGCACCTGCCGGATGCAGGTGCTCCACATACTTTTGCCCTGTTCGCGCACTGCTTTACCTGCACCAAAAATGTCAAGGCCGCCGTCATTATTGCGGACTCCTTGAGCCAACAGGGAATTGCCGTATTGCGTTTTGACTTCACTGGCCTGGGTCAGAGCGAAGGTGATTTTGCCAACACAAATTTTTCCAGCAATGTGCAGGATCTGCTGCATGCCGCAAACTATCTGGAATCAGAGTACAGGGCTCCTGCCATCCTGGTGTGGCACTCGCTGTGCGGAACCGCCTGACTGGCTGTTGCGAAGCAAATCGATTCTGTGCGGGCGGTGGCAACCATAGGCTCACCCGCAGATGCGGAGCATGTTTTGGGTTTGCTGGAAAGCGACCTGGAAACGATAGAGCAGCAAGGCGAGGCCCGTGTTCAACTGGGTGGACTGCCCTTCAAAATCAGAAAGGATTTTGTCGATGACATACGCTCGCAAAACGTACGCGATGGAATCCATACCTTGGGTCGTGCCTTGCTGGTCATGCACTCAGCGATGGATAAGGTGGTTCCCATCGAAGAAGCAGCGCGTATTTATACCAGTGCCTTGCATCCCAAGAGTTTTGTTTCGCTCGATGATGCCGATCACATGCTCAGCAATGAGCGGGACTCTCGTTATGCCGGGCAGGTATTGGCTGCCTGGGCTTCGCGCTACATTGAGGTTCTGCCGCAGATTCCTGCTGCACGGTTTGAGGCAGGTCAGGTGGTCGTAACGGGAAAAACCCATGATCAGTTTCAGGTTTCCATCAATGCCAATGGTCATCCGCTGAAGGGCGATGAACCGGAATCCTATGGCGGCTTGAACAGCGGGCCGTCGCCCTACGATCTGCTGGCCGCTTCTTTGGGCAGTTGTACGGTAATGACCATCAATATGTATGCCCGTCACAAAAAGCTGGCGCTGGATTCTGTTGAAGTCAGCTTGAGTCATGACAAAATCCACGCCGTTGATTGTGCCGATTGCGAAACCAAAGAAGGCAAGATTGATCGTTTCAAGCGGAAAATCCGTCTCAAGGGTGAACTGACAGACGAACAACGGCAGCGCTTGATGGAAATTGCCGACCGCTGCCCGGTACACAGAACCTTGCGCTGCGAAATGGTCATACTCAATGAAGACGTGGGCGATAAAACCGGCTGTCAGGCTTTGATTTTCTCCATACCCGGATCATAGAAAGGCCGCAGGGATACTTCAGCCGGATAGATACGCCCCGCAATATCCACTTCCCATTTGGCTTCGTTCAGGAAAGCCGCATCCACCGATTCCTTTTCAGGCGCGATGATCATGGCCAGGCCAACCGAGCCTCCCAGCGTGTGGCCATAGGCCGCCGAGCGCACGCTGCCTACCGGTTTGCCGTCACGCAGTACGATTTCATGATGAATCATCAGGGGTTCCGGATCTTTCAGCAGTATTTGTACCAACCGTTCGGGGAAACGCCCTTCAGCTTTTTTCGCAATACAGGCTTGTTTGCCAATAAAGTCGCCGGCTTTGTCCAGGCGCACCGCAAAGCCGAGGCCCACGGAGTAGGGGTCGTCCATATTGTCGATATCGTGGCCGTAGTCACGATAGCCTTTCTCCAGGCGCAGGCTGGCCAATGATTTCAGACCGGCATGACGCAGGCCAAAATTCTTTCCGGTCTCGACAATGCGGTCATAAACATGAATGGCCTGCTCGGCGGGAATATTCAACTCGTAGCCCAATTCACCGGCATAGGTAATCCGCACGCACATCACGCGAGCAAGGCCGATATCGATTTCCTTCACGCAGCGGAAAGGAAAGGCCTCGTTGGACATATCGCTATGGGTGATGGATTGCAGTAACTCGCGGGATTTGGGGCCCTGGATATTCAGCTGGCCGTAACTGGAGGTCACATCGGTGATGAATACGTGCTGATCATCACGAAGATGGCGTTTCATCCAGGTTTCGGTATGACGATGGGCGATATCGGAAGTCACCACCATAAACTTCTCGTCGCTTAATTTAATTACGGTTAAGTCGGCTTCCAACCTGCCTGCATCATTCAGCCATTGGGTATAGGTGATCTGCCCGGCTTTCTCGTTAACGGCATTGGCTGAGATGTAATCCAGAAAGGCACCGGCATCACGCCCCTGTACCAGGAATTTGCCCATGAACGACATATCCATGGCGATTACCGCTTCGCGGCAAGCCTTGTGCTCGGCTTCCCACCACGGAAACCAGTTGGCGCGACCCCAGGTGAGTTTGTTGGCTACCGGTTCGTGGCCTTCGGGTGCATACCAGCCGGGACTCTCCCAGCCACTGACATCGCGGAAATGCGCCCGCTGTGCGGCCAGCCGTTCATGGAAGGGTGATTTGCGGGCACCTCTTGCTGTTTTGGGTGAGCGATCCGGATAGTGGCAGGCATAGACCAGGCCCAATGATTCCAACGCACGTTGGCGCCGGTACTCGGGGTTGCACTGGTAAGGATGAAACCGGTCTATATTGATGCCGGTAACATCCACGTCGGGCTTGCCGGTGAGTATCCAGTTCGCCACCACGCGACCGATGCCACCGCCGGTAATAATGCCTACCGAGTTCAGCCCGGCTGCGACGAAGTAGTTTCGTAGTTCGGGCGCTTCGCCGACGATGGGCGCCAGATCAGGGGTAAAACTTTCAGGACCACAGAAGAATTTGCGGATACCGGCTTCCATGGAAATCGGCACGCGCTCCATGGCCTTTTCCAGAAAAGGCATCAGGCGGTCCCAATCAGGTGGTAACTCGCCAAAGGAAAAATCGTTCGGAATACCCTCCACTTTCCACGGCGCGCAATCGGGTTCGAACATGCCCACCATCAGGCCGCCGGTTTCTTCACGGTAGTAAGCGTGTA
This sequence comes from uncultured Wenzhouxiangellaceae bacterium, assembly GCA_964602895.1. Classification (GTDB taxonomy): domain Bacteria; phylum Pseudomonadota; class Gammaproteobacteria; order Xanthomonadales; family SZUA-36; genus JAWXBM01. The sequence goes on from CAZRTG010000081.1 coordinate 10,209, forward strand.
CCGAAGGATCTTCCAGCACCGGCAGGTCGGCGGTGATGCCATCGATGGCTTCGGTAATCAGGTAATAATGTTCAGCCGCCTGGTTGGGAATCACCACGTCGTTTTGTTCGCCCAATTGCCGCGCCCACATGCCGGCGCAATTGACCACGAATTCGGCACGGATTTCACCCTTATCCGTGCGCACACCGGTCACAGCGCCATTGCGTGTCAGCACTCCGGTGACAGGGGTGTTCTGCATCAGGCGGGCACCTTTCATGCGCGCGCCTTTGGCCAATGCCATGGTCACATCCACCGGATTGATACGGCCATCATTCTCGGCGTAGAAACCACCGCTGATGTTGTCGGTTATTGCAAAGGGAAACAGCGACTGGATTTCGGAGGGTGTGAGTTCCTGGATATCCATGCCATGCAAGCGGTTGAAATTGGCCACACGGCGGTACTCTTCCATGCGGTCGGCGTCAGCAGCCAGCTCGATAAAACCGCAGCCGTTGAAGCCCGTTTGCTGGCCGGTTTCAGCTTCCAGGCGTTTGTAGAGCTCCATGGAATGTTTGCGGATACTGATGGTGGTTTCCGAGCCGGAACCAAAAGTGGTCATCAGACCAGCGGCATGCCAGGTCGTGCCGGAAGTGAGTTGGTCGCGTTCCAGCAGCACGGTATCGCAACCCAGTTCAGCCAGGTGATAAGCCACCGAGCAGCCAATGATGCCGCCGCCGATGATGACGACGCGTGCGTATTCCGGGAGTTCTTTTTCTGTCATGTTGATGCTCGGCTGAACCGCAGAGGGTTGTGGTGGTTGTGCTTCAGGGTGTCAGGTTTTAACTTTCAGGTTTTAACTTTTTCAGGGTGTCAGGTTTTAATCAGGTCTTAATCAGGTTTTGACTGGGCCTTCAATTGAAGGGTGACAGGTACAGGCTTTCTTTCACTTCTTCCATCACCACGTAACTGCGTGATTCGATCGCGCCGGGCAATTCGTCGAGTATGGTACCGAGAAAGCGCCGATAGTCGGTCATCTCAACTATACGGGCTTTGATCAGGTAGTCGAATTCGCCGGAGATCAAATGGCATTCCATGACCTCCGGCATCACCGCCAATAAATCCCTGACGCGGTCGAATGCGGCAGCGGACTTCGCTGCCAGCTTGAGTTCGACGAACACCAACAAACCTTTACCCAGCGCGCGTGGATTGACACGTGCATGGTAGCCACTGATGACACCGTCGCGTTCCAACCGCCGCACCCGTTCTGTACAGGCAGTGGCGGACAAACCCACCCGCTGGGCCAGGTCCGTCATGGCCAAACGACCGTCATTCTGCAAGAGATCCAGCAAGCGACGGTCCAGTCTATCGAGATCTTTCATTTCACTACTCAAACAGAAAAAAGGTGTGATTATTAAACATAATCACCGAATAAGGTAAATAATTCAATGAAAATCACGCCATTAAAGCAATTAGAATAGCGAATATCAAGGTGTTAACGCGAGGCATTCAACATGCATGTAATCGTACTTGGTAGCGGAGTCATCGGCACCACCTCAGCGTGGTATCTGGCAGCGCAGGGCGCACGGGTTACTGTGATCGACCGCCATCCTGCACCCGCAATGGAATCCAGTTTCGCCAATGCCGGCCAGATCTCTCCCGGTTACTCAACACCGTGGGCCGCCCCCGGAATTCCACTCAAAGCCATGAAATGGATGCTGCAGCGTCATGCCCCGCTGTCGCTGCGCCCGGATGGTACTTTATTCCAGTTGCAGTGGATGTGGCAAATGCTCAAAAACTGTGATGCGGCGCGCTATGCGGTCAACAAGGAGCGCATGTTGCGGGTATCCGAGTACAGCCGCGACTGCCTGATCGAACTGCGTCAGAACCTGGGTCTCGAATACGAACAACGCAGTCTGGGCCTGACCCAGTTGTTTCGCACCGAGGCACAATTTGAAGCCGCAGCCCGGGACATTGAGGTGTTGCAAGCCTGTGATATGCCCTACGAATTGCTTGAAGCGGATGCGCTTGGACGGGCAGAGCCCGCCCTGGCAAAGGCCGGTAAAAAACTGACGGGTGGCCTGCGTCTGCCGAATGATGAAACCGGCGACTGCCAGCTGTTTACCGAGCAACTTGCTGACCATGCCCGTGCCGCGGGTGTTGAGTTTGTCTTTGGTGCCGATATCCGATCGTTGGCGGTCGAACGCGGTCGTGTGCGAGGCGTACAGATACAGGTTGACGGCCGCGAAGAATTGTTGAGCGGGGATCGCTACGTGATAGCGATGGGCAGTTTCTCCCGTGACCTCACTCAGGGCCTCGGGTTAAAGCTGCCGGTTTATCCCGTTAAAGGCTATTCACTTACCATCCCGCTGCAAAACCCGGATGCTGCACCGGTTTCAACGGTACTGGACGAAAGCTACAAGATCGCCGTGACCCGTTTCGATGACCGGATCCGGGTCGGCGGTATGGCTGAGCTTGCGGGTTTTGACATGCGTCTCAACCCGCGCCGGCGTAAAACACTGGAAATGGTGGTTGAGGACCTGTTCCCCGGCAGCTGCGACCCGGCTGAAGGCACTTTCTGGACCGGGCTGCGGCCTATGACGCCCGATTCAACCCCGATTATCGGCGCAACGGCCTATCCGGAGGTATTTCTCAATACCGGTCATGGCACCTTGGGCTGGACCATGGCTTGCGGCTCCGCCAAATTGCTTGCCGACCTGGTCACCAACAACCGGCCTGCCATCCGCTTTGATGACCTGGCGCTGGCTCGCTATGACCTCAGCAGGCATCATGCGAGCAGCTCGCTGAACCCTTCACCGGCATGAGCACGCTTCTTTCACTGGGTGCACTTGACGATAATTCATCTTCGGTGCATCAGCTGTTTGCACCAACTCCTGTCGCACGTACCGATCACGGCCTGCGTCCTGCGCTGGCCCACATTGATCTTGGCGCGATACGCGACAATTATCGGTTGTCGCGCCAATACCACGGCTCCCGGGTTCTGGCAGTTTTGAAGGCAAATGCATATGGGCATGGCGCGACGCAATGTGCGCGGGCTCTGGCGCCGGAAGCGGATGGTTTCGCCGTTGCTTTCCTGGATGAGGCACTTGAGCTACGGGCGGCCGGTATTACACAACCGATTCTGCTACTCGAAGGTGTGTTCGACGCAGCTGAACTGCAACTGGTCGTTCGTCACGATCTGTGGACGGTGGTGCATCATGCTGAACAGATTCGCATGCTGGAAACCACCCGGCTTGAAGCGCCGGTACGTGTCTGGTTGAAAATTGACAGCGGCATGGGCCGGGCCGGATTTTCCGTCGAGCACGCTACTGCAGCATGGCGTCGCCTGCATGCCACAGGAAAGTTGCAGGGCGATATGGTGTTGATGAGTCATTTTGCCTGTGCCGACGAACTGGAAAACAGCACAACCACGGAACAGATCCGTCGTTTTGACGAGATTGCAAAATACCTGCCGGGTCCACAAAGCCTGGCCAATTCTGCCGGCCTGTTGGGCTGGCCCGCCGCCCGTCGTGACTGGGGCAGAGCAGGCCTGCTTCTGTATGGTGCCAGGCCCATAGCGGGACAGGAATCCGGTCTGCGTCCGGCGATGACTTTGACCAGTCGCGTCATGGCGGTTCGTGATTTACCCGCAGGTGCCAGCCTGGGTTATGCCAGTCGTTTCATTGCCAAAAGGCCGACCCGGGTGGGTTTGGTTGCTCTTGGCTATGCCGATGGTTACCCCGCCCGCACACCCGATGGTACGCCGGTCGCGGTGGATGGCATACGGACCCGGCTGATCGGACGCGTATCCATGGATATGTTGACGGTCGATCTGACCGACTTGCCGGCCGCAGGCCCCGGCAGCCATGTCGAACTGTGGGGTAACCAGGTCATGGTAGACGAGGTGGCACGCAGCGCAGACACGACGGCGTACGAACTGCTGTGCAACGTCAAACGCGTGAGGATCGAGTATTCAGACTGAATACCGATCAACCCTTTTCGAGTTGCGCGACCTGTTCCTGTAGTTGTTCCAGTTTTTCCCGTGTGCGTTTCAAAACGGCAGTCTGCGCATCGAACTCCTCTCGTGTCACCAGGTTCATTTTCTCAAAAGTTCTCGCCAATACCAGGCGGAACTGTTCTTCAGCTTCCTCTTTCATGCGGCCAACGCCGGGTGGCAGCGATGCGCTGAGTTTGCGGCTGAGGTCATCAATTAGTCGTAAATCGATCATGGCTATGCCTTTTGGGTCATGAATCTGTCTTGCAGCTACATTATGCTCACATTAGAGTCAGTTGATCCAGGAGCCTGTCCCAGAATAGAGAGCCTACTGCGGAAAAGCCATTTTGGCCCATTTTTCCGCTCATTTTCGTTAAATATG
>CAZRTG010000082.1:0-14537 GCA_964602895.1 uncultured Wenzhouxiangellaceae bacterium
ACTAACGGATCATTTGCCAATGCTGCGTTGATTCGGGCTTGAAGCGTTTTGTCATCGACATACTCGCCAGCCATGCGATTACCGCCCTCTGATACCTTCAGATTGTTTTCCACAGACGCAACACCGGAAGTGGTTCGTGCAATCTCACCAGCACGATTCACCTGTGCCTGTGTATCGACAAAACCGTTCAACTGAACGCGATTCCGATCCACTTCAACATCGATATTCAAGCCGTCGGTGCCTTTATCGGCCAGCAAAGAAGACTTGATGCTGGCAGCGATGGATGAATCATCTATCACTTCTCCAGTAGACCGCTTTGTGCCAGAAGCAGCACAACCGGCAAGCACCGTGAGTATTAATGCCAGACTGAACACCAAAACCAATTTGATTTTCATGGGTATTTCTCCTTAAAGAAAGGGTAGTAAAAGAAAAGCTTGGAAAAAAAGGCCGGACGCAAACTGGAATGATTTGATGGGTGCGGTCGGGTTTGAACCAGGCTGAATAACAGTTAGACCTGCTGCCTGAATACACTGCTAAGCTACTGGCTTGCAAAAATTCTGTCTGTGCGTCAGCACACGTAGTATTCATGGCTCATCATCCGAGGCCAATGTGCTTGCTTCGGTGGAAAGCCCGGGAAAAAACCGCGCAGTCTCTTTCGGGGACTGCGCGGCAAGATTCTCCTGACTACGTTTTACGAATGAAACGCGGGTACATCAGGATCTGTATGTGTTTATAGGCGATCCAAAAACATAACGAAACGTATACCAAAGATTTTCATTGGAGTACGTACGCCAGCCCGTCAGACTTAGCTTGTTGCAAGCGGTGGTGGGTTCTCGATGATAACTTCGACACGGCGATTTACTTGCCTGCCCGTTTCGGTGTTGTTGTCACCGATTGGATAGTTTTCACCTCGACCGATAGCCGAAATCCGCTGCGCGCTGATGCCCTGCTGTATCAAATAGGATCTTACTGAATCGGCACGGCGTTGTGAGAGCGCCTGGTTGCTCGCATCGCTACCAACGCTATCGGTATGGCCCTCGATCGCGACTTTCCGATCCGGATACTGATTGAGAAACGCAACCAGTTTGTTCAGGGAGTCGGTTGCGTTCGGTTTTAATTCAGATCTGGCTGTTGCAAATAAGACATTGCCCAGGGTCAGCACGATACCGCGGTCGGTTGCTTCGGCCTGTAGCAGGGCAATTTGACGTTGCAGTTCGGCAGCTTCCTGGCTGGCCAGAGAGGCAGCATCTGCCGCTTCAGCAAGTGCCCTTTCTTTGGCTAAACGTGCCGCTTCGGCATCGGCTCGCGCCCGCTCGGACTCACTAAGCGCCAGATTGGCTTCACGCCGTGCCTGGTCTGCTTCACGGGTGCGTGCTGCCAACTGGGCCGACTCGCGCTGTTTGCTAAGCAGTACCCGCTGATCTTCGGTGTATCGGGTAGTGGCTTTTGCAGTGGCAATATCCACACTGTGATCTGCCACATAAACCCGATAGGTGCCAAGCGCTTTGTCTTTGGGGACCGGCATTTCAGCGAGCCGAACTGCCGCCTCAGCTTCCTTGATCTCGAGCGGTGCACGACTGGCCAGGTCTGTATCGTTTTGCAGTTGGGTCAGCTTGGCGCGAACTTCCGCCGAACCTGGCGGACTCTGTGGTGCGGACGCGCAGGCGGCTAGCAACAGGGCCACGGTTGCTGCCGCAGCGAGGGTCTTCATCTGGTGAATCTGGTTCACTGTAATTGGATTCATGATTTTTCTCCCGCACGTGTCATTTCATCATTAAGGGCATCGATACCCTTAATCAGTTCTTCGTTCACATCTTTCGCCTTTGCTGCTTCGGTTCTGGCGACGGCGAGTTCGGCGGCGATACGCGCCTGGCGCGCCATTTGGTCAGCCAGGACCATATCCTTCGCGGTCACGGCTGCATTGGCCTGCGCCAGTTTGTCACGTGCGTCAGTCAGGTCAGGGTTGGCGTAGCGGCTGGCATCCGCTTTTTGTGCGTTGGTGATGGCCACTTGGGCTTCTTTCAAGGCGTTATGTGGTGCCTCGGGTGTGCTGGCACAGGCAGTTAACAGCAAAAACGAACACATCAGGCCAATGCCGGTAATCAGGCGTAAGCCAGTATAGGGTCGGGGGGTATTGCGCATATCGAATCTCCAGATAGGAACAGAATCTTTGGCGGTCCAGTGTGTATCGGCCACAGGCTCCAGTCTGTGCGCCAGAGCACTTAGTGAGCTTTATCTGCCTGCACTTGACGGCTTATGATCGCTGGCGCACAGAACTTTGTGGGTGCTATGCATAAAATCGTCAGCAGATTCAGTGACCGTTGGCTGCTGCGACATTCATCGATCTTGAGATCTTCAACTCTGGCGGCGCCTTAACAGCACATCCGGAAACTATGTTCAACGCCATACTCTCAATTCTATTGAGACACACCGTTGCAATCAGGAGTATTACTATGATGACTCGATTTTTATCCATTCTCGCACTTGCGGCGCTATTGCTTGGTGGCTGCAACAAGTCTCCTTCCGAAACCGCCAAGGACGTCGGTCAAGCCCGTGAAAAAGCAGCCACAGACATGAGCGCAGCCCAGAAAGATGCAAACAAAGCGGAAAATAAGGCCGATCAAAAAGTTGCCGCGGCGCAGCAGGACTATGCAGAAACCAAGGCTGGCGCCCAGGGCAAACTGAACAAGGTGGAGGCTGATGCTATGGTCACCATGGCCAAGGCGGATTTCGATGTCGCAATGGCCGACCTGGAAGGCCGCCACCTTATTGCCACAAAGAAGTGTGGCATGCTCAAGGGCGTTGAAAAAACAGCCTGCCTGAGTACGACTGATGCCGCGCTTGCCGCCGACCAGGCGATTGCCACTGCCAATCGCGATGCGATTTTGGTGCAGGCAGAACGGCAACAGTAGTTCTTGCGACAACAGATTGAACAGGTGAGGTTTTGCGCCATAAGTCCCGGACCTGTTCCGGGACTAACCACGAAGTATCGAAGGTCTGAGACTGGGGCGATCCGGGGGCGCAAAGCACTCCGAATCAAGATCAGAGCTACCGGGTTGGAACGATCAAATCTTTCGACCCTGGATGACCCGAATCAAGATCACGACTATCGCCAGGACCAGCAGAACGTGAATCAACCCGCCCATGGTGGTTGAAGACACCAACCCCAGGATCCATAAAATGACCAGTACAATTGCGATGGTTTCAAGCATTTCCTGATTTCTCCTGCTGGTTTGGTTTTGAATCTCGACTTCTGCATCATGCGCATGATGACTTCTTTCATTCAGTACGTTAGCGAACACAAGGCTCAAACTATTCACAACATGAAGCTACTCGCCCAGCAACTCACCGATGGCTTTGAATTCGTCAACCCGGTCGCATATGACCTTAATCACCACCAGGATGGGTACGCCCAGGAAAAGGCCCCAGATACCCCATAACCAACCCCAGGCGAGCACGCCGACAAACACAGCAACCGGGCTCATGCGGGTCGAGCGACTGGTCAGCCAGGGGGTCAGCATATAGGCCTCGACGAAGTTGATCGCCGTACTGGCGCCGCCGATCAACAGAGCCATCTCGAAGCTGCCGAATTGAACAAAGCCTGCCAACATCGCCGCCGCGCTGGCGGCAATACTGCCAATATAAGGAATAAAATTGCATACAAAAGCGACCACACCCCAAACGGCGGCGTTCTCAAGACCAATCCAATGGAATGTCAGCCAGGTGGCAATTCCCACTACCGCGCTGGTAAACACCTGCACCAACAGGTAGCGTTGAATTTGTGAGTCGATTTCGTCAAGGGCATGCAGCGTTATCTTCTTCTGGGTAAGAGTAGGGCCAGCCAGTTTAATCATCTTGCGCCGAAAGTTATCCCCTGATGCGAGTAAAAAGAAAGCAATGAAAATGACCACCACTACCTGTCCAATTGCTGCTGACAGACCAAGCGTACCCGGCAACAAATAGTCTTTCACATTGACCTTGGGTTTCTCGATCTGCACCTTGGTGACATCGTGGCCAGGCTCAAGATCAATATTTTTCTCAGCGGCGGTGCGTTCGATATCACTCGCTGCCTTTTGGACTTTTTCCATGGCCCCAGCCGGACCCTGCGCGGTTCGGTCGTCAAAAGTACGACTCAGTTTTTGTGCCATTTCAGGTAAGGTTTCGATTAAATCGATGGCATCATCGCTAAGCGCATAGACCGTTGCCCCTACGCCTACCACGATGCTGGTCAGCAGTAACATGGCTGCCAGGATGCGTGGCACATGGAGACGCACCAGACGATCAACCAGAGGTGTTAAACCATAACTGACCAACATACCCATAACCAACGGTATAAACACTTGACTGGCCAGCCGCAAGGCGGCCAGGCTCAGGATAACCGCAATCACCAACAACGAAGCATTGCGCATGCTGACGGGTGAATGCAGTGCCTCTAATGATTCACCGACTGGCGCTGAGTCTGCCACGGTAGGTTCTTTGCTCACAGATTGACCTGATTGATAGGAGGTGGAGCAGGCATTGGGCGTAGAGCCTTAACCGTTGTTGGAATTAACAGCGAAGGTGCCCTCGTAAGGGTGTGCGAGTTTTTTAAAGTAATCCGCTGTGGTTGCGGCATAGCATTCGCAGGAAACTGCTTCAAGCCCGAAACGGTCGGTGATCTGGATTTTGCCACGCGCATAGTCGATCAGCCCTTTGTCACGCAACATGCCGGCGGCAATGGTGATGGCGCTTCTTTGTACACCCAACATATTGGCCAGATACTGGTGAGTAGAGTAAAAATGATCGGAATGTGATCGGTCATGCGCCATTAGCAACCAGCGTGCCAGTCGTGCAGCAACTTCATGAAAACTGTTGCAGGCAGCAGACTGTGATTGTTGTTTCATCAATACAAAAACATAGCGCCTGAGAACCCCAACCAGGGCCGGGTTAATGGCCAGTTCGTTTTTCAGATGAGGCACAGTCATACGCAAAGCGGTGCCAGCACCTTGCACAATACCTAGCAAAAGTGCGCTATCCACACCCAGTGCCAATGTTCCGCCCAACATACCCTCGCTGCCAATCATGCCTACTTCCAGGGCCGGGTGTCTTCTCACAGTTGCCATCAGCGAGATGAAACCCGTCAGTGGAAAATATACAAAGGGGAAAGCTTCGCCCGGTTTACACAACACCGTGCCAAAAACCAGATCAACCGGCTCACAGTGTCGCAGAAACCGTGCGCGATCCACGCGCGGCAAGGATGCGATCAGGTGATTTACCACGGGTGTTTTTTTGCTGGACGACACTTGTATTTCTCCTGTTGCAAATTTATTCAGTGTCGTCAAAGCAACCCCCAGCTAATGAGGGTTTGACGAATGAAAATCACAACAGCAATTAGGGAAGCTCTGATTTATTCAGAGCCTCCTTGGATGCAGATATTTGCTGCATGAACCAAGAACCGGGCCTTTCAGCCTTGCTGGCTAACGGCTGGAACGAGGGTACTGCAGTCCGGGACTGCAGTCAGTGCGCTGGGGCACTTAAGGAGGTTTGTGAATAAACTACCGGCTTTGGTTGCTAACGCTTTTTCAACTCGCGCAAGCGGTTCAACACGTTATGCACAATGGTATTACACCGGTGGCCGGCAAATTCGTGCACTGCCACGCCACTCTCGGTGCTGAAATCCAGCAAGCGTTTCTGCATTAAGAGTCGGGCGCGGTGGAAGCGGGTTTTAACCGTGGCCTGGGGAATATCCAGAATTTCGGCAGTGGTTTGCACACTGCATTGTTCCACAGCGCGTAGCATGAATACGGTGCGGAATATACCTGGCAGATCATCGATGCAGTCTTCCAGTAGCTGCCGTAACTGGGCATTGGCCAGCTGCCGGTCCGGTTGTTCCGACGGTCTGAACAATTGCAAAACGTTGTCCATTTCCGGTTCATCCATATGCTGAATCCTTTGGCTTTTGCGCAGGCGCATTAACGCGGTATTACGGGTAATTTTGGCCAGCCAGTTGGGTAGCAGGGCCGGGTCCTGCAGTTTTCCCAGATTCCGGAAGGCGCTGATGTAGGATTCCTGCACCACGTCCATGGCTTCGGAATCATCAGTAACAATACTGCGTGCCACCCGGAAAAGTCGCTGGTTGTGGTGGCGCATGATGCCTTCAAAAGCATCAAGATTGCCGGCCAACACTTCGATTTGTAACTCCTCATCGCTTTTCAACGCGGGGTCGGTAATAGCAAAGGCCTTTTTATTCAATTCATACCTCTCGACTGGTTTTGGCTAACAGCCTTTAATGACTGCACAGCGGATTGTCCTCGTTCAGTGTTGTCAGCCAGGCAATCAGATTACGCCGTTCATCCGCATCTGCAATACCCGCAAAGCCCATGGTGGTTCCCGGTACTTCGGTCATTGGGGACTGCAAAAACGAGTTCAGCGTTTCCGTATTCCAAAGTATGTTCGCTGTTTTCATGGCTTCCGAGTAGTCATAATCCGGCACGGTTCCTGATTTACGTCCTATCAAACCACAATGTTGTGGCCCGGTCCGGTTTCGGTCAGGTGAATGGCAACCGATGCAGCGTGCATAGATCTGTTCACCAGCAGCAACATCAGCCGGATGGGTAACGGTCGTAACCGGACCTGTGACCGCAACAACTGGGTCTGCGACTGCCCTGGAGAGAGAGGGTAGGGAAAGGGCAGTCGCAGCCAGCACCGCAAACAACAGACTCGACATGTATTTCATGTTCGTTTTTCAGACTCAGGAGAAAAACGCACCTGGTACCGGATCCAGTCCCAGGGCACTGCGCAACACCGCCCAGTGCATGGCCTCATCAGCCAGAATACTCGCCGCTGCTGCCGATAAATCGCGGTTGTCAAACACCGGAATGGCACCCGCATAGGCACTCACTGCACCACGCTCCAATCCTGCGGCAAACTGCAATACATCGGATTGCTGTTTCAACTTGTCCACCGGGAAATTGTAGTCGGTTTTGGCGTGTGCATCCTGACCACCCAGGCTGCGTACGGCTTTTACCAGCGCATCAATATGCTCCTTGTGGTGGCCCTGGAAAGTTACCGCCACTTTTAAAACACCTGCTTCCAGTAAGCCGCTTTCGGCTCCCAGCTGGTATGCAGCCACCGCTTCATGTTCGGCGGAAATGGCGGTATTCAGAATACGGATATCCTGCTGCACTGCGTCGTCGGAACTGCCTGCAGCAAATGCCTTGTTGGCTCCACCCAGTATGGCAACGGCCGCGCCGGAAAAGGTCAGTGCGCCTGCTTGCAGCAGGAAGCGCCGCCGGGCCGATTGGGCAGTTTCCACCAGCAGTGATTGTGGGGCTTGTTGTATGGTCATGGTTTTCATCGGATTTCCTTTGGTTAGCGGTATCAGTACGGATTCCCATTGAACCCGCGTTCAAGCTGTTCTTACCCCGAAGATGCAGCAGCTCAAAAAAGGTTCCCGGGTTCAGGAAAAGGTATGGAATCAGGACCGAATCCGGATCATCCGGACTTTCAAGGCCTCATTTCATTGCACATGACTCAGGGTTTTACCGGTCAAAACTGTCACTTTTAACAGTGTAGGCAGTTGCCTGTTAAGGGCATATTGGTTCCTGTCCGTCAATGGCTCACATTTGCGGTGAAATTTTCCATTCCCTACGCTAAAAAGGATTTTAGCCATGAACATTCCGTACCGGTTTTCCTCTATCCGCAGCAAACGGCGCTCACTCGGTTTCACTGTTGTTGAGATTTCCGTAACCCTGGGCATATTGGCGGTTGGCCTGACCCAGGTGGTTCCGTCAGTGCACCAGATGCTTGCGAACAACCAGGTTGTAGCCGCCAGCAACACACTGGTAGTCGGGCTGAACCAGGCTCGTTCCACGGCCATTACCTCGGGAAGAGACATCACCATCTGCCCTTCATCTGACACCATCAGTTGCTCGACAGGTGCCTGGAAGGATGGCTGGATTGTCTTCAATGATGCAAACGCCAATGGTGTTGTAGATACCGGCGAAATCATTCGTGCCAATTCGCAGGAAAACAAGCTGCTGGTGCAGGGCTTTGGAAATCCAATCGTGTTCAAATCTGACGGCACCACCACAATGAGTGTCGATGCAACGATCACCAGTTGTTACGAAATTTCAAAGGTCAGCAATCGCTGCTCGGACGTAACGGTAGGTGCTTATGGAATGATTCGTTCGCAGACCCGTACGGCCAAAGAGGTATGAAACAGCGGCAGCGGTCGTAATCGGAGCACAGGAATCATGAGCATTTTGAGGCAGCAACAGGGCTTCACCATGATCGAGGTGATGGTTGCCATCGTGATCTTCGGCGTGGGGCTGATCAGTATTGCCGGATTGGCCATGACAAATCTGCAAAACGCATCACATAGCCAGAATGAATCACAGGCTACGATTATTGCCACGCAACTGGCAGATGGCATGAGATCCAATCTCCAGGCTTATGAAAATGGCCTGTTTGCATCAAGCCTGGAGTCCGGAGAGAAAACCTGTTTCGGTGACACTCAGTGCACTTATGACGAGACTGCACAGTATGACGCTACCATCTGGCTACAAAACACAGCCAGGGCTTTGCCTGGAGGTGTTGCCATCGTTTGTATGGACTCCACACCGGATGATGGTTCACCCGACAATCCCGCCTGCGACGGGCTGGGCCTGAACACCATCAAGCTGTTCTGGGTTGATGCGCAAAAATTTGAAATGGATGCTGAAGCAGATGATTTCTATCGGCATGTCCTTTCGCTGGTGCCTTAGTGATGCACCTCTACGCTCAAGCCAAAGGAAAACCCATGGATAGCAAATGCTTTCATTCGCGCAGGCAGCCCGCTCGCGGCTTCACCCTGGTGGAGCTTATGGTTGCGATTGTTTTGGGTCTTTTGGTTATGTTGCTTATGGTCCAGCTGTTTTCCGGAACCAAACAGTCCTATTTGGTTCAGGAAGGCTTGATGCGGGTCCAGGAAGGTGGGCGCGTTGCCATTGAACTGGTTGCGAGGGATGTGCGTAAAGCAGGTTTTCGGGTTCCCGTCTGGAACGAACCAAAAGCGGGCTATTCACCGTTGACAGCCGGTTCGGTGGAAGGAGCAGATGGTGGCAACGACACCCTCCAGTTCATGTACCAGGACAGCACGGACTGCAATGGAGTTCTCAACGTTACCATTGACCCGGAGACGGCGGAACCGGCTGCCCTCTACAAGCGCATGACGGTGTACGTAGACGGCGATCAGAATTTACGTTGGAGTTGTGAATACGGCCAAAGCCCGAGCAGTCTCGTTGCCCAGTTTACCGATCAGAACATCATCGGCGATGTGGACTCATTCCAGATTCTGTACGGGGTAGACACGGATTTTCCTCCTGATTTCAGCATCAATACCTGGACCACCGCCGATAACATCACGCCTCAGAACTCTGTGTGCTTGCAAAGCCAGAATCTTTGCGAGACCGACAACCTGATAAATACCATCCAAAACGGCATACCACTGGCCTTGCAGATCGCGCTGTTGATTGCCAGCCCGGAGCCGGCAGATTCAGGTGCGGATCAACAGACTTTCGATGTGCTCAATACCACGTTTACAGCACCCGGTGACCACAAACTTCGCAAACTTTATACATCTACCATTACGTTGAGGAATGTGACGCTATGAAATACGCACCCCGGTTGAATCGTAGTAGCCAACGAGGCGCCGTGTTGATCATAGGCTTGTTGCTGCTGCTGGTATTGATTATTTTGGGCGTTGCGGCATCGCAAAGCTCCATCATCCAGGTAAAACTGGCCGGAAATTTCAGGGACCTGAACAAGGCCTTTGAATCTGCAGAAGCAGGTAATCGCTGGCCCTCAGCCTGGTTATTGAGCCGGGGCCGTACCGCGTTGTCCCGCCCGTTTCCCTGCGTCGACCAGTGTGACGAAACTTCCCGGGTTTGGCAGCAGGGAATTTACCCGAGCTCACCCTCTCCCAAAGACGAAATCTGGACATCTGCCAGGGCATTTGGAATTGACCCAACAGATGACAGCGACGCAGAGGTGCGTGTTCCTCAGGTCAAATCACAGCCAAAATTCATCATAGAGCAGCAGCAATTCCTTCGGGACGATCTGGCTGGAAGCCCCCAAAAGGGAGTGGCTTTTTACCGTGTGACCGCGGCCAGCGAGGGAACACGAGGCGACAGCAATGCGGTGGTTCGCGCCGTTATTGCCAAGCGCTTCGAATAAGCATTCGCCACGGAACAAACCGAAATGAAAAGAATTCGATCAGCCCGTTTGAGCGTCGCCCTGGCCATGGTTTCAGCAGTCGCCGGTCTCGCCACTCCCATGCACGCTTCAGCGGCTTTATTGCTGCCCAAAGTGCCGTTGTTCGTGAGCATCAGTGTGACACCGAATATCTTCCTGCAGATGGACGATTCCGGTTCCATGGACTGGGACATACTCATGCCCACCCATTTCACAACCTGCCGTTATAACAACGCTCTGGGTTGCGACACGATGGAGTCGACCGGTGTGCTTTATGACTGGACCGGCAAGGGAAGTACCTTCAGAGAATTTGAATACGTGTTCTCTGCCAATGATGATGCCTACACCACAACCTGTTCAGGTTCTTCTTCTTACCGCAGTATTGTTGAGCTTTGTGGGAGTCGCAGCGGTACCAAACCTTGGGACTGGCGGGTGAGAAGCACCTCTCTGAATGTGCTCTATTTCAACCCGAACTCGAACTACACGCCTTGGCCAGGCTATACCAATGCAACCTTTACTGCGGCCCGGTCCTACCCGGTGCCGGCCCTGCCCCTGGGTTACAACGATGTGCGCAGTCTGGCCAATTTTGAGTATAACCATTGGATAGACGATAAAGGCTATGTGGGCACACAACCCGATAAAACAGACTGGACTTCAGGCGCAAATGGGGTGGTTGATCAATGGGACAGCCATATAAAAGTGATTGTCAATGCCGACAGCTACAGCTGCACTTTGTATGAATATAACCCGAGTCCGAGTGGTCTGAATCCCACCGTAACGCCATTGGCGCTTGACGATATGCGGTGTATTGCAGCGACAGGAAACAATACAACGGCGGCACAGCTTGCCCAAAACGTTGCCAACTGGTTCCAGTTCTATCGCCGCCGTTCGCTGGTAACCCGTGCAGGTGTCGCCAAAGTGATCACGAATCTGCCGTCGGTCCGGTATGGCTTCAGCATGATCAATGAGACCAATGTTTTTGTGGAGATGCCTCCTCAAGACACGGTAAATTACCTCCCGCACAATCAGAACCTGATAAAAACCTATCTGGAAACTTCACAAAAACCTTTGGGAACTCCATTACGTCGCGGTCTGGAAAATGTCGGTCGTTATTATGACGGTGATCTGAGTGGCAAAGCTTCTCCCATAAACCTGGCCTGTCAGAAGAACTTTGCCATCCTGTTTACCGATGGTTTCTGGAATGGCAGCAACCCGGTGCGGGTCAGGACCGACGTTGATAAAGACAATGGGTCCATCAATAGCACCAAGATTTTGCTGGCCGACGTAGCGAAGTACTATTACGACAAGGACCTGTCCTCCATGCCCAATCTGGTTCCAACGGACCGGTTTGACTCGGCCAGCCATCAGCATATGGTGACCTATACCATCGGTTTTGGTATTACGGGCTCTCTTAACGACGCCAATAAGGATGGCCGTCCGGATGAGTTTAACCCGGATACACATACGGGCCCCTGGTACATGAGCGGTGCCACAAACGACCAAAAATCAGTTGACGATCTCTGGCATGCGGCCTGGAACAGTCGTGGCGAGTACATCTCTGCAAGGCGACCTGAAGACCTGATTGGGCAGCTGGAACTGGTTATTCAGAATATTGCTGACCGCATCGGTGGTGCTGCTTCAGGCGCTACCAACGGTGGCTCAATATCCAACAAGTCCAAGGTATTCCAGGCCAAGTTCGATGCCCAGGACTGGCACGGATCCATGCTGGCCATCAATATCAACGAAGCGGATGGCAAACTCGGATCTGTCGCCTGGGAAGCAGGCAATATCCTGGACCAGAAGCCGCGCTCCTGGTTCACGGGAACCCGCAAGGTGTTTACCTATAACCGGACCAGTAAAAGTGGCAGCAATTTTACCTGGAGCGGATTGAACTCCGATCAAAAAGCCTTGCTGAACATCGATCCCGATAGCGGTGCGACCGATAGCGAGGGTGAGGCGCGACTGGGCTATATCCGTGGTTCAAATGAGCATGAAGTGGGAGGAAATCTGTATCGCCAGCGCACCCATCGTCTGGCTGATATCGTGCATTCCGATCCCCAGTATGTGGGTTGGCCGCCTTTTTACTACACTTTGAGCGGTTACGAAAGTTTTGCCCAGGCCAACAAAAATCGTCCGGCCGTAGTCTATGTTGGCGCAAATGACGGAATGTTGCATGGCTTTCGCGAAAGCGATGGCGAAGAGATTATGGCCTATGTGCCGGACAAGCTGATCGGCAAACTCAACCGGTTGACCGATCCGTATTATGCCCACGAGTTTTATGTCAACGGTTCGCCCATCTACGGTGACATTGAGATGAATGGTGCCTGGACATCCGTGCTGGTAGGCGGCTTGCGTGATGGCGCCCAGGGTGTGTACGCACTTGACGTTACTGACCCTGAAAATTTCACCAAGGATAATGTGTTGTGGGAGTTTACCGATGAGGATGATGCCGATCTCGGTAACGTCTTCAGCGATGTGCAAATCCGCAAGATGGCCAATGGCAAATGGGCCGCCATATTCACTTCGGGTTATAACAACACAACAGCAGATGGCTTTGTATCCACTTCGGGCGATCAATTCGTCTACGTCCTCTACATCGAAGACGGTCTGAATGGATGGTCTGCCAGCGATTACCGCAAGATCAAGGTTGCCGGTGCAGATGGCCTGTCCACCCCTGCAGTCACCGACATCGATGGCGATTACCTGGCCGATTTTATCTACGTGGGTGATCTCAACGGCAATATGTGGAAAATCGATGTGACTTCCAGCAATCCATCAAACTGGGCGGTGGCTTTTGGGGGGCAACCTTTGTTTGTTGCCAAAACTGCCTCTGGTACACGGCAGCCCATTACCACTCAGCCAGCGGTCATGCGTCACCCATTGTCTATCTCACAAGGTGTGCTGGTTTTGTTCGGTACCGGTAAATACCTGGAAGTGGCCGATGACACGGTTACCGGCACGGATGTCCAGTCCATCTACGCCATTTGGGACAGGGATGGCTATTACAACAAGGCATTGAACCAGCGTAACAATTTCGGACAAAAAGGTTTTACCCGAAATCAGTTGGAACAACCGAAGATAGCAGTAGATCAGGCCAGTAATTCCCGTGTAATCCATGACTATGCACCGAACAAGCCGGTGTGGTTTGATGACAAAGGCCAGCCGAAATCCCGTGGCTGGTTGGTCGATCTTCCGGTAGAAGGCGAGCGCATTATTCGCAAGATCGTGTTGCGTGACAATATTGCCTTTTTTGTCACCATGATACCTGCTGAGGATCTGTGTGCAGCGGGTGGTGCCGGTTGGTTCATGGCGCTCAACGCAGATACCGGTGCTGCACCCCGGTTCCCGGTGTTTGACCTGAATGATGACAGTGTCATTGACACCGCCGACACACTGACCATAGGTAACCCGTTACAGGAGGGCTCCCCCGAAGGTCTGGCAAACCCGGTTGGCACTGAAATGCTGAGTATTCCCAATTTACCCGCATTTTTGTACGACGACAGGCCATCGGACCTGGGTGACATATTCCCGCTCAAAGCCAACTCACCCAGAGGTTGCCCCACCGGCGCGGCACGATCTTTTACTTATACTACGCGCACCAACGGCAGTATCGTGATGATAGCTGCAGCGCACCAGCCTATGGCCTGTGGCCGACAAAGCTGGTTCCAGACCTATTGATCCGGTCGTTTGTGCAGCAGAAGGGGGAATTGAAATGTTGCTGAGTGATGCGGCCGTGGTCACAGTCTGTCGGGCCGGAACGCCAAACCGTATCGCTGGCCTGCGCCAGTCGATGGTGGGGTTTACATTGATCGAAGCCATGATCACGGTGGGATTGCTGGCGATTGTCATGGCAATTGCAATTCCAGGCTACGCTTCTTATGTGATCAGAGCGAACCGCACCGATGCCATGCAGAGTTTGATGGCGGCTGCGGCTTGCCAGGAAAGGAGGTACTCCAGTGTCAATGCATATGATGCGACTGCATGCGAGGCCGGTTCCGCGACTGAAGGTTATACGTTCACTGTAGTGACTTCCAATGGCAACCACAATTTTGTTGCTTCTGCGACTCCTCAGGGAGCTCAGACAAAAGACCCCTGTGGTGTATTGAGCATAAACCAGGCAGGAATCAAAAATGCTGACGGCCAGGCCGGCAGCTTTGCGGCTACCTGCTGGACAGGAAAGTAGTAAACCAAGGAGGCTTCGATTTATTCAGAGCTTCCCTGAATATCACCGCAACTGATATTTGATGGCAGCAATTGCTGATTCCGGAGAAATCCCGAAAGAATCCAGAATTTCGTCGGTCATGTTTTGCAGGTGGGAGGACCCC
>CAZRTG010000083.1:0-14272 GCA_964602895.1 uncultured Wenzhouxiangellaceae bacterium
CGTGAAGGCGGCCGCACTGTTGGTGCTGGCGTCGTCGCCAAGATCTTCGAGTAAATTAACCTGGCGTACCGTGTATTCAAATGGTGCGACAACCGAATTATTAGAGCGAGTACATATAGATGGCTGACCAGAGAATCCGCATTCGGCTAAAAGCGTTTGATCACCGTTTGATCGATCGTTCAGCCGCAGAAATCGTGGAAACCGCGAAGCGCACCGGTGCCCAGGTTTTGGGGCCGATTCCTCTGCCCACCAAGATTGAGCGCTGTACGGTACTGATATCTCCGCACGTCAACAAAGACGCGCGTGACCAGTATGAAACCCGCACACACAAACGACTGATGGACATCGTGGATCCAAACGACAAGACCGTGGATGCACTGATGAAACTGGATTTGGCTGCGGGTGTTGACGTACAGATCAAACTGTACTGATCAATGGACATTTGGCGGCACTTGGCTGAAAGAAGGCATAAGCAATGAAGATTGGAATTATTGGGCGAAAGCGCGGCATGACACGGGTGTTTACTGAAGAAGGTGACAGTATCCCGGTTACCGTGATTGAAGCCGGCCCGAATCGGGTTACGCAGGTCAAGACAGATGAAAAGGACGGTTATCGTGCAGTTCAGATAACCACCGGAACACGCCGTGCAAGTTTGTTGAACAAACCCGCTATCGGGAAATTCGCAGCAGCCGGTGTGGAAGCCGGTGAGGGCTTGTGGGAATTCCGGTTGCCCGAAGGACAGGGTGATGATGTGACTACCGGCACTGAATTCACGGTGTCCATGTTTGCAGCCGGAGAATCGGTTGATGTAACCGGTACGAGTAAAGGTAAGGGTTTTGCAGGTGCTGTAAAGCGTCACAATTTCCGTACCCAGGATGCTACTCACGGTAACTCCCTGTCTCATCGTGCGCCGGGTTCGATTGGTCAGAACCAGTCTCCGGGCCGAGTGTTTAAAGGCAAAAAGATGGCCGGGCATATGGGTGACGAACAGGTCACGACCCAGAATCTTGAAATTATTCGCGTGGACGCTGAACGGAATCTGCTGCTGGTCAAAGGCGCAGTACCGGGCGCTCCGGGTGGTCATGTGACGGTTCGTCCGTCCGTGAAGGTAAATTGAGGAGATGACCATGCAACTCGCAGTAGCTGGTGGCAATGAAATCAAGGTCTCCGAAGCCACGTTTGGTCGTGATTTTTCAGAGGCGCTGGTACACCAGGTCGTCACCGCTTATATGGCGGGAGCACGGGCTGGAACCAAGGCGCAAAAGAATCGTTCAGCGGTATCCGGTGGTGGCAGGAAACCATGGAAGCAAAAAGGTACGGGCCGGGCACGCGCCGGTACCATCCGCAGCCCGATTTGGCGGGGTGGTGGTACGACCTTTGCAGCAGTCCCGAGAGACCATTCACAAAAAGTGAATCGCAAAATGTACCGGGCAGGCATACAGGCCATCTTGTCTGAATTGGTTCGACAGGATCGTCTTGTGGTAGTGGAGTCTTTTGAGCTTTCGGGCCCCAGGACCAAAGAGATGATCGAGAAGTTGGCCGGACTTGAGTTTTCAACAGGTCTGATTGTTACCAACGAAATCGACGAAAACGTATTTTTGGCTTCGCGCAATCTGCCGGGAGTTTACGTGCTGGATGTTGAAGGTTTGGATCCGGTCAGTCTGGTAGGTTCCGAGAAAGTAATCATGACCGTAGCAGCGGTCGAAAAAGTCCAGGAGTGGTTGGGATGAGCAACAACAGATTGATGCAGATTCTACTGGCTCCGCGCGTGACCGAAAAAACAACTCGCGTAGGTGAGCAGAGTAACCAGTATGTATTCCGGGTGGTTACGGACGCAGTAAAAGCTGAAGTCCGGGATGCGGTAGAACTGCTTTTTGGCGTCAATGTTGAATCCGTTCGCATTGCCAATGTCAAGGGCAAGAACAAGGCTTTCCGCAACCGCCAGGGTAAGCGTAGCGATTGGAAAAAGGCTTACGTACGCGTGCAGGATGGTCAGGTAATTGACTTCCTCGGCGGCGAATCAGCTTAAGGACCAGATTCATGGCTATTGTAAAGGCAAAACCAACATCCCCAGGTCGACGCGGCGTCGTCCAGGTCAAGCACGATCACTTGCATAAAGGTGAGCCGTGGGCTGCATTGACTGAAAAGAAGTCAAGAACAGGCGGTCGTAATAACACCGGACGTATTACAACGCGGCATCGGGGTGGTGGACACAAACAACACTATCGGGTAATCGATTTCAAGCGCGATAAAGACGGCATCAAGGGTCGTGTTGAGCGCATCGAATACGATCCTAACCGCACGGCCCATATTGCATTGGTGCTGTATCTGGACGGTGAGCGTCGTTACATCATTGCGCCGAAAGGCATACATGCCGGTGACGAAGTGCAAAGTGGTCGGGATGCGGCAATCAAACCAGGTAATACTTTGCCATTGCGCAATATTCCGGTGGGGTCTGTCGTACATTGTGTGGAGTTGACTCCCGGCAAAGGTGCACAGATAGCCCGCAGTGCAGGAGCTGCTGTACAACTGGTGGCTCGTGAAGGACAGCATGCAACGCTGCGCTTGCGTTCAGGCGAAACGCGCAAGGTGCAGTCGCATTGTCGCGCTACTATCGGTGAAGTTTCGAATTCGGAACACAGCCTGGGGAAACTGGGTAAAGCAGGCGCCAAGCGCTGGATCGGTATACGTCCAACGGTTCGGGGTGTTGCAATGAACCCGGTAGATCACCCACATGGTGGTGGCGAAGGCCGCACATCAGGTGGACGTCATCCGGTAACGCCCTGGGGCGTACCGACCAAGGGTTACAAAACCCGTAAGAACAAACGTACGAGCAATATGATTGTTCGCCGTCGTTCCGGTAAATAACAGGTAAAGCCATGCCACGTTCGATTAAAAAAGGTCCGTTCATCGATCATCATCTGGCCAAAAAAGTCAGTGATGCCGTTGAAACCAATAACAAGCGCCCGATTAAAACCTGGTCGCGTCGTTCAATGATTCTGCCTGAAATGGTAGGACTGACGATCGCGGTCCATAACGGCCGCCAGCATGTGCCTATTCTGGTCAATGACCAGATGATCGGACACAAGCTGGGTGAATTCGCCGCTACCCGGACTTTCCGGGGGCACTCGGGCGACCGCAAAACCAAGTAGGTAGCAGCGATATGCAAGCGAAAGCAATTTTGAGAAACGCCCGAATTTCGCCCCAGAAGGCGAGATTGGTAGCAGACCAGATTCGTGGCATGCCGGTTGAAAAGGCCGAGCAGCTACTGTCGTTCAGTCCTAAAAAAGCTGCACACATGGTCAAGAAAGTACTGTTGTCGGCAGTAGCTAACGCAGAACACAATGACGGTGCCGACATCGATGAGTTGAAAGTTGCAACCATCATGGTTGATGTAGGTCCGATTTTGAAACGCGGCCGGGCGCGAGCCAAAGGACGCGGTGCACGCATTTTCAAGCGCACCAGTCACATAACGGTGATGGTCGCAGACAGCAACAACACGGGACAAGCATAATGGGTCAGAAGGTACATCCAACAGGTATCCGACTGGGCATATCGAAAGATTGGAACTCCACCTGGTTTGCCAATAAAGGCGACTACGCGGAGCTACTGATTTCCGATCTGGAAGTTCGGACATATTTGCAAAAACGTCTGGCCCAGGCAGCGGTTAGCCGCATTCAGATCGAACGGCCTGCCAAGTCCGCACGTATTACGATTCATACGGCCAGGCCCGGTATCGTAATCGGCAAGAAAGGTGAGGACATTGAGACGCTGCGGCGCGAAGTTTCACAACTGATGGGTGTCCCAACGCATATCACCGTTGCTGAAATTCGCAAACCGGAGTTGGATGCACAGCTGGTTGCTGAAGGCATTGCCCAGCAGTTGGAACGCCGGATCATGTTCCGTCGTGCCATGAAGCGTGCGGTAAGTAACACCATGCGTTTGGGTGCGTTGGGAATCAAGGTTTGTGTTGCCGGCCGTTTGAACGGTGCAGATATTGCACGTAGTGAATGGTATCGCGAAGGCCAGGTGCCCCTGCATACCCTGCGTGCTGACGTGGATTACGGGTTTGTCGAAGCGAAGACAACCTACGGAATACTGGGTGTAAAGGTCTGGATCTATAAAGGTGAGGTATTCAACCTTTATGGCGACGCTTCAGATGACAAGCGTAACCCGACCAGCGCCAGTTAGGAGATAAAAAATGCTTCAGCCCAAGCGCACAAAATTCAGGAAACAGCAAAAAGGTCGCAACCGTGGTTTGGCCCATGTGGCCAATCGCGTCAGCTTCGGTGAGTTCGGACTGAAGGCAACCACCCATGGGTTTGTCACGGCTCGTCAGATTGAAGCTGCCCGGCGTGCCATTACACGTTACGTAAAGCGTGGCGGGAAATTATGGATTCGCATCTTTCCTGACAAGCCGGTTACCAAGAAACCCGTAGAAGTTCGTATGGGTAAAGGCAAAGGCAACGTTGAATACTGGGTAGCCCCGATTCAACCAGGCCGCATGATGTATGAGATTCAGGGCGTCAGCGAAGAAGCAGCCCGCGAAGCTTTTCAATTGGCAGCCGCAAAGCTGTCGGTGAGAACCACATTTGTGAAGAGGTCTGTGCTGTGATGAATGCACAAGATTTGAAAGTCAAGAGCGAGAAGGAGTTGCGTGAGCAGCTTTCCGGCCTGCTGCGTGAGCAGTTCAATCTGCGTATGCAAAAAGGCACCGGTCAGTTGTCCAGGCCGCATGAACTGCGTCGTGTTCGGCGTGACATTGCACGTGTCAAAACCATTCTCAACGAGAAATCCATAGAAGGTACTGCAGCATGAGCACTACTGAAGCCCTGCAGGGCAGCAAAGTCGGGCGCGTTGTCAGCAACAAGGCTGACAAAACTGTGACCATAAAGATTGAGCGACAGGTCCAGCACCCGCTTTACAGGAAATACATCAAGCTTACGTCGAAAGTTAGAGCGCATGATGAGGAAAACAGCTGCAGCCAGGGCGATCTGGTAAAGATCGTCCAATGCAGACCGATATCCAAGACCAAAGCATGGCGTGTCGTGGAAATTCTGGAACGGGCTCCACAGCTCTGAAGAGTCGTGGTTAACCGTTATTAATCGAGGATATCTAAGATGATTCAGATGCAAAGCATGCTGGCAGCAGCTGACAACAGTGGCGCCAGACAGGTGATGTGTATCAAGGTGCTGGGTGGTTCCAAGCGCCGTTATGCACGAATTGGTGACGTGATCAAGGTCACGGTAAAAGATGCCATTCCACGTGGCAAAGTAAAGAAAGGTGAGGTTTACAACGCAGTT
Source organism: uncultured Wenzhouxiangellaceae bacterium (assembly GCA_964602895.1). Lineage (GTDB taxonomy): Bacteria > Pseudomonadota > Gammaproteobacteria > Xanthomonadales > SZUA-36 > JAWXBM01. The sequence goes on from CAZRTG010000083.1 coordinate 5,304, forward strand.
GTTGTTCGCACTCGCTCCGGAGTTCGCCGCGGCGACGGATCATTGATTCGTTTTGACGGCAACGCTGCAGTGCTGCTGGATAACAAGAACGAGCCTATCGGTACCCGTATTTTCGGGCCGGTAACCCGGGAACTGCGTACTGAAAAATTTATGAAGATTGTCTCGCTTGCGCCCGAAGTGCTTTAAGCACCACAGTCAGCATTCGAGAGGAGCCAGGAAATGAAACGAATTCACAAAGGTGATGAGGTAGTCGTTATCGCAGGACGCAGCAAAGGCCAGCGTGGTCATGTTTTGCGCGTGCTGAACGATGAACAGTTGTTGGTTGAGAACGTCAATATGGTGAAAAAGCACCAGAAGCCAAATCCCAGCATGAACGTGTCCGGTGGCATCATTGAAAAGGAATCACCGATTCACGTTTCCAATGTACAGGTATACAACGCCGCCTCCGGTAAAGGCGACCGCGTCAGTTTTAAAAACCTGGATGACGGGAAGAAAGTACGTGTTTTCCGTTCCAGCGGCGAAGTTATAGATATTTAATTGCTGGGTTAGCAGGCGCGAGCAGGAAGCCTGTGACACAGTTTGAATGATTGAGCTGAAGCACTCTGGTGTTAGGCAGATACGGACAGGATTGAAGGCAATGTCAAGATTGCAGACATATTACAAAGAAGTCGTTGTTCCAAAAATGATGGAGCAGTTTGGCTATGACAACGTGATGCAGGTGCCGCGAGTCACCAAAATCGCATTGAACATGGGTGTTGGCGAAGCGGTTACAGATAAAAAAGTCATGGACCGTGCGGTTGCAGACATGACCGCAATCGCTGGACAGAAGCCTGTGGTAACCAATGCGAGAAAATCAGTCGCCAGCTTCAAAATTCGTGATGGCTGGCCGGTTGGCTGCAAAGTGACATTACGCCGCGAACGTATGTACGAATTTCTGGATCGCCTGGTGAATATTGCCATTCCGCGTATTCGGGACTTCCGTGGTTTGAATCGCAAGTCTTTTGACGGCAGAGGCAATTACAGCATGGGCGTCAAGGAACAGATCATGTTCCCGGAAATCGACTATGACAAGATAGATGTGATCCGTGGACTGGACGTCACCATTGCAACAAGCGCCAGGAATAATGAAGAAGCTTTGGCCCTGTTGCAGGCATTCAACTTCCCGTTCCGCACGAAATAATCAAGGATTCAAGATGGCAAAGAAATCAATGTTAAACCGTGAAGAGCGCAGAGCCACTTTGATAGCACGTTATGCTACAAAGCGCGCAGAGCTTAAAGCGGTAATTACGGACCCAAAGGTCAGTTTTGAAGTGCAACAGGATGCAATGTTTCGTTTGCAGAAGCTGCCACGCGACTCAAGCCCGTCACGCAAGCGCAACCGTTGCGCATTATCGGGCCGGCCTCGCGGTTTCTATCGTAAATTTGGCTTAGGCAGAAACAAGCTACGCGAAGCGGCCATGCGCGGTGACGTGCCTGGCTTGCGCAAGGCCAGCTGGTAAAGAGGAAATATCAATGAGCATGAATGATCCCATAGCGGACATGCTGACCCGGATTCGCAATGCCCAATCCGTGCAGAAAAAAACAGTGGTAATGCCGGCGTCGAAGACCAAAACCGGCATTGCGCAAGTACTGAAAGATGAAGGATATATCGCGGATTTTCGTACTGTGGAAGTCGAAGGCAAGCCTGGATTGGAAGTCACTCTTAAGTATTTTCAGGGCAAGGGTGTAATTACTTCAATTCAGCGGGTCAGCAGGCCTGGACTCAGGACCTACCGTGGTAAAGAAAAATTGCCCAGGATCCTGAATGGTTTGGGTATCGCCATCGTCAGTACTTCCCGTGGAATCATGACGGATGCTTCTGCTCGTGCCGAAGGGCAGGGTGGCGAAGTGCTGTGCGTCATCACCTAAGGAGACAGGCATGTCACGCGTTGCAAATACTCCCATCGAAATTCCATCAGGTGTGGAAGTGAAAATTGTTGACGGTAATGTCAGCGTTAAGGGTCCCAAAGGGACGCTTGGTTTGCAGTTACACCCGTCTGTGGTCCTGGAGCAAGAGGACAAAATCATTATGGTTAAATCCGTAAATGATTCAAAACAGGCTATGGCTGGCACTTTTCGTGCCTTGGTCAACAACCTGGTGACCGGCGTGTCATCGGGTTTTGAAAAGAAACTGACACTGGTTGGCGTTGGCTACAGAGCGCAAGTGCAGGGAAATACCCTGTCTCTGGCTCTGGGCTTCTCGCACCCGGTTGAGTATGTAGCTCCCGAAGGGATCACCATTGAAGCGCCGAGTCAATCCGAAGTTCTGGTTAAAGGTTGTGATAAACAACAGGTAGGTCAGGTTGCTGCAGAGATTCGTGCCTATCGTCCACCCGAGCCATACAAAGGCAAGGGCGTGCGTTATTCGGATGAGAATGTGATTCGCAAGGAAGCCAAGAAGGCTTAAGCCCGGCACCAGATTGACTGGTCCGCTTGCAGACAAGAGATTAGGACAGTGATTTCCGGCTGACTTTGGTTAACCGGGCAGATCAAGAGGAACAATGATGAATACGAAAAAGTCAGCACGTTTGCGTAGGGCACGTAAGTCCCGCGCACACATCCGCAGACTGGGAGTAGCCAGGCTGACAGTACACCGCAGTGGCAGGCATATTTATGCGCAAGTCATCAGTGCGGATGGTGGTCGGGTGCTTGCTGCAGCGTCTACTTTGCAAACCGATGTGCGTGAAGGTCTCAAAGGCACCCATAACAAGGGAGCTGCAGAGGCGGTTGGCAAAACCGTTGCGGAAAGAGCAGTGGCAGCCGGTGTAACCGACGTTGCATTCGATCGTTCCGGATTCCGTTACCACGGCCGCGTCAAGGCCCTGGCGGATGCCGCGCGCGAAAGCGGTTTGAAATTCTGATTGCGGCCGCTTTAAGGCCAGGCGAAACAGGTAAAGAGTATGTCTAACATGGAAAGAGATAGCGGCGACGGCTTGGTGGAAAAGCTGGTTGCAGTCAATCGTGTAGCCAAAGTGGTCAAAGGTGGCCGCATTTTCGGTTTCACCGCTTTGAGTGTGGTGGGTGACGGAAATGGCAAGGTTGGCTTTGGATATGGCAAAGCCCGTGAGGTCCCCGTGGCAATTCAAAAGTCCATGGAGAAAGCCAGGCGCAATATGATCAGTGTTGATCTGCGCGAGGGTACTTTGTGGCACGCCATCAAGGCACGCCATTCCGGATCACGTGTATATATGCAGCCGGCATCGGACGGTACGGGTGTTATTGCCGGTGGCGCCATGCGAGCTGTGTTGGAAACCGTAGGTGTACATAACGTACTGGCCAAGAGTATCGGTTCCAATAATCCGATCAACCTGGTGCGGGCGACCATCAAAGGCTTGCAGTCCATGCAGAGCCCTGAGTCAATTGCTGCCAAGCGTGGCAAATCGGTTGAAGACATTCTGGCCAAGGTGGGCTGATGATCATGGCTGGAAAAAAGAACAGGCAGATAGCAGTTACGCTGATACGTTCATATCACGACAAGTTGCCCAATCATCGTGAATGCATACGTGGGCTGGGACTGAAAAAAATGAACCAGACGGTTGTACTCGAAGATACGCCTTCGGTGCGCGGTATGGTGAACAAGGTCGAATACCTGGTACGAGTGGAAGAAGTTTGATATCTGTTGAGATATCAAAATTGCTTCTGCGAACCCGATAAAAGGAAAGTGCTCAAATGAAACTCAATACATTAAGTCCGGCACCGGGCGCAAAAAAGACACGTAAACGCGTCGGGCGCGGAATAGGCTCCGGTTTTGGCAAGACTGCCGGACGCGGCCATAAGGGCCAGACTTCCCGTTCCGGCGGTTTCCATAAAGTGGGTTTTGAAGGCGGACAGATGCCTTTGCAGCGCCGTTTGCCCAAGCGTGGATTTGCATCACGTACAGCTCGTTATAACGCCGAGATTCGTCTGTACCAGATACAGGTCATGCAGGCTGATGTTATTGACCTGGAAGCGTTGAAGAACGAAGGCGTTGTAGGGCATGCCATTCGCACTGTAAAAATCATAAATACTGGCGAACTTGAACGCGCTGTCACCGTCGCTGGCCTCAAGGTCTCTGCAGGTGCCAGGGCAGCCATTGAAGCCGCCGGTGGCAAGGTAGAATAATGTCACGCAGTCCTTCACAGATGGCGGAATCATTGGGTGGATTGGGTCGACTGACCGAATTACGGCAAAGGCTGTTGTTTGTTCTGTTTGCTCTGACCATCTATCGTATCGGGACGTTTATTCCCGTACCTGGTGTGAATCCACAAGCATTGTTGCAGTTCATGAACTCGCAGCAAGGTACCATCGTTGATGTGTTTAATCTCTTCACCGGTGGGGCGTTGGAACGTTTTTCACTGTTTGCGCTGGGTGTGATGCCCTATATTTCTGCGGCAATCATCATGCAGTTAATGACCAGTGCAATACCGCAACTGCAACAGCTGAAGAAAGAAGGTTCGGCCGGCCGCGATAAAATTACCCAGTACACACGTAATTTTACGGTCATTCTTGCGGCAGTTCAGGCCGGTGGCGTGGCATTTGCCCTGCAAGGGCAAACTGCGGTTGTTTTGAACCCCGGTGTGGGGTTCCTGTTTACCGCCTTGATTTCCCTGACCGCAGGAACCATTTTCCTGATGTGGCTGGGTGAGCAGATTACAGAACGGGGAGTGGGTAACGGTATTTCTTTGATCATTTTTGCAGGGATCGTGGCAGGTTTGCCGCGAGCTGTTGCAGGAACTTTGGAGTTGGTTAATACCGGACAGTTAAGCATACCGGCAACATTGATCATTTTGGCGGTGGTCTTGGGTGTGACCTATTTCGTGGTAGGGGTAGAGCGTGGACAGCGTCGAATTACGGTAAATTACGCGCAGCGGCAGGGACGGGTGGCGTATCAGAATCAATCCACGCATCTGCCACTGAAAGTGAATATGTCCGGTGTGATTCCGGCTATTTTCGCTTCCAGCCTGGTGATCTTTCCATCCACATTGGCCACCTGGTTCAGTGGATCCAGTAGCGTGAATTGGTTGACCGACGTCTCTGCAGCGTTGACTCCAGGGAACCTTGCATACACGATCCTGTATTCGTCTTTGCTGATATTCTTTTGCTTTTTCTACACCGCTATGGTGTTCAACTCAAAAGAAACTGCTGACAATCTGAAAAAATCCGGCGCATTCATTCCGGGAATCAGGCCGGGTCGACAGACTGCCGACTATATTGATTTTGTGTTGACTCGTTTGACCATGGTGGGTGCGGTATACCTGGTGGCAGTTTGTTTGCTACCGGACATTTTAAGGGTAGTGTGGGCAGTACCATTCTACTTTGGCGGTACTTCTGTATTGATCGTTGTTGTAGTGATCATGGATTTTATCGCCCAGGTTCAGGCGCACCTGATATCGCACCAATACGATAGCCTGATGAAAAAGGCCAATCTGAAATCTTATGGCCGATCCGGCGTGGTTCGGCGCTAAACAAAGCAACAACCGCGTAAGCGGGTTCGTGCCGGAATGTTTGTTATGACCGGCCTGGACGTTTGGGAGAAAAGAAATGAAAGTGCAGGCATCAGTGAAGAAAATTTGCCGGAACTGCAAGATCGTAAGGCGCAAGCGGGTTCTTTTTGTCATTTGTACCGACAAAAAGCACAAGCAACGTCAGGGTTGAGCGGAATTCAGAGTAATAACAGGCTTTTGCCTGCTCATTTGATTCGATATAATGCGCCGTTTACTCGCGCGGCGCGCTAAGGAAAGGAGTTTGAAAACATGGCTCGAATTGCAGGAGTCAACTTGCCGGTTCAGAAGCACATTTGGGTGGGCTTGACCTCGGTATATGGAATTGGGAAAACCCGTTCCCTGAAGATTTGTGCCGCCGCTGGTGTGAAGCCTGAAACCAAGATCCGCGATCTCACGGAAGCCGAGGTAGAGGGCATTCGTGCTGAAGTGGCCAAAGTTCCGGTTGAAGGTGATTTGCGTCGCGAAGTGGCTATGAACATCAAGCGGCTGATGGACCTTGGCTGTTACCGCGGATTACGGCATCGCCGTGGCTTGCCGGTACGTGGTCAGCAAACCAAAACCAATGCGCGGACCCGTAAGGGCCCTCGTCGACCCATTAAACGGTAAGACTTCAGGTTGCCAATGGGCGCTGCTTTGCAGCGACAACATATTTGTCCGGTATGCAGTCAGGTGGCTGGCCGGAAAACAGTAGATAAGGCGAATAGATAAATGGCTAAAACGATCAAACGAAAGAAGGTCAAAAAGACAGTGGTCGATGGTATCGCCCATGTCCATGCCTCTTTCAATAACACGATCATCACCATCACCGACCGACAGGGTAATGCCCTGTCATGGGCAACTTCAGGTGGAGCCGGGTTTCGCGGTTCGCGAAAAAGCACACCCTTTGCAGCCCAGGTTGCTGCTGAAGCTGCTGGCCGGGCAGCATTGGATTATGGTTTGAAGAATCTGGAAGTTCGCGTCAAGGGCCCAGGCCCGGGTCGTGAGTCTTCCGTTCGTGCACTTAACGCGGTGGGTTACAAAATTACCAACATCACAGACGTGACGCCGATTCCTCATAACGGGTGCCGGCCACCCAAAAAACGTCGCGTTTGACGGAGCAGTAATATGGCAAGATATATTGGACCAACCTGTAAACTGGCACGACGTGAAGGCGTCGATCTGGAGCTGAAAAGCCCGGCTCGTGGCCTGGAATCGAAATGCAAACTGAGCCAGCCTCCTGGTCAACATGGTTCATCCAGACGCGCACGGCTGTCTGAGTATGCACTTCAGTTGCGTGAAAAGCAGAAAGTTCGTCGTATTTACGGTGTTCTGGAACGCCAGTTTCATAATTATTACAAGAAAGCGGCACAGCAGAAAGGCGCCACTGGCGAGAACCTGCTGCTTTTGCTGGAATCCCGACTGGATAATATTGTTTATCGACTCGGCTTCGCGGTAACTCGCGCCCAAGCCCGTCAATTGGTTTCCCACAAAGGTGTTCTGGTAAACGGAAAACCGGTCAATATTCCATCTTTCACAGTTCAACCCGGTGACACCGTTACCATACGTGAAAAAGCAAAAAATCAGTTGCGTATCAAAGAAGCCATGACCTTGTATCAGGAAATGGACCTTGTACCAGGCTGGCTGGAAATTGATACGCAAAACATGGCTGGTGTCGTAAAGGCTTACCCGGACCGTGCTGATTTGTCGGCAGATATCAATGAGAGCCTTATCGTGGAGCTGTACTCCAAATAAGTGAAGTTCTACAGGCCAGTCAGTTCTGGTTCCGGATTTCACATAATGATGATCGATTAGAGGACCATCCATATGTTGGGTGTTATTGAAAACATGTTAAAACCTAGCGCCGTTGGTGTTGACGCCGTCAACCCGAATCGCGCACGTATCATCCTGGAACCTTTGGAAAGAGGATTCGGACATACATTGGGTAACGCGCTGCGTCGCGTGTTGTTGTCATCTATTCCAGGTTGCGCCATTGTCGAAGTTGAGATGGATGGTGTGCTGCATGAATATACTGCGGTAGAAGGCTTGCAGGAAGACATCATCGAAGTACTGCTCAACCTCAAGGGTGTTGCCTTGCGCATGCACGATAAGGAAGAAGCCGTATTGACCTTGAGTAAGTCCGGTGCTGGCGCTGTTACTGCCGGTGATATCCAGGTTGACCATTCGGTTGAAGTGGTTAACCCCGATCATTTGATCTGCCACCTGACCAAGAACGGCAGCATCAACATGCGTTTGAAGATTGCCCGCGGTGTGGGTTACCAACCTGCTTCACTGAGCAAGATTGGAGAACAGGAGAGTCGTCCAATCGGCAGGCTGCAACTGGATGCTTCTTTCTGCCCGGTTCGCAAGGTGGCGTACAGTGTTGACGCGGCTCGTGTCGAGCAGCGCACCAACCTGGACAAGCTGGTTTTGGATATCGAAACCAATGCCACCATTGATTGCGAACAGGCAGTCAAGCTAGCCGCCAATATTCTGGCAGACCAGCTTTCGGTGTTTATCGACTTCAAGGCCAGGCAGGAAGTGGAAGTGGAGCAGAAATCACAGGAAATTGATCCTGTGCTGTTGCGTCCCATTGACGATCTGGAATTGACCGTGCGTTCAGCCAATTGCCTGAAAGCAGAAAGCATTCTTTATATTGGTGACCTGGTCCAGCGCACCGAAGTGGAATTGTTGAAGACTCCCAACCTGGGCAAAAAATCACTCACCGAGATCAAGGATGTACTGGCATCCCATGAGTTGTCGCTGGGTATGAAATTGGAAAATTGGCCGCCTGCCAGCCTGGTTAAAGCCTGATTACAGGCCCAGAGCCCGGTTCAGGAAACCGGGCAGACAGGACAAAAGAGAGAATAGATCATGCGTCACCTTAAATCAGGAAGAAAACTGAATCGCAACAGTTCCCATCGTAAAGCGATGTTCCGGAACATGGCGACTTCGTTGTTCGAGAATGAAATCATCAAGACCACAGTTCCCAAAGCCAAGGAGTTACGTATGGTCGCAGAACCCTTGTTGACTCTGGCAAAAGAAGACAGTGTTTCCCACCGTCGAATGGCGTTTAATCGTCTGCGGGATCGGGACGTGGTAACCAAGCTGTTCAACGAGCTGGGGCCACGCTATGTAGATCGCCCCGGCGGCTATTTGCGCATCCTTAAGTGCGGTTACCGTTCTGGTGATAATGCACCGATGGCTTATGTGGAATTGGTAGATCGCCCCCGTGCGGATGATTTGGCTGAAGATTGATAGCCAGAAAAATACAGATTGGAGAACCCGGCACCCGCCGGGTTTTTTTTACGCCGATTTCCAATAGTTTCGTTGAATTCCAGATGGACAGTGAATGGCATAAAGAATCATCTATTGGGCACGACAGATCGAAGCGATTAAACTGAGGTCAGTTTATCGGCCTTGATTGATCTCGAACAATACCGCACTGAACCCGGAAAGGATGTCGACAGG
>CAZRTG010000084.1:0-13661 GCA_964602895.1 uncultured Wenzhouxiangellaceae bacterium
TTTGTTAAGATTTTGTAATAAATCCCTGCTACAATTATGCAACCTTTCAAAAAGGCAGACAGGAGGCAGACGGTCGGGGGTTCTTTCTGAATGTTTCTGGTTTAAGCAATGCGCCAATCTGAACCAACCAAACAACCCTGCACATTCTGGCCTGAATAATGACTTCGAATCGATAAACAGGCGAACTCAAATGAACAAAACATTGCGATTATTAGGTCAATTCACACTTGCTTTGACTCTGGTTTTGTTTTCTCTGGCAGCGGTAGCCCAGGAAACCACATCAAGTGCGCGCGTCACGCTTTATGGACCGGATGGCAATCCTGTATCCGGGCAGAGCGTCAGTATTACAGATACCCGTACGGGTGCTACTCGCAGCAGTACCACCAATAACTCGGGTTTTGCCAGTTTCCGTGGTCTGCCGGTGGGTGGTCCATACACGGTGAATGTGAGTTCGCCCAATTATGCGAACCAGACCATTACCGATATCAATCTCAGCCTTGGCGATACCTACGATCTGGTGTTGCAACTGGGCTCAGCCGACCTCGAGGAAGTGGTGGTCACGGGCCAGATGATCGGCGGCGAGCAGGTCGCATTAGGTCCATCATCGGTATTCAATGCACAAACCATTGCCGATATGCCCACTGTGGATCGTGATCTGCGTGATGTGATTCGTGCTGATCCGCGAGTCTATATAGACCCGACCGTCGGCGGTGGTGCGGTACAGTGTTCCGGCGCCAATCCGCGTTTCAACAGCCTGACGGTAGATGGTGTGCGCATGAACGACCTGTTCGGCCTGAATCAGAATGGTTATCCAACCGAACGCCAGCCGTTTTCCTACGATTCCATTGAACAGATATCGGTCGAACTGGCACCTTTTGACGTGGTTTACGGACAGTTCACTGCCTGTAATGTAAACGCAGTAACCAAGTCCGGTTCTAACGACTGGCATGGCAGTGCCTTTTACGAATACACCAGTGATTCCCTGAAAGGCGACAAACTGGAAGGCGACAAGCTGGACACGGGTGACTATGACGAGAAGCGTTATGGAGCGACCATCAGCGGCCCCATCCTGAAAGACAAACTGTTTTTCTTTCTGGCTTATGAAAAACAGGAAGCGAATAACCTGTTTGACCGCACTGCGTATGGTGCACCAACGGTAGGTCGTGTAATCCGGGGTGTCAGCCAGGATCAGTTGGATGAGATTTTTGCCATTGCGCAGGACGTATATGGATATACACCCGGACTGCCGGTACCGGGCCTGGCCAACGAAGATGAGAAATACACCATCAAGCTGGACTGGGATATCAGCGAAAACCATCGGGCCTCCTATACCTACAATTACAACGACGGTTTCAACTGGTCGGAGTCTGACAGTGATGACGACGAGTTTGAGTTCAGTGATCACTTTTACGAGCGCGGTGCCGAGTTGAAGTCCCATACTGCAGCTTTGTTCTCCAACTGGACCGACCAATTCTCTACCGAATTTCGTTACTCCAACCTGAAAGTGGACAACCGCCAGCTTTCACGTGCAGCCAGCACGGGTATTGGTGAAATCCAGATTCGCACTTTCAATGTGGACGAGACCGGTGCTACCAACCGTGCCACGGTCTACCTCGGCCAGGATGACTCACGCCAGGCCAACAAACTGGACTACGAAAACAACAACTTCAAGCTGGCTGGCCTGTACGAACTGGGCGATCACCTGCTCAGCTTCGGCTATGAACTGGAAGACCTGGATATTTTCAACCTGTTCGTGCAACACACCCGGGGTGAATACCGATTTGACGAAGAATGTAACAGTTCCAACCCGAATGGTTGTATTGAAGAGTTCCGTGAAGGTCGTCCGGATGATATTTACTACGGCAATTCTCCAACCCTGGATCCGAATGATGCGGCGGCAGACTTTGGCTACAAGACCAATACGGTTTATCTGCAGGACGAATGGCTTACCCTGGGCGGCGACCTGACGCTGACTTTCGGTGTTCGTTATGACTGGTACAGCAGCAATGATGTGCCCCTGTACAACCAGTTCTTTTTTGATCGCAATGGATTTGCCAATACCGAAACTTTCGATGGTGCAGATCTGTTCCAGCCCCGCATAGGCTTCAACTGGAATATCACTCCCGACGTGTTGTTGCGCGGTGGTATCGGTCTGTATTCCGGCGGCAACCCCAATGTCTGGCTCACCAACAGTTACCAGAACAACGGTTTGACCAATGTGCAAAACCGTGAAACATTGATTGAACGTGCACCACCTCCACCCGAAAATTGTGGACCGAATCCCGAGTTCTCGTTATTTGATATTCCCATCTCGGGCGATGGACGTCCGCTGTTTAACCCACCGCAGTGCCAGGTAGATGCAGTTGCATTTGCACAACCGAACTCCGGCGCACAGGCGTTGGATCCAGGTTTTGAAATTCCCAAGCAATGGCGTGCCAGCCTGGGCACCACCTGGAACTTTGGCGATGGTTACCAGTTTACCGCCGACCTGTTGCTGGCCAAGGCGGATGATTCTGCCATGATCGTTGCCAGCACCCTGAGACAGACCGGAGTTGCACCGGATGGCCGTCCTTTGTACACCGATACACGCCGTTTTGATTCAGACTACATCCTGACCAACGTAACCGGTTCTGATGCCCGCTCTACCCAAATTGCCCTGGCAATTTCGAAAGCCTATGACAATTTCAGTTGGTCAGCCGGTTATGCCTGGACGGATGCTGAAGATGTCAACCCGATGACCAGTTCAGTGGCATTTTCGAACTACCAGAGCCCGGCGGTATCCGATCCCAACAATCCGAGCCTTGCAACCTCAAACTACGAGATCGAGCACCGCTTTACCATCAGCGCCAGCTACGATGCGTATTGGTGGGGTGACAACCGTACCAACTTCACGTTCTACGGTTCGCAAAGCTCGGGTCGTCCGTTCTCTTATACGTATGCCGGTGGTGGTGACATATTTGGTGACAATGTTGATGATCGTCACTTGATTTACGTACCTGCGGGTGTGGCTGATCCGAATGTGGTGTTCGGGCCGAATTTCGACGTCGACGGTTTCTTTGATTACGCCAAGTCAGCAGGACTGATGAAATACGCGGGCAGAATCGCCCCGCGTAATGCGTTCAACAGTTCCTGGTGGACCACGTTCGATCTGCGTATCGAGCAGGAGCTGCCGGGCTTCAAGCAAGGTCACAAGTTTGCTGTTTATGCGGTGTTCAAAAACCTGTGCAACCTGATTAACGATAACTGGTGTGTCTTGAAAGAAACCGACTTCCCCCTCAAGCGCTCTGTGATCGACGCCAGTCTTTCAAGCGATAAGACAAAATACATTTACAATGAGTTTTTCCCGGTCCGTCCCGGACGCGCTGTTGAAGCTTCATTGTGGGAAATTGCAGTAGGTGTGACTTACCGCTTCTGACCATCGCGTTTTGCTGAAAGAATGACGGCCTTCGGGCCGTCATTTGTTTCTGGTCTGTGCATTTGCATCAGCGTAAGCTGATATTGAAACTGTTGGCACATCCATGTGCCAAAGATGAAAACCCAAAAGACTGAATTGGAGAGCTGATTTGTCTGCTGATGCCGTATCCACCCGCATTTATCCGGCGGGAATGCTCAATACCCTGAGCCGACAGGAGGTTGAACGTCTGACCGACGCCAGTCGCGGAGACTTGTCCGGGCTATTGCGTCGCTGTGCTTTGGCGGTGTTGAACAGCGGCAATGTAACTGACGACGCCGAGGCCATGCTGGCCCGGTATCAGGATTTTTGCATAGAGGTACAGCAGGTCAATCGTGGTCTGCGGCTGCAGTTGACCAATGCGCCCGGTTCAGCGTTTGTAGATGGACGCATTATCCAGGGTGTACGGGAATTACTGTCGGCTGTCATTCGTGATCTGGTTTATTTCGACAGTGAAATAATGGGTAATCCACAACACGACTTGAGCAGTTCGGAGGGCATGACCAATGCCGTGTTCGACATGCTGCGCAATGCCAATACGCTGATTCCACAGGTCGATCCCAGCCTGGTGGTTTGTTGGGGCGGCCATTCCATTACTCCCGAGGAATACGATTACACCAAGAAGTGTGGTTATCATCTGGGTTTGCGCGGAATGAACATCATCACCGGTTGTGGTCCGGGTGCCATGAAAGGCCCGATGAAAGGCGCCACCATTTCTCACGCCAAGCAAAGATTGGAATCGCGCCGGTATATTGGCATTTCGGAGCCAGGCATCATTGCGGCGGAATCGCCCAACCCCATTGTCAGTGAACTGATTGTCATGCCGGATATCGAAAAACGGCTGGAAGCCTTTGTGCGGCTGGGTCATGGGATTATCGTATTCCCGGGCGGCGTGGGTACCGCGGAAGAAGTTCTCTACTTGCTGGGCATATTGCTGAATCCGAAAAATGCCGAACTGCCTTTCCCCATGATCATGAGCGGGCCGGGTAAGGCCGCAGGATATTTTGAACAGATTGACCGGTTTATTGGCCTGACGCTGGGAGAGGAAGCACAAAAGCACTATGAAATCATCATAGATGATCCCCAAAAAGTCTCGCAGCGCATGAAGCAGGGTCTGGACGAAGTTCGAAAATATCGCATCGCCCATAATGATGCGTTCTATTTCAACTGGCTACTCCAAATTGAAGAATCTTTCCAGACGCCGTTTCAGGCAACTCATGAAAACATGGCGGGTCTGGTTATTGACCGGAGTCTGCCAAAGCATGAACTGGCCGCCAACCTGCGTCGCGCATTCAGCGGTATTGTAGCGGGCAATGTCAAACCCCAGGGTTTGGAAAATATCCGTAAACACGGCAATTTCGAGATTCATGGTGAGAAAGTCATCATGCGTGAACTGGACCTTCTCCTGACCGATTTTATCCGCGACAACCGCATGAAATTACCGGGTAGCAGCGTTTACAAACCGTGTTACAGGGTGGTCAGCTGATCATAAAGAAGAATCATTGGAAATCCGCTTCTTGTGGCGATCCGGCGATATGCCCTCGGGACCCATCAAAGCGCGAACATCGTTCAAGGTAAGCCCCAGGGTATAGACAAACCCATCACCGTCTTCGTCACTTTCCTGTCGTAGCCAACCCTTGGCCAACCAATCATCGCGCTGCGCCGAATCCAGGCTCTCATCGGTCTCGCGGGCATAGGGATCAGCATAGTTCTGCTCCGTGGCGAAGCTCAGCAAGGAGTCGCCCAGTTCAATCCCGGTCGCGGGAAACCTCAAAGCATAGGAATTGTCGCGGGTAACCAATACATCCAGCGCGCATCCCTGTGGCAAACCGATGTAGCGTTCGTCGTCATTCGGGTCCCGCTTCAGGAACACCAGATAACGGCGACCCTCCTCAAACACGGTAGGGTTCGGAAAATAGCATTCATTGGGGTGCAGGCCTTTTTCATAAACTTCGATCATTTCCAGTGGTTGATCCACTTTGTATGGAATCAGCACCTTGAGGTATGCACTGCCTGAAATTGGAAAATTCCGCTGGTAACGGTAATCACCATCACGCATCTGTACCAGCGCAACAACATCGGCCTCTGCGGCCAGATCTGCCAGGCTGATTGCCGGAATCACTTCGGTTGACTCGCTCCGTGTGTCTGTTGCTTCGGCGTTAGCGAAATTAATCATGGAGTAAAGCAGATAAAGCAGGTAAAACAGCAGCAGGCTGATCGGTTTGTGGGTGTTTTTCATAGCTGGGAGATTATAGGCCTTGTCCGGTAGGCGGATCTATCTTCCCGGAAGTGGCTGCTGGCGACTGATGCCCAGGTTTGATAGCCTTGCCAGCACACAATTCAGAGTCGGGATTCATTATGGATACTGTTAAAACGCATATTCGCCTTGCCCGCTGTGCCGACACTTATATACGGTTTGTTTTTGTGGCCGGTCTGCTGTTATTGGCCGGCTGTAAACCCGCAACGACCGGCTCCACAGAGTCCAATGCCGACCCGGCTCCGACAGCGGCCGCTGCAGCGGCCGACGCGGCGGCTTTCGTTGCAGATGCAGAATCGCGCCTGGAGAAATTGGGTCAACACGCCGAGCGCAACCAATGGGTGTTGGCCAATTTTATTACCTTTGATACCGAGTTGCTGGCAGCCACCGCGGATGAGCAGTTCACCGCTGCCAAAATGCAAGCCGCTACCGATGCTGCCCGTTATCTGGATCTGAGTGATCTGGATGAGGACACGGCACGAAAGTTGGGATATTTGCGTACCGGTATCACCATTCCGGCCCCGCAGGATCCACAGAAATTGTCAGAGCAAGCTGAAATCGGCGCCAAGCTGGGCGGGATTTACGGTAAAGGCAAATACTGCCGTGCGGATGGCGTGTGTCTGCCTTTGGGTGAACTGGAAAATATTTTGGCCAAATCCAGAGATCCTGCAGAACAATTGGAAGTCTGGGATGGCTGGCACCAGATCGCACCCCCTATGAAGCCCTTGTATCAGCGGCAAGTCGAGTTGGCCAATGAGGCAGCACGCGATCTTGGTTTTGCTGATCTGGGCGAACTGTGGCGCTCCAACTACGATATGGATGCCGATGCTTTTGGCGCCGAGCTGGACCGTGTCTGGGGCCAGGTCAAACCCCTTTATGATGCACTGCAATGCCACGTTCGAGCCGAGTTGAATGAGTATTATGGTGACGATGTCGTACCCGCCCAAGGGCCAATTCCGGCACATTTGCTGGGCAATATGTGGGCACAGAGCTGGGAAAATATTTACGATATCGTCGGTCCGGGTGAAACCGGGGCTGGTTATGACCTGACTGCTATTTTGCAGGAACGCGAATTCACACCCATCTCCATGGTGGAAACAGGTGAAGCCTTTTTCAGCTCATTGGGTTTTGAGGAGTTGCCAGAGACATTCTGGGAGCGATCGTTGTTCGTCAAACCGGCAGATCGGGACGTGGTTTGCCATGCCTCTGCCTGGGATATAGATGAAGTAGAGGACCTGCGCATCAAGATGTGTATCGAGGTTAACGCAAGAGACTTCCGTACCATTCACCATGAGTTGGGCCATAACTATTACCAACGCGCTTATAACCAGAAATCATACCTGTACCGCAATAGCGCCAATGACGGATTTCATGAAGCCATAGGTGACACGCTTTCCCTGTCTATCACACCCAAATACCTGGTGCAAATCGGTCTGTTGGAATCCGAGCCGGATGCCAGTGGTGATTTGGAATTGTTGATGAAAACCGCTTTGCAAAAAGTGGCTTTTCTGCCGTTTGGCCTGATGATGGATCAGTGGCGCTGGAAAGTGTTTGCCGGCGAAGTCGGGCCGGAAGGCTATAACGATCTGTGGTGGCAGCTGAGAGAAAAATACCAGGGCGTTGGCGCGCCCAATCAACGCCCGGCTGATGCATTTGACCCGGGTGCCAAATACCACATTCCGGGGAATACACCTTATGCACGGTACTTTTTGGCACACATTCTGCAGTTCCAGTTTTTCCGTTCCCTGTGTGAGATTGCTGGCAATGACGGCCCCATTCATCGCTGCTCTTTCTATGGCAGCAAGGAAGCGGGAGAAAAGTTGAATCGATTATTGGAAATGGGCCGTAGCCAGCCCTGGCCGGTAGCGTTGGAAGCGCTTACGGGATCATCACAGATGGATGCAGGTGCACTGCTGGATTATTTTGCACCTTTGCAAACATGGCTGGACGAACAGAATGCGGGACGGACCTGCGGCTGGTAAGAGCAGTGGAAAACAGTGAATTGAAAAACCGGGATCCCTGCACGGTCTCGGTTTTATTTCAGGCCTAACGCAAGCGACACAGCTTTACACCAACCTGCACTTCATCATCCGCTCCCAGATCCGTCATGCTGGATACGGCAGCAGCGGTCAGCAGCGTAATAACCGTAGAGCCCATATTGAAGCGGCCCAGTTCATCACCTTTTTTCAGAACAATGTTGCGTCGTGACCAGTCGCCGGTGGCCACCCGATGCCCGTAGGGGGGCGTGATGGTCCCGGCCCACACCGTTGCCATGCTGGAAACCAACAGGGCACCCACCAGAATGACGGCCATTGGCCCGTGAGTGGTTTCAAACAGGCAAATGACCCGCTCGTTTCGGGCAAACAGATTGGGTACATGACGTACGGTATAACGGGCAACGCTGAACAGGCGGCCGGGCACATGGATCATTTTTACCAGCCTGCCATCCATGGGCATATGTACCCGGTGATAATCTTTGGGTGACAGGTAGACGGTATGAAAAAAGCCGTTGCTGAATTCGAAAAAGCCCGGATCGTTGCCCAGCAGGGTGCGCAGGCTGTAGTGATGGCCTTTGGCCTGGAACAAGCGGTCTTGGGTAATACGGCCGCACTGACTGATGCGGCCATCGGCAGGGCAGGTGAAGGCTGCGGGATCCGGGTCCTGGACCCTGGCACCCTTCTTCAATTCTCGAGTAAAAAAATCATTGAAATGGACGTAGTCAGCCACGTCGTCGCTTTTGGCCTCTTCCCAGTTGACACCTGCCAGCCCACCCACAATCCATATTTGCAGGGCCTTGACCGGGGTGAAGCGTATGCGCATAAAAGCATTCACCAGCCGCGACAGCAAACGGTGAGGCAACACATACTGAATGCCGCAAAGTAGCTTTTCTATAATAACCATGGCTGCTGTTCTTCAGTTCAAGAGCTGCAACAGGTCATGGCTGATACTGGCAGTATCCTGCGGTGCCGGGAACACACCGAACAAGTTGGCTTGTGGATCGAGCAAAACCAGGCTGGCACTGTGATCGACCGTATAATCCTTATCTTCAGCCTGGTGCTCTTCCACGTGGTAGGCAATACCCATTTGCATGGTAAAAGCCCTCAATTGCCGGTCATCACCCGTCAATCCCTTAAAAGCCGGGTCAAAAAACGACAAATAATTGGCCAGTTTTTCCGGAGTATCCCGATCAGGATCTACTGAAACCAGGTAAATCACGGGCAGTTCGCTTTCATCCATCCGGGTGAGTAATTCTTTCCGTACCTGCTGCAGTTGATACAGGGTATTGGGGCAAATGTCGGGACATGAGGTGAAGCCGAAGAACAACAGGGACCAGTTGTTCCTGAATCCATCCAGAGAAAAAGGCTGACTTGCTTCATCGGTCAGTTCAAAATCGGCAATGGTTTTCGTTTCGGGCAAAACAATCAGCGACTGGAATTTGGCTTGCCCTCGTGTTTCCAGTGCTTTAAAAAGCAGCATTCCTGATAATGCAGCCAGCAGCGCCAGGCTGGCCGCCAGTATGAAAAAGCGGGCGTTATTTTTGGTCTGGCTCATGTGTTGATCGATCCGTGTCTGTTGACTGAATTATACTGGCTTGTGAACCCGTTTTGAGCACACCAGGGGAAGCCATGATACACGGAGAGTTGATTTGAACATCAGCCAATGGGTTACTCGGGCAGAGCAGCAGTTTCTGCAGTCAGGATTGCACTATGGCCACGGCACAGACAATGCCAGTGATGAAGCGGTTTGGCTGGTGCTGCATTGTGTTGGTGCGGTGTTGGATGGCAGCTTTGATGATTGGCAGCAGGAGGTCAGGGTAGATCAGGCAGAGCAGATTCAGGCCTTGATCCGTGCCCGCTTGGGTAGCGGCCAGCCACTGGCATATCTATTGGGCAGCGCCTGGTTCGCTGGCCTGGAATTTGAAGTGAATGAAAACGTGCTGGTGCCGCGATCGCCCATAGCCGAACTCATTTTGGAGCAATACTCGCCCTGGGTGAGGCCGGATCAGCTGCATCGTGTACTGGATTTATGCACAGGTTGTGGTTGTATTGCCATCGCCACTGCCGTTTCTATGCCGCATGTTCAGGTTGATGCAGCCGATATCAGCAGCACTGCTTTGGAAGTTGCAAGACGCAACGTGATGCGCCATGGTGTCGCGGATCGGGTGCAACTGCACCAGTCCGATCTGTTTGCAGAACTGACCGGTCAGCGCTACGACCTGATTGTTACCAATCCGCCTTATGTTGCCGATTCCCGGAAAAGCGGAATGCCTGCAGAATATCGGGCAGAACCTGAGCTTGGCTTGTATTCAGGCGCCGATGGGCTGGATTTATGTCTGCGTATCATGTTGCAATCACCCCATCATTTGACAGAAGACGGTATCCTGATCTGCGAAGTGGGTGAAAGTGCAGACCGCCTGTCTGCAGTTTTACCGGCTGTACCCTTTCTCTGGTTGGAATTTCATTCCGGCGGAGAAGGCATTTTCCTGCTGGGTAAAGACATGTTGCTGCAGGCTGCGAAACAAATAGAAGCATTGATTGAGGACAAAAGGCATGTCGGATAATACCTTTGGCAAGTTATTGCGTGTCACCACATTCGGCGAGAGCCATGGGCCGGCGATAGGCTGCGTGATCGATGGCTGTCCGCCGTTATTGGAGATTGACACGGCAGAAATCAAACTGCAGCTGGCACGTCGTGCCACAGGCCGTTCCAGGTATACGTCCCAGCGGCGCGAAGCCGATGATGTGCAAATCCTGTCGGGCGTTTTTGAAGGCCGCACCACCGGCACTTCGATTGCCTTATTGATTGAAAATACCGATGCGCGCTCCAAAGATTACTCATTGATCAAAACGCAGTTCCGGCCAGGTCATGCCGATTACACTTACTGGAAAAAATACGGCATCCGCGATTACCGGGGTGGCGGCCGTTCATCGGCACGTGAAACCACCATGCGGGTGGCTGCCGGCGCCATTGCCCGCAAGTGGTTGCGGCAGGAACTGGGAATTGAAATCCAGGGTTGGCTGGCACAATTGGGGCCGATCCGCACCGATGAAAATCCCCAATGGGACAGCGTGGACGACAACCCCTTTTTCTGTCCGGACCCGGGCAAAGTGCCGGAGTTGGAGAAGTTCATGGTCGCCCTGCACAAATCCGGTGACTCAGTGGGTGCGCGGGTTAATGTAGTCGCCAGAAATGTGCCTGCCGGATTGGGCGAACCGGTTTACGGCAAACTGGATGCCGAGTTGGCGAGCGCCATGATGGGCATCAACGCTGCCAAAGCGGTCGAAATCGGCGCGGGATTCGCCAGTGTTACACAAAAAGGTACCGAACATCGTGATGAAATGTGTTCAAAGGGCTTCCTGAGCAACCACGCAGGAGGTATCCTCGGTGGTATATCCAGTGGGCAGGATATTTTGGTCAGCACGGCATTCAAACCCACCTCCAGTTTGCGGTTACCTGGGCGCAGCGTGGACCAGGATGGCAATGAAATCGAAATCGTGACCAAAGGTCGTCATGATCCCTGTGTAGGGATTCGGGCTACTCCGATTGTGGAAGCCATGATGGCCCTGGTTTTGATGGATCATGTATTGCGTGATCGGGCCCAACTGGGTATAGCCAGAGAACTGGATACCGCTCTTGATTGAAGTTGAAAGAGTGTTTATAAACAACCCTTTACATTAACCATATACAGTAAAATGATGAACAGAAAACCCATAATTGCAGTCGTTGGCGCGAGTGGCGCCGTAGGTGAGACCCTGTTGTCCATTCTGGCAGAGCGTGGATATCGTGAGGATCGTGTAGTGGCGCTGGCCAGTGAGCGCTCCGCAGGTGAAGAGGTGGATTTCGGCAATGCCCGGCTGACCCTGCAGAACCTGGCAGAATTTGATTTCACTGGAGTGGATTACGCCCTGTTTTCAGCCGGTGGATCGGTGAGCAAAGAATTTGCTCCAAAAGCGGCGGCACAGGGCGCCATCGTAATCGACAATACTTCGGCCTTCCGGTACGACAAGGAAATTCCACTGGTGGTACCGGAATGCAATGCGCATAAGCTGGATGAAATCACCGGCAGTTGCATTATTGCCAACCCCAATTGCTCGACCATCCAGATGGTGGTTGCGTTGGCACCGGTTCATCGTGAAGCCGGCATCGGCCGCATTAATGTGGCGACTTATCAATCGGTTTCCGGTGCCGGGCGTAAAGGCCTGAATGAATTGGCACACCAAACAGCCGCAAAACTTAATTTCAAGGAGTCAGAACCCTCTGCTTTCGCGCAACCCATTGCTTTCAACGTGATTCCGCAAATTGATGAGTTGCTGGAAAATGACTACACCCGTGAAGAGATGAAAATGGTGTGGGAAACCCAGAAGATACTCGAGGACGAGAATATTCTGGTCAATGCCACCGCGGTGCGCGTGCCGGTGTTTTACGGTCATGCCGAAGCCGTGCATTTTGAAACACGCGAAGACATTTCCATTGAGCGGGTACGAGAATTGCTGCAGAACGCGGAGGGAATCGTATTACTGGAAGGCAAAGACAAGCAGCACCCGACGCCCTTCACGCATGGTGCGGGTAAAGATGCCGTTTATGTCGGCAGATTACGCCGGGATATCAGTCATCCACGCGGTATCAGCCTGTGGGTGGTGGCAGATAATGTCCGCAAAGGGGCAGCTCTGAACGCGGTGCAGATTATGGAATATCTTGAGGCCAGATTGTCGCTGGCTGGCAACTCAACAACAGCACACGTAAAATCGGCGGCAGTGAGTGCCTGAAAATAATTCCGGAATGGAACCAACCGGCCCTGATTTGCAGAAAGTCGGGGTTTGGTGGAGGGACAGATGCCACACAACTTAAACCGTACCAGGTTGATCCTGCTTGCCCTGCTGATACTGACAAGTCCATCCGTTTTTGCTCTGGGCCTGGGCAATATCAAGGTGGAGTCATACCTTAACGAGCCTCTGCTGGCCCGCGTCGATTTGCTGGTTCGTGCAGGGGAAGATATTTCTGAAGTCACTGCAAAACTGGCATCGGCAGAAGATTACGCATTGATTGGCGCCAATCGCGGTGCGATTTCTGTACCTTTGCGCTTTACCGTTGACACACAGACAGACCAGCCTTTCGTCCGGATTACCAGCAACTTGCCGCTCAAAGAACCGGTCGTCAGATTGATCCTTGAGTTGAACTGGGCCAGTGGCCGATTGTTACGTGAGTATACGGTGTTCCTGGATCCACCCACGGTTCCGTCGGTGTCCGCCCCACCAGCTGTTCTTGATCAACGCAGGCAACCACCTCCGCCAGCAGCGGAGCCGGAATCACCCGAACTGCCAGCATCGCCTGAAGCGCCTGATAGTGCATCAGACAGCGATTCAGCCGAAGAGGAAATAACACCTGCAGCAGTCGAACCTGACAGCCAGACAAATGCATCGTTTGCCAGTGAAAGTGGTATTTCTGAAGGTGAATATGGGCCGGTACAATCGGGTGATACCCTGTGGCGCATCGCCTCCAATTGGGCTGACGGCTCTGACGCCAGCGTTAACCAGGTGATGTTGGCCATTCAACGCAATAACCCACACGCCTTCATCCACAACAACATCAACTTGCTGAAACGTGGAGCGATCCTGCGCCTGCCTGACGCGGCAGAAATCTCGGCCATTTCTGCTGCTGCCGCCCGGGAAGAGGTGCAGGAACAGGCGCAGGAATTTGCCGCTGAGTCGGGTTCACAAGCCGCTCAACCGGCCGATTCAGCGGTCAATTCAGCGCCTGGCGCGCAGACAGTCGCTACTGCGGTTGAAACGCCATTGGTTGATGTCGCCTCGGAGATGAGCAGTACCAGTCACCCGGATTCGCCTGTAGAAGATAGTGCACATCTGGAAATTGTGCCGCCATCAGAGGAATCCAGCATTGACAGTGCCTATGGCGCAAAAGACACAGAAGAGGGCAGTACGGCATCCACTTCAG
>CAZRTG010000085.1:0-13385 GCA_964602895.1 uncultured Wenzhouxiangellaceae bacterium
CACGAACTAGCTCATCCCAGTCTGAATGAGCCCAGGGCTTGCCATCGTCCTTTGTAAACACATGTGCTGCGGGTAGTTTCTCCTTCGTCAAACGGGAAAACAAAGCTGATGCAGCCGGCGATACAGGAACAGTACGCGCTCCGGTTTTTCCTTGAAAAGTTACAGTGGCAGTTCGTGAGTCAAATTGGCGGCGCCTCATCTTTACCAATTCGCCAGGCCGAGCACCGGTCAACACGGCAGCTTCCACCAAATCCCGAAGGCTTCCCTCACAGGCATCAAGAAGCCCCCGACGTTGATTGATGTCCAGAAACAGCGTTCGGCGATTTGATGCGTTCTTGTGTTTTTTCACTGCCCGCCATTGTTCGGCGGCAACGGGACTTACTCGCCGGTGTGTTACTGCAAGGTTCAGAGCAGCTTTGAGCGCCCCCAGGTTTCGGTTTTGGCTTGACCTGGCCCCACCCATTGCATTTCGCCATTCCTTTATCCTGGCAGTACGGAGTTTCTCAACCAGAGCATTTCCAATTGGATCTTCGTAGATTGTGCGCCGAAAGCGCATTTCAGCATCGTGTGCTGCCCCCCAGCCAGGCTTAGCGGCAGGATCCTTGCGCAGGTCGCCTTTCGCGGTTGCCCCGCGCCCATCAGCTTCTAGGTCGGCTACGTACTCCTTACAGGCTTCTGCTACCGTTAACGGCTTGTGTTGTATTCCCACATCAAAGTCTGAAAACCAGGACTCGGCCGCCTGCTTGGCAGCATCCCAATCAAAGCCTTTGGTTGCCAGACCTAGTGCCCGATAGTGCTTTTTGCCGGTATCGTCACGAAGCCTCGCGATCCAGGTACATGCACTATTGGCTAGTTTGCGCACTCCAAGATGCCTTCCTTTACCGAGTGGAGCTCCGAAGTATGGCTCTCGTCTTGGTTTTAAGGCATTGCGAACGCTGGTGAGGTGGACGTCATAGGACAAGGTTTGTACCTCCCGAATTGCGCCGTACGGACGCTATACGGAAAGTTTATCCTAGACATTGATGGACGACAATAGATTAAATTACCGTATTTCAGTATGTTAGGTTGAAATCAGAAGACAAGAATTGACGGCTTCCCATCCTTCGGGAGGCAGGGGCCGGAGGTTCGAATCCTCTCACCCCGACCAGTTAGAACAACGGTGCATTCAGGGAAGCTGAATAAAATGACTTTGGAAGACTTGGTTCTCACCGAGTCTCAGACCCTAACTCAGAATGAATCTTCAGGCTACACGCCTCGCCTTCTCCGCTTTGTCAAGATCGAAAGTAGCCTGAAGGTTCATCCAGAGTTTCGGTGACGTCCCCAGAGCATCAGCAAGATCAAGAGCTGCCACTGCGGTAATGCCGCGTTTTCCCTTGATGAGTTCGTTCAAACGAGCCTTCGTCCAACCAATTTTTTCTGCAAGCGCAGCCTGGGTAACACCCTCTGGCTCAAGAAATTCCTCAAGCAATATTTCACCAGGGTGAAATGGGTTTTTAGGTTGTCTGGCCATTGCGCTTCCTCCGTCAGTGATAATCAACAACTTGTACATCGAAGGCATTTCCGCCTTCCCAGCGGAAAACCACTCTCCATTGATCGTTTATCCGGATTGAGTGGAATCCCTTCCAATTACCTTTGAGTTCTTCCAAACGATTACCGGGAGGTACTCGCAAGTCTTTCAGCTCCGCTGCATCGTGTAAATAAAGCAGTTTTCGACGCCCGGCCCGGCGAAGCTCCGGAGGGAATTTCCTTGTGGCCTTTGTCTGCCTGTCGTCGAACAAATTCTCAGCCAGAGCATTACCAAAGGTCTCAATCATATTACTATATTATCGAAACATGATAATCTGTCAACTTTAAACCTGATCAGTTATTAAAATTAAGGGTCTTCCCCAAATCGAGTGAGGGTTCTGTGCAACGATCCCAGAATGGCCAGATCATCATCCATTTGCTCTCCCGTCCACTGGCTCTGGGCCGTTTTGGGGGTGGTAAAAATGGCGGTCAGCTTATCTACTCCGTGACGCTATGAACCCTTTCTCAGGAAAACAACGAATCAGCCTAAGCGGTCGCTGCCTCCGATTTGGCCTTGTCAGGCTCAAAGGCAGCCAGCAGCGCATCGTCAACCGTCTTTAGCCAGACGAAAGTCAATTCGTTCCGGGTGGACTCCGGGATTTCGTCGTAATCCTTGCGGTTACGATCCGGCAGCAGCACGGTGCGGATTCCGGCGCGGTGCGCGGCGATGACTTTTTCCTTGATGCCGCCTACCGGTAACACCAGGCCGCGCAGGCTGATTTCACCTGTCATTGCTACATCATGATGTACGACTCGATTCATGGCCATGGAAGCCAGCGACACGAACATTGCGACGCCGGCACTTGGCCCGTCCTTGGGGATCGCGCCAGCGGGAACGTGCAAATGGATATCGTCAGATTTGAACCAGTCTTCATCCAGTTGCAGGGACTTCGCGCGGCTTTTCAGCAAGGTCAACGCCGCCTGGCCGCTTTCTTTCATCACATCGCCAAGTTGTCCGGTAAGGGTGATTTTGCCGCTACCCGGTGTCATGGTCGACTCGACGAAAAGAATGTCACCGCCAACCGGAGTCCAGGCTAGCCCGGTTGCAACGCCCGGTACGCTGGTTCGCATGGCCACTTCGTCTTCAAAATGTGGGGCGCCAAGAATTGCTTCAACATCCTCCGCATCGATGCGGACTTTATCGAGCTTGCCCTCGGCAAAGCCCACCGCAACGTGCCGCAGCAATGCGCCGATCTGCTTCTCCAGCGTGCGGCAACCTGCCTCGCGCGTGTAACTGCTGATAACACGTTCCAGCGCCGCGTCAGTAATTTCCGCCTGATCTTCGCTGATTCCGTTTTGTTTGATCTGCCGTTGCACCAGATAACGCTTCGCGATTTGAATCTTTTCTTCAATGGTATAGCCATGCAGCTCGATGATCTCCATGCGATCCCGCAGCGGAGCCGGAATGGTATCGAGTCGATTGGCTGTGGCGATGAACAACACCTTGCTCAGATCGAACGGCACAGCCAGATAGTTATCCTCGAAGGTCGAGTTTTGCTCGGGGTCCAGTACTTCAAGTAAAGCCGACGACGGATCGCCCTGAAAACCGGCGCCGAGTTTGTCAATTTCATCAAGCATGAATAACGGGTTCCGTGATCCCGCCTTTTTGATGGCCTGAATGATTTTCCCCGGCATGGCGCCAATATAGGTACGCCGGTGTCCCCGGATCTCTGCCTCATCGTGTAAACCGCCCAGGCTGATGCGTGCAAAACGCAAGCCGATGGCGCGCGCGATGCTTTGTCCCAGCGATGTCTTGCCAACGCCAGGTGGGCCGGAAAAACACAGAATCGGGCTGCGGCCGTCGGGTGCAAGTTTTCGTACCGCCAGGTATTCGATGATACGTTTCTTGATTTTCGTGAGCCCGTAATGGTCCTCATCGAGAATCTCGCGCGCACGGCTGATATCGATATTTTCGGTATCGATCACCGACCAGGGCAGCTCGATAAGCAAGTCAAGGTAGGTTCGCAGCATGGAGTATTCGGCGGATTGACTGGACATGCGTCGAAGACGATCCAACTCCTTCCTCGCTTGCTTGTCGACTTCCTCGGGCATATTTGCCTCGCCGATCGCAGCTTCAAGCGCCTCGGACTCCGCGCTGTCCGCGCCATTTTCGCCGAGCTGTTTCTGAATCGTGCGCATTTGTTCGCGCAACACGGCCTCACGCTGTTGCTCATTGATCGATTCGCGGGTTTTCGATTCGATTTCCTGAGATAGCTCGATGATTTCAAGCTGTTTCGCCATTTTCGAAATAACGATATCCAGCCTTTGCCGGACATCAAAAGTCGCAAGAATTTCCTGTTTTTCATCCACCTTGAAATCAAGGAAACTGGCAATCAGGTCGCCCAAAGCGCCAGGTGATTCGACTGCCTGGATAGCAGCCGCGAGTTCGGCCGGCACCATGGGAAGTATTTCGACAGCACGCGCCGCCTGCTGTTTCAGAACCAGTGCCCGTGCCTTGGCATCATCCGCATCGTCATTGGTCTCCACCACCTGCTCGATTTTAGCCACCAGGAATGGATATCCCGGAATGAATTCTGTGACCCGGAAACGTGCTTCACCCTGGCACACCAGATGATGGTTGGACTTCGCATCCGTAACATAACGCAGGATACTGGCACTGGTGCCAATGGAATACAGGTCTTCCGGCTGCGGGTCTTCCAGCTCTGCATCCTTTTGCAGCAGGAAGCCGAGGTGCCCCTTGGCAGCGGCTGCCGCCTGCGCTGCCGCAACCGATGTCTTGCGGCCTATTGTGACCGGCGAGATGATTCCCGGAAACATCACCATATTCCGAACCGGAACAATAATCACTGCGTCATCGGGCAAAGCAGGTGTCGATGAGTCGTTTGTTTTGATGACTTGATCCTTCATAGCTTATACATTCTCAAATTTGTGGAGCCGTCCATCACGCGGCGCAAATGGATGTCGAGGCAACCTCGCGTGTAGCTGTAGCCCTCGAATTCGAATCGCCCTTCAGGGAGATCGATGATGCGCTCGATACGTCCGTACGGAATTTCCAACCGGTGGATGGCGAACGCCTTCAGCCCTGCCGGGAACGCCCTGCGACCGAACAGATGCAATCTGTTGTGTTCAAGGTGCATTTCAAAGGCCTTCTCATCCGCATCGGGAATGGCTGCGCGTACCAGTAAGCCGCGATCGGACTCGAACAGATCGACAGGTGGTTGCCATGCCGGCCCCCGCCCTACGCGCTCAACCCGGAAGAATTGCCGGTGCAGTCTTTCGGCCCGCTCCAGTGCATCGCAGGCCTGCAGCCACATTGAATCGATGAGATCTCTTGATTTCATTTACATATCATCATTTTTCACAAAAGTTACTTTAGTTTAACAGGCCTGAGCCGGGCCACCGCCAGTTACGAATCTCCGGCATATCCTCGCCGTGTTCGTAAATATACTGTTTGTGCTCGATCAGTTTGTCACGCATGGCCTGTTTCCCATAGGCGGCTTTGGATCCAGGTATCGTCACCCGGTCGATGACATCGCAGACCAGGTCAAACCGGTCGATATCATTGAGTACCGCCATATCAAATGGCGTGGTGGTTGTACCCTCTTCCTTATAACCGCGTACGTGCAGATTGTGGTGATTCGTTCGTTTATAGGTGAGACGATGAATCAACCAGGGATAGCCGTGATAAGCAAATATAATGGGCTTGTCACCAGTGAAAATCGTGTCGAAATCCCGGTCGGAAAAGCCATGCGGGTGTTCCGACTCCGGCTGCAGAGCCATCAAGTCGACGACGTTGACAACCCGAACCCGGAGTTCCGGGAACATATCCCGCAAAATGGATACGGCGGCAAGCGTTTCCAGTGTGGGAACATCACCCGCGCAGGCCATGACAACATCCGGTTCACCATCCCGGTCATTGCTTGCCCATTCCCAGATCCCCATGCCGGCCGCACAGTGCTTGATGGCTGCATCCATGTCGAGATACTGCAGCTGGTTCTGTTTGCCAGCCACAATGACGTTGACGAAGTCACGTGAGCGTAAACACCAATCCGCAACACACAATAAGGTGTTGGCATCCGGTGGCAGGAACACGCGAATGATATCGGCTTTCTTGTTGACGACGTGATCGATGAATCCCGGATCCTGATGACTGAAGCCGTTGTGATCCTGACGCCAGACATGCGAAGTCAACAGATAGTTGAGCGAGGCAATGGGCCGCCGCCACGGAATTTCACGGCTCACCTTGAGCCATTTGGCGTGTTGATTGAACATCGAATCCACGATGTGGATAAACGCTTCGTAACAGGAAAAAAACCCATGACGACCGGTGAGCAAATAACCCTCCAGCCAACCCTGGCAGAGGTGTTCCGAAAGCACTTCCATGACCCGGCCATCGGGCGACAGGTGTTCATCAACCGCTTCAAAGGGTCCGGTGAATGTCTTGCCCGTCACTTCATAAAGTGCTTCGAGCCGGTTGGAAGCATTCTCATCCGGGCCAAACACCCGGAAGTTTTTTGTCGCAAGATTGCGTGCCATGACATCGCGCAGCAGTTTGCCAAGCGTCCGTGTCGCCTCGGCGGTCACCGTACCCGGTTTTGGTACGGCCACAGCGTACTCACGAAAGTCCGGCATACGTAACTTTTTCATCAGCAAACCGCCGTTACCGTGCGGGCTGGACCCCATCCGTCTGGCCCCTTGGGGCGTCAAGGCGCTGATCTCCGGATTCGGCCGCCCGGTCTCATCGAACAATTCCTGTGGCCGGTAGCTTTGCAGCCATTCCTCAAGCAGATGCAGGTGTTCGGGCGATTCGCGCAGCGACGCGATCGGTACCTGGTGGGAGCGCCAGGTACCTTCGATCGGCACACCATCCACTTCACGGGGCCCTGTCCAGCCCTTGGGGCTGCGCAGAATGATCATCGGCCAGCGTGGCCATTTTGAAAACCCGTTGGCTCGTGCGTCAGCCTGAATGCTTTTGATCCGGTCCAGCGCTGTATCCAGCGTATCGGCCATAAGCGGATGCATCAGCCCCGGATCCTGTCCCTCAACAAACAGCGGTTCGTAACCATAGCCGCGAAACAGATCCCGCAGTTCGTCATCCTGCATGCGCGCCAGCACCGCCGGGTTCGCAATTTTCCAGCCGTTGAGGTGCAATATCGGCAAAACCACCCCGTCGCTTGCCGGGTTCAGGAATTTGTTTGAATGCCAGCTTGCCGCCAGTGGACCGGTTTCTGCTTCACCGTCACCGACGACACAGGCGACGATCAACTCCGGATTGTCGAAAGCTGCGCCAAACGCATGCGCCAGCGAGTAACCCAGTTCGCCACCTTCATTGATCGAGCCCGGTGTTTCCGGCGCGCAATGACTCGGGACGCCACCCGGAAACGAGAACTGTTTGAAGAGCCTGCGCATACCGGCACTGTCCTGTGAGATTTCCGGATAGTGTTCCGTGTACGTTCCTTCCAGCCAGGTGTTGGCCACCAGCGAGGGCCCGCCGTGGCCGGGCCCGGTCACAAACAACACATCAATATCGCGTTCGATTATCGTGCGATTCAGATGCGCATAGACAAAATTGAGACCTGGCACCGTACCCCAATGACCCAGCAGCCGGGGTTTGATGTGGTCAATATGCAGCGGCTCTTCAAGCAGCGGATTGGCCATGAGGTAGATCTGGCCAACCGACAGGTAGTTGGCCGCCCGCCACCACGCGTCGACCTGCTCGAGTGTGATCGATGGTTTTTCTGTGTGGTTTGTCATGATGTAGGTGCCTGTGCAACCAAACCGGAGCCATCCAGTGGGACTATTACTCGAATCACGTTCCTTTGCTCCTCGTAGTGCGCGTTAAGGCGGGGCAGCTAAGAAATACCAAAGTCTGATTGGCTGTCGCCTGAGCTCGCGCACTCAACGACAACCCAACACAATGTTAGAAAACCAATAGCAAGCTGCCAATTGTGGGTTGCCGCAAGCCTTTAAGGGCAGCTTCGTAAGCAGACTGTACCTCTTTCAGCCACGCTTTTGTTTTCATTCTCTTTTCACGATTTTTTTCGTTACTTTAGTCTGGCTCCGCTGCAGGTTTTTTCTGATTATGCCTTGCAGCATACGCTCAGGCTCTTCACAGAGTCTTGATGGCAATCAATCGTACAGCAATGACATTAGCTTATTACTCGAAACAAAATGCAGATATACCTGACAGTTCGTAATCAACCATAGGTGGTGTTCGTGTCAAATAAAGATTATGGCACCGGGATTGGTAGAAGCGAACAAGAAATGGAAAAACTTAGCAACTATGGTGATTTTTCCATGCTTGACTTTAGATTTTAGCGAGCCAAACAATCACCGAACCGTTTTACAACACAGACTCCTGGCTGAAAGGGATAATCAGACTACATGGATAAGCTCGACCGCATACAAAAACTTCACCGTATTTTCAAAAGCCGAAGATTACCGGTGTCCAAACGAATTCTTGCTGAAGAACTGGAGTGCTCTGAACGTAATGTTCAGAGATTGATTGACAACCTGAGAATAATCGATGCACCACTGGAGTATGATCAAACTCAAAAAGGTTGGCGCTACGCAGAAGTGCCAGACAATCTCTTTGAACTTCCCGGTCTTTGGCTCACCAGCGACGAACTCCAATCCCTCAGCTTACTAATACAACTGTTGGAAAGCCTTGGTAATGGCCTGCTTAATGATGAAATCAACATCATAGAAAAAGAAGTTAGCAAGTTATTAAAAGCCAGAAACATCAACCCTAATGCGTTTGCCAATCACATAAAAATATTACCAATGAACCACCGCCAGCTTGTTGGAAAAACCTTCAATAAAATCAGCGAAGCATTGCTTAAGAAACGGCAGATTCATATTCATTACACCAGTTTTAATGTTACCAAAACTCAACGGAATATAAGTCCACAAGTACTAATCCACTATCGTGAAAACTGGTATATAGATGCTTGGTGCCATCTCAGGAATGAATTGCGGACTTTCTCGATTGCCCGCATTACTAGCGCTGAAATTCTGAAAAGACCAATCAAGTCCATCAGCAAGACAGTACTTCAACAACATTTCACTAAAAGTTATGGCATTTTCTCAGGTCAGGTCCGCCACACAGCCAAATTACGCTTCACTAAACAAATCGCCCGTGAGATAGCCCTACAACAGTGGCACTCCGAACAAAGTAGCGAGTGGGACGGCCATGAATACTTGCTCACTATCCCTTATTCCGATGATCGTGAACTCATACAGGATTTACTTCGCCTCACCCCGCATGTCTATGTTGAATCTCCTCTGAAGCTGCGCAAGGCTTTGCAGAATAAACTACAACAAGGGCTGGAACTGCAACTGGGCAAAGGATTGGGATGGCTCTAACTACTGGATAAATGAACATGACAGGTTTTGTCCGGCAGGGTTGTTACCATACAATTTCCGATCAACCCAGGAAAAAAGATCCTACTTATAGGAAGCAACAGTTAGGCATGGAAACCATTGCACTTAAAGGTGAGGAGTTGGGATTGAAACAAGCAGTGCTTGGCAAAATATATTATGCGCACTCTGTAAATGGCAGAATAGAAAGCGAGTGGCAACCTCTCAAGGATCATCTTACCAATGTTGGAAATCTTGCATACGAGAAAGCCAGTCATTTTTCAGCAGGTGATATTGCCGAAATCGCAGGTTTGTTGCATGACTTAGGCAAGTATTGTGAAGAGTTTCAATCTCGGCTTCGGGGCAGTCCTCAACGTGTAGATCATGCCACTTGGGGTGCCAAGGTGGCTATTGAACGTTACCCACAGTTTGGCATTTTGCTCGCTTATGCTATTGCAGGACATCACGCTGGGTTGGCTGACGGGCGTGAAAGTGATAAAACCCAAAAAATATCTGCTCTGTCCAACCGTTTAAACCGTGAACTTGATACAAAATTGGATGCTATTTGGGAAGAGCAGATTGATCTAAAGGAAAAGCCCACTCAACCCCAAATGAATCCTATGCGAGGATTGAACATTTTTCAATTTTCATTGCTGGGGCGCATGTTGTACTCCTGCCTGGTGGATGCAGACTTTTTGGATACAGAAGCTTTTTATCACCGTATCGAGAATAGCCCTCAGCGCGATGAAGCGTATCCAACATTACTGGAACTCAGGGGCACGCTTGACCGATATTTGCGGCAAACCAGATTTCAGTCGAAAGAGGGTATAAATGCTGTTCGAGCCCGCATTTTGAAGTATGTGAGAACCCAAGCAGATCAAGTTCCCGGATTGTTTTCATTGAATGTGCCAACAGGGGGTGGCAAGACACTGACCTCTCTCGCATTTGCATTGGATCATGCCATTAAGCACGGTCAGCGGCGAGTTATTTTGGTTATTCCTTTCACCAGTATCGTAGAACAAAATGCGGCCGTGTTTCGTGAAGCACTGGGAGACTTGGGTGAACAAGCTGTACTTGAGCATCACAGTGCCTTTATGGATGAAAAAGTGGATTATTCAAATCCAGATTCAAGAGATAAACTAAGACAGGCTGCCGAGAACTGGGAAGCTCCAATTGTAGTTACTACTGCAGTGCAGTTTTTTGAAAGCCTGTTTGCTAATCGATCCTCCCAATGCCGAAAACTTCATAACATCGCCAATAGCGTTGTGATACTGGATGAGGCTCAAACAATACCCACCAAGCTGCTACGCCCTTGTGTCGCCACAATAGCGGAATTGGCACTCAATTACCGAACCAGTCTGGTGCTGTGTACTGCAACTCAACCTGCCTTATTGGCGGAAGATGGATTTGACGGTGGGCTGGAACATGTCAGAGAGCTTGCCCCTAACCCGTTCCAGCTGCATCAAGATTTGGCGCGAGTTTGCGTGAAACATATTGGCCCATTGTATGACGACGACCTGACCGAACAACTTATTCATCAACATCAGGTGCTTTGTATCGTAAACAACCGCCGCCATGCTCGTAGCCTATTTGAACAAATACGTCATATAACGGGTAGCTATCATTTGACCACATTAATGTGCGCCCAACACCGCAGCCATAAACTCAAAGAGATTCGTGAAAAACTGGATGTTGGAGAACCTTGCCGCGTGATTGCGACTTCTTTAATTGAGGCCGGTGTTGATGTTGATTTTCCGATGGTTTATCGAGCTGAGGCAGGATTGGATTCAATCGCGCAAGCTGCAGGCCGCTGCAACCGGGAGGGCCGACAATCAAAAGAAACCAGCCTGGTCAAGGTTTTCACGGTTGCCAGTGATTGGCGTATGCCACCAGAGTTAGAACAATACGCACAGGCATGTCGTACTGTATTCCGAAAATCAAGCGATAACCCCTTGTCCCTAGACGCTATTAGGGATTATTTTCAAGAAGTCTATTGGACAAAAGGTAAACACCTTGATGCCTATAGCCTTCTGAAGCAGACGCAGGATGGCGGGATTGATGGTATACCCTATGAACAAATGGCCAGGCAATTTCGCATGATCGAAAGCAATATGAAGCCAGTTATTGTCCCCTATGCTTCACTCACAGAAGAAGCAGATAGGAGAGAGCTGAAAATACTGATTCAGCAACTAGCTCATGCCGAATATGTTGGGTTAGCAGGACGGAATATTCAGCGCTATTTGGTGCAAGTGCCAGAATATGGTTTGAACGCTCTGCGTGCGGCAGGTGCGGTGCAGCCAGTTCAACCTGAACGATTTGGCGAGCAATTTCTGGAGTTGGTATCCACCAATTTATATGACCCTGAGTGTGGATTAACGTGGGAAGACCCCGACTTCATCAGTGCTGATAAATCGGTTATCTCTTGAATACCTAAATATGGAATAAAAATGTCGTACGGAATAAAACTGAAGGTATGGGGTGAACGGGCTTGTTTCACCAGACCAGAAATGAAGGTTGAGCGCGTCAGTTATGACGTGATAACTCCCTCAGCTGCTCGTGGCATCCTTGAAGCGATTCATTGGAAGCCAGCTATCCGCTGGCATATCGACAAGATTACAGTACTTAAACCCATTCGGTTTGAATCTATTCGGCGAAATGAGGTGGCGAGTAAACTTTCAGACTCAGCGGTAAGCAAAGCCATGAAAGCTGGCGATACTTCAGACCTTGTCTATTTTATTGATGATCAGAAAAACCGACAACAGCGTGCCGCTACCATACTGCGGGATGTAGCTTACATAATCGAAGCCCACTTTAAACTTACGACAAAAGCTGAAGCTGGCGATAACGAAGGCAAGCACTTGGATATTTTTAATCGTCGCGCCCGCAAAGGACAGTGCTTTCACATGCCCTGCTTGGGTACTCGGGAATTCCCTGCCAATTTTGAATTGTTGGAAGACGAAAGCAGGGAGCTAGTAGATGAAAGCCTTGCTGGCGAAAAAGATTTGGGTTGGATGCTGCACGACATTGATTTTGCCAACGATTGTACTCCCCACTTTTTTCGTGCTCAGATGAAGGATGGAGTCATCGCCGTGCCGCCCTTCACAGCAGGGACGGTTAAAGCATGATTCTTACAGCGCTGAATAAATATTACGAAAGGTTAGTCGATCAAGGCAATGAAGACATTGCTCCCTATGGTTTTAGTCAAGAGAAAATCAGCTATGCCTTGGTTATCAATGCTGCTGGCGAATTAGTCGATGTAATCAATTTGATGGATACGTCAGGCAAAAAGCCTTTGCCATCCATTCGACTTGTACCGCAACCACCCAAACGCGCTGTTAATATATCTCCTTGTTTTTTATGGGATAAATCAGGATACGTACTTGGTCTAACCGCAAGCAAAGAAGAAAAGGATATTGAAAGAACCCATAGAACGCATATGGAGTTTAAAAGTTACCATGAAAAATGGTTGGCTGGTAACAAAGATGAGGGACTGGAAGCGCTGTCTATGTTTTTGGCACACTGGCGGTTAGACGATACAAAAGAAATTGCAAAAATACCCGAAAGTGCTCTTGATTCAAATTTTGTATTTCAGTTGGAAGGCGAACGGAAATTTATTCACGAAAGGCCTGCAGCTATCGCCATCCGAATGAAACAATTGGAGTCTAAAGATGCTAAGAAAAATTTCTGTTTAGTAACTGGGATTCACACACCTAGCGCACGCCTACATCCATCGATAAAAGGAGTAAATGGTGCACAGAGTTCTGGCGCATCACTGGTCTCCTTCAATTTAGATGCATTTACCTCTTACGGTAAAGAACAGGGTGCAAATGCACCTGTTTCTGACAAAGCAGCTTTTTCATATACCACGGTTTTAAATCACCTATTGCGCCGAGACGAGAGTAATCACCAACGTCTACAAATGGGTGATACTACCGTCGTGTTCTGGGCAACAGCAAAAACCTCCATCCAGGCACATGCGGGTGAAACACTGTTCGGTTTATTGCTTGAACCGCCAACTGACATTCAAGAGAGCACAAAGCTAAAAGCAGCCTTATCAATCATAGCTAAAGGCCGGCCACTTGCTGAGTTAAACCCTGAGTTACAAACTGACACCTGCATCTATGTGTTAGGGCTTGCGCCGAATGCCTCCCGCTTGTCTATACGGTTTTGGGAAACACAGAATATTGATACTTTTGCCAAGCGGTTGGCTCAGCATTACTACGATCTATTACTTGATCCTTTGCCTTGGAAAAATGAACCAGCAGTATGGAGATTGCTAAGTGAAACGGTTCCTCATCGGGAGAATACAAAACCAAAACTGGAAGATGTCTCGCCTCAGTTGGCTGGTGAACTGGCACGAGCAATTTTAACTGGCAGGCGCTACCCAAGAAGCTTGCTGACAAATCTAATAATTCGAATGCGTGCAGATGGTGATATTTCACCGTTGCGCGTTGCTCTGTGTAAAGCGGTATTAGTCCGCGATGCACGATTGAACTGCA
>CAZRTG010000086.1:0-13365 GCA_964602895.1 uncultured Wenzhouxiangellaceae bacterium
GAAAACATTGGATGTAATCACAGCAGAAGTGATCAAAAATGGTGTGAATGCTGCCGCACATGAAATGGCGACTACCTTGATTCGCACTGCCTATAACCCGCTGCTTTATGATGTGCAAGACTTTGGTTTGGCGATTGTTTCTCCCTTCGGTGAAACCTGGGCGGAAGCACCTGGTATGACCGTATTTGTCGGCGCATTGCCCCAGACCGTGCAATCCGGCATTGCTGTGTACGGCATTGATGGTTTTGAGGAGGGGGATGTGATTATCGCCAACGATCCCTATACCACGGGCAATCATATTTCAGATGTATCCATTTACAGCCCGGTATTTTTTGAGGGAGTGTTGTTGGCTTTTACAGCCTCAACAGCGCACTGGGCGGATATTGCCGGCAAGACGCCGGGTGGCTGGTGTTCGGACTCTGTGGATGTCTTCCAGGAGGGGATCTGCTATTCGCATGAAAAGCTCATTGCGCGTGGCAAAAATGTTGAGGCCCTCTGGAGTGTCGTCAGAAACAATACCCGATACCCTGAAATTGTCATTGGTGATATGCAGGCCCAGATTGCTGCCTGTCGACTGGGTGCAGAGCGCCTCAAGGCCTATTGTCGTAAATATGGAAGAGATGCGGTAAATGACGCCATGAATCTGGCAATTGAGAATGCGGAAAGGTTTACCCGTCAGCAGATCGCCACCATGCCTGATGGAACCTACAGCGCTGAACAGATTATGGATCACGATGGTGTGGCGATTAACGAACCCTTCAAAATCGCACTTCAGCTTACTATTGCAGGCGATACCATCAAGGTTGCTTTTGCCGGCACCAGCCCTGTGCGTACAGGGCCGGTCAATGCGCCGGAATACGCGATACGCAGCGTTGTGCGTGCAGCGATAAAAGGTATTTTATCTCCGCAGACGGCCTCCAATGAAGGTGATTTTATACCGATTGAGTTTGATATACCCAAGGGCTTGGCGGTAAGTCCGGAGCGTCCGGCGCCGGTCGATTCCTATGGTTATCTCTGCATTGCATCTTATGAACTGGCAATGCGGGCATTAAGTCAGGCTGTTCCGGACAAATGTATTGCAGGGGGCGCAACACTCACCATGCCAACGTTTGCAAGAACGAATCCACGAGATGGCACACCCTTCATTCTCGCCGATCCTGTCGATGTCGGAAATGGTGCGCGGCCCAAAGCCGATGCCCCGACAATGGCGATTAATGTCATGGGTGACGTACCGAACTCTCCGGTTGAAGTAGTGGAAATGCGTTATCCGATTCGAATTGAGCAGTTTGCCTTGCGTACGGGATCTTCAGGGCATGGCCGATACCGTGGTGGCGCGGGTGTTTACCGTGATTACCGGATTCTTGAAGCGGGCGTTTCGCTGCACACCGCTTTCGAGAACACTCAGGATAGTGTAGCCAAAGGGTTCGATGGTGGATTCGACGGGATGCCGGCCCAGGTTGTGACCAACCCCGGTACGGCCGAAGAGTATGCGGTCACCAGTCGCGGGGACTTGCACAGGCAACTCAAGGTTGGCGATGTTATCAGTATGCGCAGCGGCGGCGGTGGCGGTTGGGGTGACCCCGTTAGCAGAGATCCCGAGCAGGTTGTGGCCGATGTTCGCGATGATTTGATTTCTATTGATCAGGCTTTGGAAACCTACAAGGTGGTGGTGGATATCATCGGTGAAGAGTATGTGCTTGATGCCCGCAATACCGAGAAGTTGCGTGGCTGAGTGTCACAGTAATTTTCACAGTAATTTAATGGCGCTTGAGTCAGGTATATTCAGCTGCGAATGTGGAGAAACAGGATGGGACGCTTTTTATTCCTGGCACTGCTGATACACGGCGTGTCGGCATCGACAGCCCAGGCGTCGCCAACCATCAACTGGCAGCAATGGGGCACGGCTGCGTTCCAGGAAGCAACTGAGAACAACAGGATGATCATCCTCGATGTGGGCATAGAAGGTTGTACCGCTTGCCGCTGGATGGACGAACTCACCTATACTGATGCCACGGTGATTGACCTCATCAACACCTATTTCGTGGCGATCGTCGCGGATGCCGAGGCACAGCCGGATGTGGGCGAACGCTACTCGGATTGGGCATGGCCCGCCACGATCTTTATGGCTCCGGACGGCACTCAGGTTTTGGCATTGGCGGGCAACCGAAGCCCGAAAAACTTCATTCCTGTCCTGCGCGAGCTGATTGACAGGCAACAGAAGGGTCAACTCGAAGCAGACCGATTGGCTCCTTACGCCGCGTCGCCACAACCGGAAACCACTGACCTGACCCGGCTCCGGGATCGGGTGCGCAAGCAACTGGACAGCACATTGAACGAACAGCATGGCGGCTGGTCGAGCAAGTCGGTTTCCACGGCAAGTGGCGCTCGCCTTGAACACCTTTACTATCGTGCCCACATGTACGAGGACACGGAATTGCGTGCTGTGGCACTGAAGACAACGGATCTGTATATCAGGGCAATGGACCCTGTGTGGGGTGGGGTATTTGTAGCCGTTTTCGTCGATGCCCAGGCTACGCCACCACGCTTTCAGGGCTTGGGCGCAGTTCCGGAAAAACGCATCAGTAATCAGGCCGATGCAATGAGCGCGTTCGCCACTGCCTACCAGGTCACCGGAGACGAACGGTACCTGCGTGCACTGGAGGAAGTTGATCGCTTCATAACAGCCTGGTTGATGGACGAGGAGGGCGTTTTCTATACCAGCCAGGAAGACGCACCTGCAGGGCTGCCTCGGGATATGACGAGTATTGATTACTGGCGGCTGGAAAGTGATGCCGAGCGCCGGCAATATGGGATCCCGCCCGTAGATCGCGCTGTGTATACCGATAAAAACGCGCAAATGATAATGGCCTATACCGGTGCGTTTGAGGCAACAGGTGATACCGACTACCTGCAGCGGGCCACCCGCGCTGCACAATACCTGATTGACAATCGGTGGAAAGAACCTGGATGGATGCTGCAAACTTCCTCGAGTGAGGTGAACCACGAACAACGGATGCGTCCGCTTGTCGTAGAGCAGAAACCGTTTCTCAGTGCACAGGTCTGGTTCACTTCTGCCATGCTGGCACTTTACCGTGCAACAGGGAACAGTATCTGGCTGGCAAGAGCCGATAGGTTGGCCGGAGAAATGATCTCAAAGCTGTATGATCATGAGCTTGGGGGATTCTTTGCTACGGTACCGGATGAGGCTGCCGCTATAGTGGCCCCCCGCAAACCTCTGGAACAGAATGCTCTGGCCGCGCAAGCGCTGTACAAGCTGTGGGTCTACACCAAAGATGACCGCTATGCAGCCATTCCCGAGCGCAGCCTGCGCGCAGCAGCAACATCCGGGGTTCTACGCCGGGAGGGGAAAGTTGTTGGAGAAACTGCGCTGGCCCTGGAAACGCTTACCGCCGCCTACGTGGAATTTTCAGTCGTAGGTCAGCCGTTGGCAGCGTCCACAATTGCATTGTTTGAGGCCGGTCGGGCTACTTACCATCCGCGAAAACTGCTCCATTATGAGTTGGCGGGTCGTTACCCAATGCGGGATCGGTCAGCCATGTATATTTGTAATCCGGATCGTTGCTCGCTACCAATTTACGATCCGGGCCTGGTCGCGAGTCAGGCTGACTTTTTCAGAT
The DNA here is from genome assembly GCA_964602895.1 of uncultured Wenzhouxiangellaceae bacterium. Classification (GTDB taxonomy): domain Bacteria; phylum Pseudomonadota; class Gammaproteobacteria; order Xanthomonadales; family SZUA-36; genus JAWXBM01. The sequence continues at coordinate 3,639 of CAZRTG010000086.1, forward strand.
TGCCGGCCAATTTTTCACATTAAAGCACTGTATTGTGAACATTTTAAGGAGACTCCGATTTATTCAGAGTTTCCTTGCCACATGGATGTACTCTGATAATTCATGGATGAATTATTCAGGGCCTCCTTAACTGAATGCAGAGTCGGGCAATTCCTGCATGGCCTGCCATACGCCTTTTTGTGCCTGAATGGCAAGTGAATTTGCCGACCTTGCTTCACCATTGAGCAGGGCCTCAATCAGTTCCAGGTGCTTGACAATCCACTTTGGCTGAGCGGAATTCAGGATCAGTCCCTGGGTCTGTAATCTCAAAAGAGGAAGCTGCAGCCGCTCTCGTTGCTTTTGCAGGACAGAATTACCCGACAGGTTTCCAATACAGCCCCAGAAGCGAACATTCTCAAGCATATAATCCTGCACCAATCCATGCTTGTCCATATCATTCTCAAACGCCCGTGCGATATCCAGCGACTTTTTCAGTGCACGCTGGATTTCCGGTTCCCTGAAGCGTTTCGCCACCAGTCTTGTTGCCAGACAGGTGATTTCGTGCAGCACCTCAACGGTATCATTGAACTCCTGCCGAGACAGTTTTTTTACCGAGGCACCCCGGTTCTTGGTGATTTCAAGAATGCCCTCTGATTCCAATTTGCGGAAAATCGCGCGAATCATACCCCTCGAAACATCAAGTTCTTCCATCAGGTCGATTTCAACCAGGCGCTGACCGGGGACGAATTTACCTGCTATGATTTTGGCACGAATTGCCCCCTCAGCCTGTTCGCTGGAAGTTCTGCACTTGGCCCCTTTGGCATTGGTCTTTTGCATATTTCGATCTCTTCAGTCGCCTGATAACGTTGATCAGCCGGATAGTGTTTGCAACCAGTGCTTGATGATTTAATGACAGGCCACTAGGCGCTAAACGATGCTTTGAGAGCCCTGACCACATTCTTGAGACTATTGATGTCGTTAAAAGGCAAGAACTCATCCAGATAGGGAATCGCCGTTCGCATACCCCTTGCCAACGGTCGGTACTCTTTATTTCCCAATAATGGATTGAGCCAAATCAGGCGGTGAACCCGTCGCCTCAGGTTTTGTAGCTCATTGCGCATCAGGCGGGCATCGCCACGGTCCCAGCCATCACTCAGAATCATGACGACGCTGCGATTCTGGCTCATTTCCCGAGAGAAATGATGATTGAACTGTCTGAGACTCACTCCGATCTGAGTCCCGCCTGACCAGTCGTGAACATGGTTTGCAAGTAGTGGCAAGGCCTGACGTATATCTTTTTGTTTCACAAAACGAGTAACGATAGACATACGCGTTGAGAACAGCGCCACTTCAAAGCCAGGTATCCTGTCCTGTATTATGTGAATGAACTGGATAAGGAAACTGGCGTAGCGATCCATCGACCCACTCACGTCGCATAACAGGAACAGTTTGGCTTTCCTGAATTTCTGTTGTCTGTATCTGAGTTTCAGAATATGCCCGTCGCAACGCGCTGCGTCCCGCAACATCTTTCGTTGATCCAGGTCTTTACCAACGTATGATGATTTGGTTCTGTGGCTATTACGAATCAGGAGTGTCTCGGCGATTTGTCGGATCAACGCGTTGACTTCTTCCAGTTGTGAGGGATCCAACTGACTCAGGTCCTTGGTCAATAAGGCTTCGTTTTTGGATGCCCCCGTCTGAGCCTGTTCCGGCACTTTTTGATCGGCTTGCTCGTCGGTGTTGCTTTCTTCGCTGGATTCAGACGTACTCTTGTTCTTGTTTTCTCCCTCTGTCAGGTCTTCCGACAGCTCGCTCTCGTCGCCTGGATCCTTGCCTTTAGGGAGTTTGATACTGAACCAATATTCCAAAAAAACCTGCTTGAATCGTGGCAGTTCATCCCGACTGGAAACAAGTGTTGTTCGAGCTGCATTGTAAAAATCTGCTTTGTCTGCAATATCGATATGGTCAAAACAGTTACAAAAGTGAATCAGACTGGAGGCATTGACAGAAACTCCTGCATCCTGCAAAGCTCTGGTAAACCCGGTAATGTGTTCCAGTAGGGAGGGGGAAATATCCTTTCCGGGTAAATTTGAAGCTGGTGTATTGTTCACTTGTCGCTAAACTTTTTCTTCGGAACGATCAGCTTTGGAACCTGAACCCTTCGTTCGCAAGAGCAGATCCTTTAAAGTTTTTGCTAATAGCGACCGCTTTACGCATATTCTCTTCAAAGGCCCGATCCTGGTCTTCTTTGTATTTGAGAATACAACCCATGGTTGCAGTTACTATTTCCGGGTTAAGGTCACTGACTCCGAGCTTCAGCAAAGCCTGAGCCCAATGTATGGTTTCTGATACACCGGGACGTTTGTAGAAGTCGATCTGTCTCAGTTGTGCCATAAAACTGCATATTTGTCCCGACAACCGTTCGGATATTCCAGGCACTCTATTGCGGATGATCTGCAACTCCTTTTCGGGCGTGGGATAGTCAATCCAATGGTAAAGACAACGCCGCTTCAAAGCATTGTGTATTTCACGCGTACGATTGGAAGTCAGTAACACGTATGGGCGTCTTTTCGCCTTGATGGGTCCGAGTTCGGGGATGGTAATCTGGAAATCCGAGAGGATTTCCAGTAGAAACGCTTCAAATTCTTCATCTGAACGGTCGACTTCGTCTATGAGAAGGACCGGAGGGTTCTTTCCGGTATATTGAATGGCTTCCAGTAGTGGGCGCTGCTGCAGGAATTTTTCGCTGAAGAGGTCATCGCCTATAAGTGCCTGTTCTACACCTCTGGCTTCCTGTAATCGAATCTCCAGCATCTGTCTGAGATAATTCCACTCGTAGAGTGCCGTATTTGAATCAAGGCCTTCATAGCCCTGAAGCCGTATCAATTTGGTGTCCAGTATTTTGGCAATGGATTTTGCAACTTCAGTCTTGCCCACGCCTGGTTCGCCTTCCAGAAAAATGGGAATCTGAAGTGCCAGGGACAGGTAGATAGAGGTTGCCAGCGGCCGGTCGGTCACATAACCCTGCTTTTCGAGGAGATTTGTTACATCCTCAATGCTATTAAACATAATGTACATCCTGTCCTTGGTATTGTTTGCCGGAACAGCGAGTAGTGAATGGCCTGATTTTGACAGGGCACATTGAACTAACTTCGCAGTATTTCTATTACTGCATTGGACAATTTGTTGGACGGAGCCACGCCTTCGACAAACTGGCTGCCTTCAAATGCCTCTTTGAGTAATTTTGTCGGCACGCCATCACGAATGCCGATTACTACTATCCTGGATTGCCGAGTATCGTCGCCCCAGGGCTCACCTTTGGTCAGAGTAACCCGTTTCCCGACCATCTGCAGGATTATACGTTTATCGGGTACCTCACCCAGGTACAAAAAGCCTTTAGCGCGGAAAATGGTCGGGTCCATGGACTTGAAGACACTGTAAATGGCCTCGAATGCCAGAGGGTTTTCGGAAGTCCAGTACCAGGATGAGTAATCAAGGCTATGGTCGCGCTCGTGGCTGTGTGCATGCGATGAAGGATGCCGGGAATGGCCGGTACCCATAATCAAGTCAAGCGGAACAACAGCCTGTACCGCGGTCAACGTTCGGGCCCCAGGGGAAACCGTTTTTACCCAGGCTTCTGCTGCGGCTATCTTTGCCGGTCCCGCCAGGTCGGTCTTGTTCAAAATGACTACGTCTGCGGCCATTATCTGATCCTGCATTTGTGCCTGCAGTTTTGAGTCAACAGATTCAAACTGATCGACATCAAGTACTCCGATAATACTGTCAATTTGCACACTTGCTGCCAATTGTGGCGATATAACAAATGACATGGCTGCCGCAGCCGGGTCAGATACTCCGCTAACTTCGATAACGATATGGTCGGGCAACTCGGGCTGTTCCAACAGCCCGATTACAGTCTTTATGAGATCGCCACGGATGGTGCAGCAAACACAGCCATTTGCAAGACTGATGGTTTCGCCACTGACATTGGTAATCAGCTCGCTATCGATGTTGATTTCGCCAAAGTCGTTTACCAGAACTGCGATTTTCAAGCCAGCGGTATTCTGCAGGAGATGATTTAGCAGTGTGGTTTTACCCGAGCCCAGGAAGCCAGTGACGATTGTGACCGGAATTTTTTCTGACATTAAAGATTCTTCACAATGTTATTAACAAAATTATTATACTATCTGGAGAAACAAATGCCAGCGCTATTTCCAAATCAGTGCGCTGCAAAATGGGAGACTTGAGGCAGAATCAGGAATAGTGGCCAGACCGGATTGTAAAAGATTTGGTTGATCATGTCAGGTTGGTCTGGCAGTGTTCAATGACACCAGCGATGTATCAGGCTTGCCCTGATTGACGTCTTTGGCTCCAAAATAAAGGAACTGATATGAACAGTGCGCCTCATCATGACGACCTGAAACAGCTCGCCAGCATGGATATAAGCTCAGCCACACTTGATCATCCGGTATCCCCCCGTCAATAACCAGATAATACGAGGCAAAAAACATGCGTGACTACATCGAAAAACTCATAGGGCGTGGTGAAATGCGGATTGTAGAGCGTGAAGTGGACCCCGAATTCGAACTTGCGGCCGTGGTTTCACGCTCGCAACAGGAGAGCACGGACCCCATTCTCTTCAGGCACGTCAAGGGGTCAATTTTCCCTGTGGTGTCCAATCTGTACGGTAGCAACGCGCGTATGTGCGAGTTGATCGGCGCCGATGACGGCAACTTCTGTCCGCGTTGGGTGGAAATAACCGATCGGCGCTTCTCTGGAGCTGAGCCCTACCTGCAGACGGTCTCCGAACCCGCCGGGCTGCAAGAGGGGCGTATGAGCGAATTGCCGCACATACATTATTCTGAAAAAGATGCCGGCCCTTATATTACAGCAGGCATTTTTCTGGCCAAAGATCCTGATACAGGGGTTCCAAACCTGTCATTCAACCGTTCCATGATGGTCGATGACAGGAAACTGGGTGTCCGACTGGCACCACCCCATGACCTGGCGAAGTATCAGGGCAGGGCAGAAGCGCTGGGGCAAGCGCTTGAGGTTGCTATCCTCATTGGAGCGCCACCTGAGGTATTCCTCGCTGCGTGTGCATCCATTCCCACGAACGAGGATGAATTAAAAATTGCCGCACAGATCCGAGGCAATCCGTTGCCGATGAGGCCCTGTCGCAGTATTGGCCTGGAAGTGCCTGCAGATACCCAGATTGTCATCGAGGGAAAAATCCTGCCCAATGTTCGGGAAATGGAAGGTCCATTCGGCGAATTCCAGGGCTACTATATTGATGCGGCACCAAATCATGTGTTTGAAGTCACCAGGGTGGTCTGGCAGAAGGGAGCCATCTTCCACGGACTGGTCTGTGGACAGTCCGAGGACCTTCGTGCCCTGGAGCTGTCTTACGCGACGCGAATTTATCGAAGCCTTTCTCAGGAGATTCCCGGAATCATCAACGTCAGTTGCAGCCCCGGCCCGCAAGCGACAGTTGTACAGATCAGGCAGCAATACGAAGGCCATGCACGGCGAGTATTGTTAAAAGCATTCGGTAGTCTGACCCAGGTTAACAAGATTGTTGTGGTGGTAGACGAAGATGTGGACATACATGATGTAAACGACGTCTGGTGGGCAATTATCAGTCGCTGCCGTGTCGATGAAGCTTTGATCATCCCGGATATTCCCGGCTTTTTCAGAGACGAAGGCGATCTGCATCGTGGGCGTCTGGGCTTTGATGCCACCAAGCCCCTGCATTTAAAGCAGAAATTTGAGCGCAAGCGGATACCCGGTCGGGAAAGTATCAACCTGAAAGATTATCTGGTCTGAGGACAGGTGTATCTGACAGCGCCAGTTCAATGAAAACCATTTTTAGTGACACACCATAAGGCTTGTTGCTTTCAGTCGCCAATCTGCAAACCGGAAATCTGCCGTGTCTTCGGTACTGCCGATGCTTTCCGGGGCGTAATGCCATGTGCAAGCATCGCAACCTGCAGATATAAGGTCCACAAGTCGGCCGACAATGCGATTTCAGCAGAGTTTCAGAACGTAATTGCCCAGGGCGAAGGTTAAAATAAAATATAATATTGTGTATAATATTATAAATGATATACTGATGCCCAATAAGCAGTAGAAGAACAACATCAAGCTTCTGCTCCGGCAGCATTACATCACGGAATTCTGAATAAGAAAGGGAGACAAAATGAAAGTGGACCTGATAATTCACGGGGGCAAGATAGTTACGCCCTTCGAAATCGTTGAAGCGGATATCGCTATCAAGGATGGAAAGATACAGGCGATTGGCAGCAAAGATGATATGCCTCAAGCTTTGCGAGAAATTGACGCGACCGGCAAACATGTTCTTCCGGGTGTAGTCGACCCGCATTGCCACCTTGGTTTTCAGGACACATTTGAATTTACCCAGCAGGAAACCATCAGTGCCGCCTGTGGCGGAGTCACAACGATTGGCGCCTATGTTCTGGCACTGAGGGACGGCATTATCGGTCCGTTTGAATCGTACAAGACGGATTTTGAGCGCAAATCATTCGTCGACGGATTCTGGCATCTTATGGTGATTGATACGCTCACGACCAATGAAATAGTGGATTGTCCCGAGGTTGGTATTACTTCTTTCAAATTCAATATGGGTTACAAAGGTCCGCATGCCGACCTTTTGGGAATTACTGCCACCGATGATGGCTCTACGTACAAGGGATTTTCAATTATCAGCAAAATGGGGGAGGGGGCTCTGGCCGCCTGCCATACCGAGAACATTGATATTCACCTTATGCTTCGCGACCAGTTGATTGCGGAGGGTCGCAATGATTATCGGGTGTGGAATGATTCAAGGCCCCCTTTTGTCGAAGCAGAGTGTATGCGCCGGGCGATCTATCTGGCCCAACAAGCAGACTGTCCGCTTTACATACCCCATATGACGATTGGCGAAGGTGTGGACATTATCGCAAAGGCGCATAAAGACGGTATCGAAGTTATTGCAGAAACCTGTCCTCAGTACCTCACACACAATAATGAAGAACCCTCGCAGGTGATCAAAGATCATCCCGCTGTTGCGTGTGTCAATCCTCCGCTTCGTTCAGCATCGGACAACGAGCGCTTGTGGGAAGGGATTCGCAATGGACAGATCACAACTATCGGCTCGGATCTCGCACCGTCTACACTTGAGATGAAGGGAGATAATATCTGGGAGGCCCCGATGGGCCTTGGTAATAATTCGCCGATGATACTGCCCGTGCTGCTCAGTGAAGGAGTCAATAAAGGGCGAATAAGTTTACAGAAACTGGTGGAGATTTGTGCTTACAACCCGGCGCAAATATTCAATGTTCCTCAAAAGGGAAATTTGGTAGTTGGGAACGATGCTGACATTGTGCTGGTCGATTTGGAAAAGAAAGTTACGGTGGATGGCAAAAATCTGAACTCCATGTGTGGCTGGAGTATCTATGATGGTTGGGAATTTACGGGCTGGCCAGTCATGACCATTTTACGCGGTGAAGTTCTGGTTGAGGACGGTAAACCTGTCGGAAAGCAAGGCGGGAGATATCTGCCCCGAAGCCTGGTCACCTGAGCCTGGGCGGCTGGTCATGATTAACGACGCTCGCTACCGGAACACAGTTACCGTAGGTTGTGTCAATTACCAGTCTGTCCGCGGCGACAGGCCAGCCAGCCCTGCCGATATGCAGCGTTTGATATTCAACTGCAACGCGAACGCCAACAGGGTTGGGACGGAACATACGATCAACTACTATGAGGCGAGTACTGTTGCAGGGCCTGATTTTCCAACTTTTACCAGAATCCATGCTCAAAGTGGCCGTGATGATGAAATCGCCTCGATAACATTGAGCTTTAATAAACTTGACCGATTCAGGTCAGCACCTGACCTTGGCAAGCTTCGACGAGCGGACGTAATTTCAAGCGAGATTAAACAGCTGGATGCTGAACAACAGCATTGCCTGGATATTCCGCCTGAATCTGAAAATTTGAAAAAGGTGACCAAATTGTGGCAGAAATTGTCAAAGATATAATTGTTAATGCGACTCTCGAGGACACTTGGGCGCTGGTGGGCGATATGGAAAAGTTCAGCATGTGCATCCCGGGTTGTAAAGAGGTCATAAAGAAATCGGATGTGGATTTCGACTGGGTCATCGACGCAAAAGTAATGAGAACTACCAGGACCGTGAAGGCCTCTACAACAATGAAGGAAGTGAAAGCGCCGTTTTATGCAGTGTTTACTGGTGACGGGAGACTGTTTGAGCGATCCAATCATTACAAAATGCAGATAGACGGGAAAACGGAACTGGCAAAACTGGGAAAAAATCAAACCAGGATAACTTTTTCAGGCGCCGTTGTGGCGAAGGGGGTTGGTGGTGCATTGATTGACAAAATAGTGTCCAGCCAGCTGGATCCGCTTTTTGCAGAATTTCAAAGCAACATCAAGACGGCCCTCGGCGACACGGGCGAGGACTTGGTGGTCAGTGAACAGCCCGCAGTAGAATCCAAAAAAAGCTCGACTCATATTTGGCTTTGGATAGGTGCGGCGGTAGCTGCGTTGCTGATTGCTGCAGCCTACATCTTGTAAGCTTCGGATTAACCTTTAATGAGGTGTTTTTAAATGGAATATTACAAACCTTCGACTTTAGTCGACGCATACTCACTATTTGATAAATACGGTGAGGACGCCATACCTGTGGCTGGCACTAGCTTTTTTATGGGTCACCGCGAAGAACTGTTTGATGAAGTTGGAGCTGTAATTAGCTTGCAAAACCTTGGACTGAGGTACATCAAGCTCGAAGACAATATGCTGAAGCTGGGCGCTACAACAACTTTGGCAGATATCTACGCACATGATCTGACCAATCAGGGTGCTTTCAGCATATTTTCAGAGACAGTCAGCAAGCTCAAGATTAAAGAGGTGCGCAATGTCGCAACCGTGGGCGGGATAGTATGCATAGCGGGTGAAGTCGATTTGCCAACAGCGCTGCATGCGATGGACGCAAGCCTGGTGATTGGCAGTGCTGCGGGTCAGCGCACCATGAGCATCAGTGATTTTCACCTGGGCTATCTTATGACTGCGCTGGAGCCTGATGAGATTGTACTGGAGGTACAGGTACCGACTCCACCACCGGGCACCGGCTCGTCTTTTCAAAAATACGAGCGAATGTCAACAGACCTGCCTATTGTGAATGGCATGTGTCGAGTCACTCTTGACTCTGCTGGCAAGTGCAGTGATGTTCGAATTGTTATCGGCGCCGGCGTACCGATACCCATACGCGCAATCAACGCCGAGAAATTGCTGCTTGGAAAGATACCTGATGAAAACAGTATCAAAACTACGGCGCAGGCGGCCGCCACAGAGGTCGAATGCCTGGGAGACCATCGTGCTACGGCTGAACTCAGGACACTGTGGGCGAAATGTGCCATTGAAGATGCCCTCATGGTAGCCACATCAAGAGCCAAAGGAGAATAGTTGTGAAACAGATTTGCTTGGATGTCAATGGCGAGGAATGTCTGGTCAATGTTCAGGAGTACTGGTCCCTGGCTTATACGATCAGAGAACACATTGGACTTACTGGAACAAAGACCGGTTGCGAAATGGGTACCTGTGGATCCTGTACCGTACAGATAAATGGAGAGCCCATCTTTTCCTGTCTGAAAATGGCGGTTGATTGTGAAGACGTAAAAATCACTACCATCGAAGGGGTCGAGAATCCGGAAGACTCCACTTTACATCCCCTTC